>URYU01000080.1 GCA_900552155.1 uncultured Collinsella sp.
TCGGCATGCCTCAGGTGCTCGTGCGGCTCCTGTCCATCCGCAGTTCCGAGGATATCAAGATATCCCGCTTCATTGCAACCTCGTGGTGCGTGAGCTCGCTGGCGGGCGGCGTGTGCATCGGCCTGGTCGGCCGTGCCATGATGCCGACGCAGTTCGCCACGCAGGCGGCCGCGGAGAACATCTTCATCGTGGTGTCGCAGGCGCTGCTGCCGAGCTTCATGTGCGGCATCGTCGTGTCCGGCATCTTCGCCGCGTCCATGAGCTCCTCGTCCTCGTACATGATCATCGGCGCCTCGGCCGTCGGCGAGAACATCTTCCGCGGACTGCTGCACCGCAAGGCCACCGACCGCCAGGTGATGATGGTGGCGCGCATCACGCTGCTCGTCATGTTCATCTTCGGCATCGTGGTGGCGTTCGACCAGAACTCCTCGATCTTCCAAGTGGTCTCGTACGCGTGGGCCGGCCTCGGCGCGTCCTTCGGACCGCTGATGCTCACCTCGTTGTACTGGAGGCGCACCAACAAGTACGGCGCGATCGCGGGCATGCTGTCCGGCACGGCCACCGTGCTCATCTGGCACAACCTCGTCAAGCCGCTCGGTGGCATCTTCGCCATCTACGAGCTGCTGCCGGCGTTCATCATCTCGCTGCTGTTCATCGTGGTGGTCTCGCTGCTCACGCCCGCGCCAAGCGCGGAAGTGCTGCACGAATTCGACCACTATCTCGACGATCCGGACGACCGCCACGTGGACGACGACCTCGTGGCCGCCGAAATCGCCGCAGGGGAGAAGCGCTCGCAGATCTAAGCGGGATGGCATCCGGCGGAAGGCGTAATCCGCCATTTGTAAGCGAAATGGGTCGGGAACCGATGTGGTTACCGACCCATTTCTCGTTGTGAACGTGCGAACACGTAAGCGTGCGACGGCCGCACGGCTCAAACGCGCTCAGTAGCGCATGCCCATGGCGTCGCGCACCTGCTCCAGCGTCTCGTTGGCGATGGCATTGGCCTTCTTGTTGCCCTCGGCGAGCACGTCACGCACGTAATCCATATCTTTGGCCAGCTCGGCGCGGCGTTCGCGCATCGGGGCAAGGAAGTTGTTCACGGATTCAACCACGTACATCTTCAGTGCGCCCGCGCCGGAATCACCGATCTCCTCGGCGATTTCCTTCGGGTCGCGGCCGGTGGTCAGCGCCGCGGTGGTCAGCAGTGCGGAGACCTCCGGACGGTTGATCGGATCGAAGGTGATCTTGCGTTCGGAATCGGTGCGGCTCTTCTTGATGAGCTTGGCGGTCTCCGCTGCGGTGGCGCTCAGCATGATGGAGTTGCCACGGGATTTGCTCATCTTCTGGCCGTCGAGGCCCGGAATCTCCGGCGCATCGGACAGGATGGCGTCAGGCTCCGGGAACACCGGGTTCTTCTTGGCGTAACGCTCGTTGAAGCGGCGGGCGATGGTGCGGGTCAGTTCGATGTGCGGCAGCTGGTCCTTGCCCACCGGCACGATATTGCCCTTGCAGAACAGGATGTCGCAGGCCTGGTGCACCGGGTAGGTGAGCAGAAGGCCGGTAAGCTCGTGGCCCGAGGCCTCCATCTCGGCCTTGACCGTGGGATTGCGCGCCAGCTCGGCCTCGGAGACCAGCGACAGGAACGGCAGCATGAGCTGGTTGGCGGCGGGCACGGCGGAGTGAGCGTAGATCATGGTCTTGTCGGGGTCGATGCCGCAGGCAAGGTAGTCCATGACCATGTTGTACACGTTGTCCTGGATGTGCTCGGTCGTGTCGCGAGCGGTGATGACCTGGTAGTCGGCGATGAGCACGTTGGTCTTGGCGCCCATGTTCTGCAGCTCAACACGGCCCTTGAGGGTGCCGAAGTAGTGGCCCAGGTGCAGACGGCCGGTGGGGCGGTCGCCGGTGAGCATGGTGAACTTCTCGGGCGTTTTGGTCAGGCCCTCGCGAATGGCGTTGCTCTTTTGCAGCGCGACTTCGTAGCTGTTCTCGTTTGGCATGATTGCTCCTAACGTATGTTCATGGGTCAAGATGATAACGCGTTTATTAGAGGGGCGGTGCGTAAGTAGGCAAGGGGCGGGAGAGGGACGCGCGTGGTGCGGCATGTGCGATGGGTGCGGCGCGGCCGCGCTTGGCTAACGGTGCCTTGGCACATCCTCGGCAGCTTGCCCTAGAGCTTGTGGTGGCGCTCTTCTTTGCGCTCCTCGGCTGCCTGCTCCTCCTGCTTAAAGGCGGGGTCGTCGGGGGTGACGAGCTCGTCCTCGTGCGTGCGCTTGTTGTAATGGTGGCGTAGCACGGGTTCAAACAGGTGCAGGTGCTTGGCGAAGGCCGCCGAGCCAATGGCGAGCACGGTAAAGATGAGCACACGCATGGGCACTTCGACCTGGTTAATCGCGGCGGCGCCGGCCGAAAGCATGATGCACCAGGCATAGATGAGCAGCACGGCCTGTTTTTGGTTGTAGCCTTCTTGGATCAGGCGGTGGTGGATGTGGCCCTTGTCGGCCTGCCCGATGCTAATGTGGGCGCGCCTGCGGCGCACGATGGCGCTAAACGTGTCGATGATGGGCACGCCGGCAACGATGAGCGGGATGATAAGCGAGGTGAGTGCGGCGGTGCGGCTCACGTTGAGCAGCGAGATGGAGCCCAGTGCAAAGCCCAGAAGCAACGACCCCGAGTCGCCCAAGAAGATGCTTGCGGGGTTGAAGTTGTAGCGCAAAAAGGCCAGACAGGCGCCAAAGAGCGCAATGGAGAGCGCAGCGGCGTCGATACGGCCCGAGAGAACGGCCATCGAAAACATGGTGAACGAGGCGATGCCGCAGATGCCCGTGGCCAAGCCGTCGAGGCCGTCGATGAGGTTAATGATGTTGGTGAATGCCACCAGATAGATCACGGTGATGGGGTAGGCGAGCCATCCGAGCATGATTTCGCCGGGGGCAAACGGGTTGACGATGACGCCGATTATTAGGCCGCCGATACAGGCGATAAGCGCGGCGAGGACTTGTCCGGCCAGCTTTTGCTTGGGCTTGAGCTGGAAGACGTCGTCGATAGCGCCGGTCGCAAAGATGACGGTAAAGGAGAGCGCCAGCATGGGATAGCTAATGTGAAGGCGCGGGTGCGGCACCAGGACGGGTGGCCAGCCTAGGTGCCAGGTGCCTAGGATTTGCACAATGCAGGCAACGACCAGGCCCAATAACACCGCCGTTCCGCCCAAACGCGGGATGGGCTTGGTGTTGATGCGGCGCTTAGAAGGATAGTCGACGGCATCGAGCTTAATTGCCAAGCGCTTGACCAGGGGCACCGCGAGGAAGGTCGTGATAAAGGCCGCCGCTGCCACGCATAGGTACGGTATGTAGCTCGGGGATGAAGCCATGAATCTAAAAACCGCCAAGCGTCGAAGGAAAAGGTCAGAAGAACGCCATGCGCAAAGGGCATAGCCGAACCATAATACTCGACCAAGGGGGGTGCATGTAATTGCACGCAGCGATAATCACGCGCTTACCAGATATTGGGATGTTGTCGATGGCTTGTCGGGATGCCGGCGGGAATCCATATGGACTGTAATGGTGATTTTCGGCAAAAGAAAACCACCCCCCACGTTACGAAAATGAACCCACCTAAAACAGGTGGGTGCCCTCATCGACTGTTCCAGCGTCCTTAACAACGAAGGATACCTGTACTAGGTACGACTGTGTGGGCTCCCTAAATAAACGCGACGGTTCACCCAGTTGCTCCGCGGGGGGCGGAATACCTACATCATAAAGCGGCACTTTGTGGATTCCAGTCTTGACATTACAAAAATCGTGTCGGACGATTACGGCGCCTTAGGGACGGAGCCGTCTACGCGGCCTGGCCCTTTACGTTTGAGCTGCTGAATCGTTGTTTTGGAGCATGTTTTTATGCCGACGTCGTTGACCGAACTTTTTTCGCCCGCCTGTCATTTGTGTCCGCGCCGTTGCGGTGCGGCCCGCGATGAGGGTGCGCGCGGCGTGTGCGGTGCTAACGACACGCTCAAGGTGGCCCGCGCGGCGCTTCATATGTGGGAGGAGCCGCCTATCTCGGGCGAGGCCGGTTCGGGCACAATCTTCTTTAGCGGCTGCTCGCTCAAATGCGTCTATTGCCAGAACCATGAGATCTCGACGGGCAATTTTGGGCTTGTGATTTCGCCCGAGCGCTTGGTCGAGATTATGTTGGAGCTGCAGGACCAAGGTGCCAACAACATCAACCTGGTGACGGCGACTCACTACGCGCACCTGCTGCCGGCGGCGATTGCCGCGGCACGGGCGCGGTGGCTGGTCATCCCAATCGTGTACAACACGAGTGGTTACGAGCGCGCGAGTGCCGTGGCGGCGCTGGGCGACCTGGTCGATGTGTGGCTCACCGACTTTAAATATGCCGATGCCGGGCTTGCGCAGTCGCTTTCTCATATTAAGGACTACCCGCGCGTGGCCGTGTCGGGTCTGGCCCAGATGGCGCGCGAGATCGATCGCCGCGGGGGAGAGCTGGTGGATGAGGGCGGGCTCATGAAGCGCGGCATCATCGTGCGCCACCTGGTGCTGCCGGGGCATGCGGATGACTCGTGCCGCGTGTTAGACCTGGTGTGGCAGACGGTGGGCGACGTGCCGATCTCGGTCATGAACCAGTACACGCCCAATGCGCTCATGCGAGAGCAGGGCGGCGACCTGGCACGCGCCGTGACGCGCGAGGAGTACGAGCAGGTGCTCGACCATGCCGATGACCTGGGCTTTACGACGATGTTTTGGCAAGAGGGCGGCGCTGTAGACGAGAGCTTCACCCCTGCCTTCGACACCACCGGCGTTCTTACCAGCGCAAAGTAGTGCGTTCGTCGATGATTTTTCTGGGACGGGGATTAAAAAATCATCGAGAGGATCGCCTGTTCGAAAAGTTGTCAAAATAGCCGCGCCCCAAAAAGACTGGTTATTGGGCGTTGACAGTTGGCGAGCCGTAGGTAAAATATCGACTTGTCCTGGGGACGTAGCTCAGTTGGGAGTGCGCTGCCGTCGCATGGCAGAGGCCGAGGGTTCGACTCCCTTCGTCTCCACCCTTGGATTTGATAAGCCGCTGACATTGTGTCGGCGGCTTTTTTTAAAAGAAAGGGCTGTACCATGGCCGAGCTTGAGTCCCAACCATTGTCCGACGAGGAGCGCGCTGAGTTGGAAGAGCTCCGCGCCGAGAAGGCCCGCCGCGAGGCTCGGGAAGAGGCCCGTCGCGAGCGTGAGGAGCTGGCTGCCCTGCGTGCCGAGCGTGCGAAGGCCGAGGAGGTCGCCGCGAACGCCGCATCCGCATCGGCGCCCGCGCCTGCACCCAAGCCCGCTGCTGCGAAGCCTGCACCTGCCGCGCCCAAACCTCAGCCTAAAAAGGCCGCTCGTCCCAAGTCCGTCGAGCCCAAGCCGAGCCGTGACGAGATGACCTTTGCCCAGCGCATGGTTACCTCCAAGGAACCTACGGGCGAGAACGAGCTCCCTGGCATGGCGCCGGCTCAAAAATTCATCATTGTCCTTGCCCTCATCGCGTTTGTCATCTTTATGGGCTACACGATCCTGACCAGCATGGGCCTGCTCTAACCGATTTGCATCGGGCGTCATGTCCGCATCCTCTGCTCTCGTCAAACCCTCAAATTCTGTACCTCACATCCGAAAGGTCGCCCCATGGCTTTGACCGACATCTCGCATCCCACCGACATTGCAATGCTCACCGATCTGTACGAGCTCACTATGGCCCAGGGCCTGTGGGAGAGCGGCAAGGCCAATGAGCAGGGTTGTTTTACCGCGTTTTACCGCGACCATCCCTTTGGCAGCGCCTATGCCGTCATGTGCGGCACCGCCGAACTGCCCGAGCTGGTCGAGAATCTGCGCTTTACGCCCGAGGACATCGACTACCTCGCCTCGCTCCAGGCCCCTGCCGGCGGCGCGATGTTCAAGCCTGGATTCCTCGACTACCTGCGCGATTTTCGTGCGCATGTAAACATCGACGCCGTGCCCGAGGGCGAGCTCGTCTTTCCGCGCGAGCCCATGGTGCGCGTCACCGGCCCCGCGCTGGAGTGCCAGCTGCTCGAGGCGGCGCTGCTCAACATCGTCGGGTTCCAGACGCTTGTCGCCACCAAGACGGCGCGCGTGGTGCTCGCCGCCGACGGTCGCCCCGTGGCGGAGTTTGGCCTGCGCCGAGCCCAGGGTCCCGATGGCGGCCTGGCCGTTGCGCGCGCGAGCTACGTTGCCGGCTGCTCCTCTACGTCCAATGTGCTCGCCGGCCGCCGCTACGGTATTCCCGTCTTTGGCACACATGCGCACAGCTGGGTGATGAGCTTCGATTCCGAGCTTGAGGCCTTCCGTGCCTTTGCCAAGTCGAGCCCCAAGAACTGTACGCTGCTCATCGACACCTATGACGTGCGCGAGGGCTGCGAGCATGCCATTACGGTTGCCAAGGAGATGGAGGCGGTGGGCGAGCGCCTGTCGGCTATTCGCATCGACTCGGGCGACCTCGCCAAGCTGTCCAAGTATGTCCGCGGCCGTTTTGATGCTGAGGGCCTGCCCTATGTGGGGATCTCGGTTTCTAACGATCTGGATGAGTACACGATTCAGTCGCTGCTCGACCAGGGCGCGCCCATCGACAGCTTTGGCGTGGGTACCAAGCTCGCGACCTGCTATGACCAGCCGGCGCTGGGCGGCGTGTACAAGCTTTCCGCCCGCCGTGCGAGCGAGGCAGATCCATGGACGCCGGTGGTCAAGCTCTCCGAGCAGCCCTACAAGCGCACGATCCCGGGCGTGCAACGCGTGCGCCGTTATTACGACGGCTTTGGCGGCCCGGTCTGCGACATGATCTACGACGAGGACCATCTGGCGGGGGAGGGCGCCGCGCGCGGCAATACCCTCGTGGCCGTGAATGATGCCGCCCTGGTGACTGACGTGTCCGAACTTGAGTATCGCGAGCTGCTGGTGCCAATCGTGCGCGATGGCGGTGCGGTGGCTCCGCGTGAGAGCATCCAGGACGCGCGCGAGCGCTGTGCTTGGGCGCTCGATCATCTGGACGCAGCTTTCAAGCGCTTCCTGTACCCGCAGACCTATGTGGTGGGCATGGAGCAGGGCCTGGCTCAGGTGCGCGACGAGCTCGTACGCAAGAACATGGCCGCGGCCTCTGCTTTTCCCTGGGCTCACTAATTCCTTGGGCGGTAGGGGCGAGTCACGCTCCCTTGGCCGCCAGCTCGGCCGTTCGCTGAACAGTTGATTGGTTTGACGTATGACGACTTCTTATAAAACGATGGTGGTTAAGATCGGTTCGTCCACGGTGGTGGGTGCCGATGGCAAGGTCAACCGCGCCTTTATCGGCGGACTTGCCGATCAGGCCGCAGCGCTGCACAAGCTCGGCTGGCGTCTGGTCGTGGTGAGCTCGGGCGCTATCGCCTGTGGCTATCCCGTGCTGGGCTTCGAACGCAAGCCGGTCGGCGACCTGCCGAGCCTGCAGGCTTGCGCCTCGGCCGGTCAGTGCATCATCTCGTCGGCCTACGACGAGGAGTTCCATGCGCGCGACCTGCTCACCTCGCTCGTACTGCTCACGCGCCACGACACGGCCCGCCGCACGTCCTACCTGCATGCGCGCGACGCCCTGCTGCGCCTCGTGGAGCTTGGCGTGGTGCCGGTCGTCAACGAGAACGATACCGTTACCGTCGATGAGATTAAGTTTGGCGACAACGACACACTGGCGGCGCTTGTGAGCTGCCTGGATTCTGCCGATCAGTGCGTGACGCTCTCGGACATCGGTGGT
>URYU01000081.1 GCA_900552155.1 uncultured Collinsella sp.
ATGGTAGAGCGTATCCTCGTCCACACTGCCATAGACCTCGGGCGCGTGACGGCGCAGCACCTCGAGCAGTGGGCCCATAAAGGCGCGGCTGCGACCCACGGTGTTCTCGAAAAAGCGGCTCTGGCTCTCGTGGATGCCCATGGAAGTGCCGCCCTCCAGGCAGGTGCGCGCATAGGCAGGATTGACGCCCAGCTCGTACATGGCGTGTCCCGCCTCGTGGATGATGCTGTAGACGTTGGAGATGCAGTCGTCCTCGTAGATGTGCGTCGCGATGCGCGCGTCGCCCACGGCAAAGCCCTCGCTAAACGGGTGCTCGGTAAAGGCAAGCGTGGTGTCGTTCAGGTCCAGGCCGACGAGCTTCATAAGGTCGAAGCTCATGGCGCGCTGGGCGGCCTCGGGCATGCGGGCGTGCAAAAAGTCGGCAGCGGGCTGCTGGCCGCGCTCGCCGATGGCGTGTACGAGCGGCACGACCGTGGCCTTGACCTCGTCGCAAAACGCATCGAAGCTCTTGGTGGAAAGGCCGCGCTCGTACTGGTCGAGCCAAACATCGTATGGGTCGCGCTTGGGGTCCATGAGCTCGGCCTGATGCTTAAGTTGGGCGACGATTCTATCCACGTAGGGCTCAAAACTCGCCCAGTCATTGGCCGTCTTGGCCTTGTGCCACACGGCGTCGGCCTCGCAGGTGAGCCTGGTCCAGGCCTCGGCCTCCTCGGTGGGAATGGCGCTTGCCTCGCGTTGATCGCGGCCGAGCACGCGGATCTCATCGAGCAGCTGCGGGTCGTCGATTTTGCCGCCGGCGACGGTCTCGCGCACTAACGAGCGTACGAGCTCAACGGACTTCTCGCTGGTCAGCAGCTTGTGATGTTCGCCGGCAAGCGTGCCCATGGCGTCGGCACGGGCGGCAGCGCCGTTGACAGGAGCGATCGTCGCTCCATCGAACTCGGCAATCTTGAGCAGGTACTCGCGAGTCCACAGCTTGCCCTCGAGTTTGCGGAACTTTTTGACGCCCTTGGCAGCCTTTGCCACGGCGGCCTTGGCCTTCTTATCGAGTTTCTTTCCCATACCGTATCCTTAATCTCGCAGGCCGAGCGCCGCAGGCGGGTGCGCGGCAAGTTTGCACAGCTACCTGCTTTGTACCCAGTGCGAACAAAACGGAACGCGGCGATGCGCTCGCGAAATGTGTTATCCTATAGCCCAATGCGTTGACGGAGAGGGTTTTGCCCGCCGCGTCGCCGGCAAGAGAGGGAAGGTCATGGGCTGCAAGCCTTCCTGCGGTGGCAAGGGCCAAGCGTTCACTCCCGAGCAGCGACCTCAACGGGCACGCGGCCAGTGGCAGCAAAGTCCCAGTAGGGAAGCCGTGAGCCTCGCGACAAGAGGCACAGAGTGGGCGCGGCGGGCCAGACATCCGCCGGGTCAAACAAGGTGGTACCGCGGAATTCAACCGTCCTTGGGCAATGTACATGCCCGAGGGCGGTTTTTTGTTACCGAACCGGGCCGCGCATCCGCAACATCGGGCGGCGTCAGCCGTCCCGGAGCGCGGATGTGCGAGAGACGAAAGGGAAGACATGAGTCTGATTGATGATCTGGTCAAACTCGAGGAAGAGGCCAAGGAGCTCGTCGCAGGCGCCGACGACGCCGCCAAGCTCGAGGCCGCGCGCGTTGAGCTGCTCGGCCGCAAGGGCCGTATCACCGGCCTGATGCGCATGATGGGCAAGCTCGCTCCCGAGGATCGTCCCATGATGGGCAAACGCGCCAACGAGATGCGCCAGCTGATCGAGGGCATGCTCGACGAGCGCACCACCGAGATGAAGGCCGCCGCCCTCAAGCACGCACTCGAGCATGAGGCCGGCGACATCACGCTGCCGGGCATCCGTCCGCAGATCGGCCACCAGCACCTGATCAAGCAGATCATCGAGGAGGCCGAGGACATCTTCTGCGGTATCGGCTACACCGTCGAGTCCGGCCCCATGGTCGATACCTCCTACTACGACTTCCCCGCGCGCACCGCGCCCATGGATCACCCGCGCCGATCGGCCCGCGACACGTTCTATGTGGTCGACAACAACCCCGGCAGCGTCGCGCATCCCGAGGCTCACGCTCACGGCGAGTCCGACGTGCTGCTGCGCACCCAGACCTCGGGCGTGCAGATCCACACCATGGAGTCGCAAAAGCCGCCCATCTACATGATCTGCCCGGGCACCGTCTACCGTCCCGACACGGCCGACGCCTGCCACCTGCCGCAGTTCAACCAGATCGAGGGCCTGGTCGTTGACGAGGGCATCACCTTTGGCGATCTTAAGGGCACGCTCGACTACTTTGTTAAGTGCATGTTTGGCGAGGATCGCAAGACGCGCTACCGCCCGCACTTCTTCCCCTTCACCGAGCCTGCCTGCGAGGTGGACGTGAGCTGCCACGTGTGCGGCGGCAAGGGCTGCAACTTCTGCAAGCACAGCGGCTGGATCGAGATCCTGGGCTGCGGCATGGTCGACCCCAACGTCCTGATCAACTGCGGCATCGACCCCGAGAAGTACACCGGCTTCGCCTTTGGCATTGGCGCCGAGCGCGTCGCGGCCCTGCGCTACGACCTGCCCGACCTGCGCACGTTGATGACCGGTGACATGAGGTTCTTGAACCAGTTCTAGAACGCTTTCTTCTTAGTTGCAGTTTCCGGCTCAAAGCCGCATTTATGAAAGGAGACCAGTTAGATGCGCGTTTCTTACGACTGGCTCAAGACCATGATCGATATTCCGGAGGATCCTAAGACCCTTTCGGACGAATACATCCGTACCGGCACTGAGGTCGAGGCGATCGACACCGTGGGCGAGTCCTTCGACCATGTGGTGACCGCCAAGGTGCTCACCAAGACCCCGCACCCCGATAGCGACCACATGTATGTGTGCTCGGTCGACGTGGGCGACAAGAATCTCGACGCCGACGGCAACCCCGCCCCGCTGCAGATCGTTTGCGGCGCGCAGAACTTTGAGGCTGGCGACCACATCGTCACGGCAATGATCGGCGCTGTGCTTCCCGGCGACGTCAAGATCAAGAAGAGCAAGCTTCGCGGCGTCGTGTCCATGGGCATGAACTGCTCTGCGCGCGAGCTCGGCCTGGGCGGCGACCACTCCGGCATCATGATCCTGCCCGAGGATACGCCCTGCGGCATGCCGTTTGCCGAGTACGTGGGCTCGAGCGACACCGTGCTCGACTGCGAGATCACGCCCAACCGCCCCGACTGCCTGTCCATGATCGGCATGGCTCGCGAGACCGGCGCCATCTTCGACCGCGATTTCCACGTTGAGCTGCCCGCCATCAAGGCCGAGACCGGCCGCGCGACCGACGACGAGCTTTCCGTCGAGATTGCCGACGAGGGCCTGTGCGACCGCTACGTTGCCCGCATCGTGCGCAACGTGAAGGTCGGCCCGTCGCCCGACTGGATGGTCAAGCGCCTTAACGCCCTGGGCGTGCGCCCGCACAACAACATCGTCGACATCACCAACTATGTGATGATGCTCACTGGTCAGCCGCTGCACGCCTTTGACCTCGACACCTTTGCCGAGCGCGATGGCAGGCGCCGCGTGGTCGTTCGTGCCGCCCAGCAGGACGAGAAGTTCACGACGCTCGACGGCGAGGAGCGTACGCTCGACGCCGGCATGGGTCTCATCACCGACGGCGAGCGTCCTGTGGCGCTGGCCGGCGTTATGGGTGGCATGGATTCCGAGATTGAGGACGACACCGTCGACGTGATGGTCGAGAGCGCCTGCTTCAACGCCGGCCGCACCTCGCACACCAGCCGTGACCTGTCGCTGATCTCCGACGCCTCCATCCGCTTTGAGCGCCAGGTCGACGAGACCGGCTGCGTGGATGTTGCCAACGTTACCTGCGCGCTCATCGAGGAGATCGCCGGCGGCGAGGTCGCCCCCGGCTATGTGGACGTGTTCCCCGCGCCCAAGACCATCGACGGCATCAAGCTGCGCCTGGCCCGCGTACGCGCCATCTGCGGTGCTGACATCGAGCCCGACTTTATCGAGCGCTCACTCACCCGCCTGGGCTGCACCGTCGAGCGCGACGGCGAGGACTTTATGGTCACGCCGCCGAGCTTCCGTCCCGACCTGCCGCGCGAGATCGACCTGATCGAGGAGGTCCTGCGCCTGTGGGGCATGGGCCGCGTGACGGCGACCATCCCGGCTGCCAGGAACCATATCGGCGGCCTGACCCGCGAGCAGAAGCTCACCCGCAAGGTTGGCGAGATCCTGCGCGCCTGCGGCCTCAACGAGACCACGACCTTTGGCTTCGCCGCCCCGGGCGACCTGGAGAAGATCGGCATGTCCACCGAAGGCCGCGGCTGCCCCGTGGTGCTCATGAACCCGCTGGTGGCCGAGCAGACCGAGATGCGCCGCTCGTTGCTGCCGGGTCTGCTGCAGTCTGTGGCCTACAACGAGGCCCACGGCACGCCCAACGTGCATCTGTACGAGGTCGGCAGCTTGTTCCACGGTCGCGAGAACGCCAGCCTGCCCAAGGAGACCAAGTCCGTAGCGGGCGTGCTGTCGGGCCAGTGGAGCGAGCAGTCCTGGAACATGAAGTACCGTAAGCTGCGTTTCTTCTTTGGCAAGGGCATTGTCGAGGAGCTGCTTGCCCAGCTGCGCGTCGAGAAGGTTCGCTTCCGTCCCGTCGAGGGCGAGGGCTATGCCTTCCTGCAGCCGGGTCGTGCTGCCGAGGTGCTCTCGGGCGGTACCGTGCTGGGCTGGGTTGGCGAGATTCACCCCGAGGCGCGCGAGGCTATGGGCATTGACGAGGTCGTCGTTGCCTTTGAGCTCGACTTGGACAAGCTGATCAAGGGCGCCCGCAACCAGGAGAACTACCGTGAGTTCTCGCAGTACCCGGCCGTTGAGCACGACCTTGCTATCGTGGTCGACAACACTGTGACCTGCGAGGATCTTGAGCGTCGTATTACGAGTGCCGGCGGCAAGCTGCTCGAGGGCGTGCGCCTGTTCGATGTCTACCGCGATCCCATCCGCATCGGAGCGGGCAAGAAGTCCATGGCCTTTGCGCTTACGTATCGCTCCGACGACCACACGCTCACCAGCGAAGAGGTCGAAAAGGCGCACCAGAAGATCGTCACCAAGGTGTGCAAGGGCGTAAACGGCGAGGTCCGCGGCTAGGGCCTGCGCGGGGGTAGGGGTTAGCGGTGGCTGCTGCCGAATCCTACATGACCGCTATGCCCGGTATAAGGCACCGTTGAGCCTGCATATATGACACGCGCATTACATAACGGCGTGCTGCTTTGTCGGCAGTGCGCCGTTTTGCTATGATAGCCCGCGTCGTGTTACGAATCTGACATTACGTAACACTGGAAAGGTGATTCAAACGGCGTTGCAATTCCGTGCGCCGATAACCGGGAGGTGTGCATGCATATTCCAGATAATTATCTGTCCCCGCAGACCGATGCCGTCATGGCAGTGGCGATGGTGCCCGTTTGGGTTCACTGCATCAAGAAAGTGCGCGCCACGCTCGATCGCGAGCACATGGCTTTCCTGGGCATCTGCGCCGCGTTCTCCTTCCTGCTTATGATGTTCAATGTGCCGCTGCCCGGCGGCACCACAGGTCACGCCGTCGGCGGCGCGCTCATTGCGCTGCTGCTAGGCCCCGAGGCCGCGGCTATCGCTGTCTCGGTTGCGCTGGCACTGCAGGCGCTGCTGTTTGGCGACGGCGGCGTTCTGTCGTTTGGCGCCAACTGCTTTAACATGGCCTTTGTGCTGCCGTTTGTCGCTGCTATCGTGTTCCGTGCGCTCAACAGCCGCCTGCACGACAAGAGCTGGGGCACCTCGGTTTCTGCCGTCGTGAGCGGTTGGGTCGGCCTGTGCCTGGCAGCCCTGTGCGCGGCAATCGAGTTTGGTATTCAGCCGATGCTCTTCACCAACGCTTCGGGCGCTCCGCTGTACTGCCCCTTCCCGCTGTCCGTGGCTATTCCGGCCATGTTGATCCCGCATATGCTGGTTGCCGGCGTGGTCGAGGGCGTGGCGACTGCCGCGATCTACGGCTTTATCAAGAAGACGGCGCCGAGCGTTATCGTCGGGCCCGAGGCCGTCGATGGCCAGCTTACTGCCGAGGGCGCTGCTGCCAAGAAGACCTCGCTGGTCCCCACGCTCATCTTGGTTGCCGTGCTTGTCGTGGCTACGCCGCTCGGCTTGCTTGCCACAGGTGACGCATGGGGCGAGTGGGACGCCGAGGGCGCCGCGACCGCCGTTCAGGAGGTTGGTGACGACAGCCTGCAAGCTTCGGTCGGCCTTGATACCCCGACCTTTGCCGACGCTCTGCCTACGGGTGATTACCTGCAGGCCTATTCCGAGGAGCAGGGTCTTGGCTTTGCCGGTCAGGCTGCCATGTATATCCTGTCCGGCGTGATTGGCGTGGCGGTGCTCACCATCGCATTCCGTCTGATCTCGCTGACGGTTAAGGAAAGCGGTGCTCATGGCAATAGCCGAGCTGCCTAGCTGGCTTGCGGTCGAGCAGCGTTACGAGCCCGTGGGGGCTCGGCATCGTGTGATGCAAAAGAACGTCCTGCACCTGGCGAGCCTGCTTGAGCGGGTTCGCCTGGGTGGGGGCGCGCACGAGGGCGGGTCGATGGTCGACCGCGCCCTTTCTTGCGTTTCGGCTCCGGTGCGCCTGGTGGGGATGTTCGTCTGCGTTCTATGCGTGTGTCTGACGCAGAGCCCGCTGTACCTCATGTTGATGGCGGCTATCGCGCTGGTGCTGGTCGCGGTGCGCCCCGCACGCGGGCTGCGTGCGACCATTGTACCGGCGCTCGGCGCCACGGGGCTCGCAGTGGTTCTGGCGCTGCCTGCCCTGCTGCTGGGCGCTTCCGCTACGGGCGCCATGCTCAAAATTGCGCTTAAGACGTTCATTAACGTGTCGCTCGTGCTGGGCGTTTCGTGGACGCTTACCTGGAGCCGCATGTCGGCGGCGCTCAAGACGCTACATCTGCCCGACGAGGTCATCTTTACGTTTGATATGGCGCTCAAGCACATCGAGGTGCTGGGTCGCACGGCGCACAATCTGTGCGAATCGGTCATGCTGCGCAGCGTTGGCCGTGCGCCTGAGGGATTTTCGCGTACCGATTCGATCGCGGGTATCATGGGCATGACCTTTATCAAGGCGATGGAATGCAGCCGCGCGATGGACGAGGCTATGCTTTGCCGCGGCTTTGCCGGCGCGTATCCGGCTCCCGCGCGCGCCAGGTTTGGCTGGCGCGATGCGGCTTATGCGGCCGGCGTGGCGCTGCTGACAGTGTTGTGCGCCGTGCTGTAGGCGCTGCTGGTTCCGACTGGGGATGTAAATGGGGAAGGGCGACGTTTTGACGATCGATATGAATAGTGCGGCGGGCACGAACGGTGTGGGCGGCGCCGAGGTCGTTCCGCTCATCGAGCTGTGCGACGTGGTGTTCTCCTATGCGGGGCATACGGTTGTCGATGGTGTGTCGCTGCAGGTCGATCGTGGTGAACTCGTTGCCCTGCTCGGTCCCAACGGCTGCGGTAAGACGACGATTATGCGCCTTATTAACGGCCTTGAACTCGCAGACGCAGGGGCATACCTGTTCGACGGGCATGCGGTCGATGCGGCGTTTCTAAAGGATTCTGCGGCCGCTCAGCGTTTTCATCAGCGCGTGGGCTTTGTGTTCCAGAATGCCGATGCCCAGCTGTTCTGCGCCACGGTGGGCGAGGAAGTTGCTTTTGGT
>URYU01000082.1 GCA_900552155.1 uncultured Collinsella sp.
AACTCACCCAGGCTCTGTGCGTTGACCAGGAAGCTCACGATGGGATTGGTGCCCTTCTGATACTTGTACAGATCGCGCATGGCGGAGCTTGCCTTGGCCTGCTGCTCGGGAAGCTTGGCCTCGATTTCCTCGATGCTTGCCTCATTGGAGTCAATCTGCTTTTGCAGGTCATCGAGTTTGGTGCGGGCGTCGTTGTAGGCGCTCGTGGCGGCTTCGATCTTCTGCTGGGCTGCGGAAAGCTGGTCCTGCGTTGCCTGCGAGGCGGCATACGCCGCAACGGGGGAGAGCATCGGCGTGGCCGTCAGCGCAACGGCGAGCACGGCGCTCGTGATGATACGAGCCGGCTTCGACGCAATGAACGCTGCGGTGCGATGATTCGAATGCTGCATCCAGTCCCTCTGCAATCAATCGTAGGTTATGGTTCGAACGGTATTCTACTACTGCTTTCGACCTCAACTTGAACCTTAAAGGTTCCAAAGGGTCAAGTTGAACTTGAGGCTTTGGCTTTGACCTGCAGTTATGATGAATTGTTGAGAAACCATAGAGTTCAACTTTAACGTTACAGAGCTCTGTTTGAGAGGAGTTTTGGGCTGTAAAAGCCATCTCAACGTGGGGTTTTATAACTACAGCGTGCCCTTCTGGCGAGCCTGCTCAATCTCTTCGAGGGCCTCGGCGGGGGTGAACGAACAGGTGGCGTCGCCGAGCTTGACTACCTGGATTTCGTCACCGGCGTTGGCCTCTCCGCCCTTTAGTACCACGCCGAAAACGCCCTCGTGGGGAAAGATGCAGTCGCCGGCGAGATAGTAGATAGCGCAGCGGGTGTGGCAGACCTTGCCGATCTGGCTGATCTCGACCAGAACGTCGTTGCCGATCTTGAGCTGTGTGCCCAGGGGGAGCGAAAGCAGGTTGATACCTTGTGTGGTGAAGTTCTCCCCAAAGTCGCCTTCGTGCACATCGAGCCCGCGATGCTGGGCAGTCTGGATTGATTCTGCGGCCAAAAACGAGACTTGGCGGTGCCAGTGCCCGGCGTGTGCATCGGAAGCGAGGCCAAACTGCTCAATGACGGTGTCGTGCCCATCGGAGACGGGTGACTTGCGTGTGCATTTGTGCGCAGACGTGTTGATCGAAACGATGCGGGCGGGTCCTTCGTAGGCGTTGCTGGCGGTGCGTAGGGGAGCGGTCGTTTGAGAACGTTCCGCTAGCTCGCGTTTTGCAGCGTCAAGGATGGGGTTGTCGGTCAGATGTTCTTGGGGCACGCGTGCGCCTTTCGCTTTGAGGATGACAATATGTTGAATCCTACAACAACGGTAGGTTCATTGCCCGTTGTCGTACAGCGGTGAGGGCCGTCTTTGCTCGAGTCTGATCCTCCGATTGCCATAGATACGGTGGAACTTTGGGTGCTGGCGGTTTGGCACGCTAGAATGAATCGGTTGCACTAAGACCGCCCGTTGTGCGGGCAGTTCATGATAGGAAGTTTCCATGGCATTGCAATTTACAGAGCGCGAGTTCATTCCCGTGCTGCTCGGTGGCGACATCAACGCCTATTCGGTGGCGCGCGCCTTCTACGAAGAGTATCAGGTCAAGAGTCTGGTCTTTGGCAAGTATCAGACGGGCCCTGCGTATCGAAGCCAGATTATCGACTACACGCCCAATGTCGACATCGATACCATGCCCGTGATGCTCGAGACCGTCAACGGCATTGCCCAGGCGCATGCCGATAAGACGATCGTCCTGATGGGCTGCGGCGATAACTATGTTGCCCTGGTGGCCCAGGCAAAGGATGCCGATGAGCTGGCGGATAACATCGTTGCGCCCTATGCACCCTACAGCATGCTCGAGCAGTGCCAGAAGAAGGAGATCTTCTACGAGCTGTGCGAGAAGCATGGCGTGCCGTATCCGCACACCTTTACCTTTACTGCGCAGATGCTCAATGCGCAAGGCGAGGCGCCGGCCGAAGTGCTCGACCAGATCGACTTCCCGTTCCCGATGATCCTGCAGCCGTCCGACGGCATCATGTGGTGGCAACATGAGTTCGAGGGCCTGAAGAAGGCCTATGAGATTGCCGACCGCGCCGAGCTGGAACAGGTCATTCGCGATTCGTATGCCAGCGGCTACACCGACGACCTGATCTTGCAGGACCGCGTGCCCGGCAACGACGAGTACATGCGCGTGCTCACCAGCTATTCCGATCGCAACGGTAAGGTACGCATGATGTGCCTGGGCCACGTGCTGCTCGAGGAGCATCAGCCCCATGGCGTTGGCAACCATGCCTGTATCATCACCGAGCCCAATGACGAGCTTATGGGTGGCGTGCGCAAGCTGCTCGAGGACCTTCACTTTGTGGGCTATTCCAACTTTGACGTGAAGTATGACGAGCGCGATGGCTCGTTTAAGTTCTTCGACTTCAATACCCGTCAGGGCCGCAGCAACTACTATGTCACCAACAGCGGCGTTAACGTTGCCAAGTACGTGGTAGACGAGTATGTGTTCAACCGCCCGTTTGAGCCGGAGTTTGTGACGGCGCAGGACGAGGCGCTGTGGATGGTCGTCCCCATGGGTGTCGTCGACAAGTACGTCAAGGATCCCGAGCTGCGCGCTAAGGTGCATCGCCTGGATAGGGAGGGCAAGGGGGCCGACCCTTCGTTTATGAAGGGCGACTTTGTCTTTAACCGCTGGCTGCGCATGTGGCACACCAAGCTGCGTCACTTTAAGCTGTTCAAGACGTATTACAAGTAGACGAGTGCGGCGCCCGTCCGGTTTACATCGGGCGGGCGCGGGTATGATACGCGCAATTGCGCAAGCGTCACCAAGGAGGCGGCGATGGAAAAGCTGGGAGTTATCGGCGGCATGGGCGCCGAGGCCACGTCGTATTACTACGACCAGGTGGTGCGCCATACGGCCGCTACGTGCGACCAGGAACATATCGACATGGTGGTGCTTTCCAAGTCGACCATGCCCGACCGCACGCTGGCCATCAAGACCGGTGAGCATGCCGAGCTGCTGGCGACCATGAAGGAGTGCGCCCAGGCACTTGAGTCGCTGGGCTGTGCGCACATCGCCATTCCCTGCAACACGTCACACTACTTCTACGACCAGATCCAGTCGTTTACGACGGTGCCGATTATCCACATGCCGCGCGAGTCGGTGCGCTATGCTCTGGCCGGGGCGGTGATGGGGGAGTGCGAGTTCGATCCCAACCTGAGCATGCCGGCAGAGCCGGTGCGCAAGATCGGCATCATGGGCACCGACGGAACCGTGGGTGCGGGCGTCTATGGGCGCGAATGCGAGGCTGTGGGCGTCGAGGTTGTCTACCCCAGCGAGAAGCGTCAGGCCGACGTGATGTCGCTCATCTACGGCGCCGTCAAGGCCGGACGCGAGCCCGATATGGACAAGTTCGACCGCGTGATGTGGGAGTTCGCCCGCAGCGGCTGCGACCGCGTCATCCTGGCCTGCACGGAGCTTTCGGTGCTGCAGAAGTACCGCGAGATGCCCGAGATCACCCTCGACGCCATGGACGTCCTGGTGCGTGAATCCATCATTCGCAGCGGCGCCCCCTACCGCCAATAGCCCTCGACCTGCCAAAAGGGGACAGGTATATTTTGGTAGGTTTTTATCTGGGGAAACAGTAAAGGCCTCGGCTCGTTTGGTGCGAGCCGAGGCCTTTTGCATTAGGCGGTTGGTGCTGACGATGAGCTAGAACAGGAATCCCAGGATGATGAGGGCGGCGCAGATGGCGCGCACGGCGATATCCAGACCCTTGATGGGGTAACGCTTATACGAGCTGGCGCGCGTGCGCAGATAAAAGCCGCGCTGCTCGGCGGCAAGCGCGGTGGCGTCGGTCTTGCCCACGCTCGAGATAAGCAGCGGCACGCACAACGGCAGCATGAGTTTGAGCTTCTTGATGGGGTTCTTGGTGTCGTACTCGACGCCGCGCGCGGTCTGCGCCTCCATGATGGCGTTCATCTCCTGGCCAAACACCGGCACAAAGCGCAGTGCCGTGGTAAAGGTGAAGGCATAGCGATACGGCACGTGCAGCACCTCGACGCAGGCGTTGGCAAGGTCGTTGAGCTTGGTCACCATGAGCATGAGGATGAGTGGTAACGCCACGCCCAGTAGGCGCAGACAGGCCTTCGATCCTGTGATGAGGCCCGTGTCGGTGATAAAGCCCCACACCACGTTGCCATCGCGCATAAAGGCCAGCTGGAGCACCAGCATGATAAGCGCGAGCGGGATCAGCAACTTGAGCAGCGAGAACAGACGGTCGACGACGCCGGCATAGGCACCCAGCGCAAGGGTGAGTGCCAAAAAGCCCAGCAGCGCCACGTAGGTGTCGGACAAGAAGATGCCGACGATGATGGCGGCGGCGAGGCCCAGTTTGACGACGGGGTTCAGGCGATGCAGCAGCGTGTCACCCGGCATGTAGTCGATGACGTTAACCACGGTGGACCATCTCCTTGGTAATTCGAACGACATCGGTGACCTCGCTCACCTGCGCAAAAGCGGGCGAGACGGAAGATGCCAGACGGCGCGAGAGTTCAATAACCTGGGGAGGCTCCACGTAGGCACGCCGCATGAGATCGATGTTCGAGAATAGCTCGTGCGTGCGGCCGCGGTCGAGGATGCGACCGTCGGCCATTACCACAATGCGCTCGGCAAAATCCGAGACGACTTCCATATCGTGGCAGACCATGATAACGGCGCAACCGCGCTCGGCCATGGTGCGCACCGTTTCCATGACGGTCATGCACTCGCGGTAGTCAAGGCCGCTCGTGGGCTCGTCGAGCACGACGATCTTGGGCTCAACCACTACGACGGAGGCAAGTGCCACCATTTGTCGCTGGCCACGCGAAAGCGAGAACGGTGCCTCGTCGGCGGGCTGACCAAAGCGGTCGATGACCAGCTGGGCGCGACGCAGAGCCTCGGCACGGTCCATGCCGCCCAGCTCCAAGCCAAAGGCGACCTCGTCGAGCACGGTATCCTTGCAGATCTGGCGGTCGGGGTTTTGGAAGAGCGTTGCGACCTCGCGGGCGATACGGCTCGTGGGGACCGCGACTGTCTCCAGTCCCGTGACGCGCACGCTGCCCGAGGCGGGCTTAAGCAGGCCTGTGAGCAGTTTGGTGAGCGTGGTCTTGCCGGCGCCGTTTTGGCCGACGATGCCCACGAGCTCGCCAGGATAGAGCGTCAGGCTAAGGTCGTGTACGGCGGCGCCGCCATTGGGATAGGCAAACTCAACATGGTCGAAGGTGAGTACGGGTTCGGCGTCCTTGGCATGAGGACGCAACGACGGTGCATGCGGGGAACCGGTGGGCGCCTGGGCTTCGATGGCCGCGTGTGCGGGGTCGACGATGCCCGAAATCAGGCGCGCAGCCTCATCGACATCCAAGCAGGGGGTACCGCTTACCAGGCCATCGGCCTCGAGGCTATTGAAGATACGCGTGACGCGAGGGCAGTCTACGCCGATGGCACGGAGCTCGTCGGTATGCGCGAAGACCTCGTGTGGCTCGCCCTGCAGCGCAATTTCGCCATGGTTGAGCACGAGCACGCGGTTGCAGTACTCCGAGAGCAGGGCGACCTTTTGCTCAACGACGACGATGGTGATTCCAAGTGCGCGGTTTGCCTCACGCAGCGTCTCGAAGACCAACGTGGAGCTGGCGGGGGCGAGTGCCGCGGTGGGCTCGTCGAGAACCAAGACGTGCGGGCGCATGGCGAGGATGGCGGCGATGGCTACCTTTTGCTTCTGCCCGCCCGAGAGCGTGGCGATCTCGCGGTCGCGCAGGTCGCTGATGCCGACGGTCTCGAGCGTTTCGCTCACGCGCTGCTCGATCTGGTCGTGGGGAACGCCAAAGTTCTCGAGGCCAAAGAGCATCTCGTCCTCGACGACCGAAGCGACCATCTGCGTGTCGATATCCTGCAGCACACTGCCGACGATTTGCGACACGTCGGTGAGCGAGACTTCGCAGGTGTCGTGGCCGTCGACCATGACGGACCCAAAGAACGCGCCGGTGTAGTGGTGGGGCACGGCGCCCGACAGGCAGGCGGCAAGCGTGGACTTGCCGGCGCCCGAGGGCCCGATGATGCCGATGAAATCTCCCTTGTTCACGCCGAGCGAGATGTGGCTGAGCGCCTGCTCGGTCTGCGTGCCATAGGAGAACGAGACATCGTCGACGTTGATGATCGTTTCCATGGATACCTTTCATAGTCATTGGGGACAGTCTTAAATGACCAGTTGTTTAAGACCGTCCCAAAAAAGCTCGTTGTTTGGGACGGTCTTTGGTGGTGAAGCACGGAGACGGCTTTACGAGGGGCCCCAGGTTGGCGTGAAAGAGGAGCGAAGCGTACTTGGGTACGCGAGCGACGAATGAACGCCAGGATGGGGTCCCTCGTAAAGCCGAGCGGGTTAGTTGAGCTTCAGGGCCTTCTGGATGGGCAAGTAGAGGGCGCCGACCAGAATGGCGTTAAAGACGGCGGTCATGGCAACGACGGGCAGCATGGCGGCGGCGAGCTCGCCGACCACGCCGAGCATGGCCATCTTGATGACCATGAAGATGGCGCCGGAGACAAAGGTGGTCAGGAAGGTTGCGACAATGGCGATGGCGGGCTTGACCTGACCGTCCTTGCCGGCGGCGTTGACGATGCCGGCCATAAGCATGGCGGCGATGCCCTCGGCGGCAAAATCGATGAACGGCGAGGTGGTGGTGATCTGGATCACGGCGGCTGAGATAAGGCCAATGACGAGCGCCTGGCCAATGTTGGGGCGTACCACCAGGATGGTGAGGCAGAAGGCCGAGATGATGAACTCGGGGCTGATCATGCCGCCCGAGATGCCTGAGATGGCCTTACCGACGGTGAAGTTGAGGATGAAGCCGGCGGCAAGCAGGATGGCAAGCAGGACGAGGGCGCGGACATCGAGTTTGCCGCGGTCGGCGGTCTGGACGGTGCGGGGCTGGGCGGCGGTGGTGTTCTGAGACATGGTGAAAATCCTTTCGGAAGGGGGGTGCAAGAGAAAAGCGGAGGCGCGTGATGCGAATGCGATCGGGCTCGAGATAGAAAAAGGCCCCCGGTCGAAACCGGAGGCCTTCCAATCACCTAGAGCGCAAAAACAGGCGTGAGGGACTCACTGTCGACCGATCGTATTCGCATCACGCCACCACCAGTTGTTGAGAGACTTCATCGTGTTCTTCATGTTGGTGGCTCCTTTCGTGATACCGTGGCACGGTCGCACCTAGTTGCTGTTGCGCTGCACTATAGCACAGCGAAGTGCGTGCGGGGAAATCTTTTTTAAAAAGATTTCAGGCGGGTTTCCCGCCGGTCAAAAGAGCGGGCTGAGCGGGTGGGATGACTCATATGCCCCGCCCGCTCAGCTAAGACGTTACTCCTTATTGCGACGGTAGAGGAAGTAACCGCCCGCGGAGATGACGGCAACGCCAGCGATGGCGAATGCGGCCACCATGCGGCCATCAAAACGATCGCCAGTGGTGGGCAGGCCGCCCTTGGTGTTCGTCTTGTTGGTGGTTACCGTGGTCGTGGTGTCCGACTTGCCAGGCTTCTCGGGCTTGGTGGTGGGCTGCTCGGGCTTAGCGGACTGCTCGGGCTTAGCGGGCTGCTCGGGGGTACCGGGCTGCTCAGGAGTACCGGGCTGCTCGGGAGTGCCAGGCTGATCCGGGGTTACTGGGTCGGTGGCAAGAGCGTCCTTGGCGTAGGTGATGGACACCTTGCGGCCGTTGGTCTCG
>URYU01000083.1 GCA_900552155.1 uncultured Collinsella sp.
AAAGGGCGGAAATGCAGTCTATGGCAAGCAAAACGAGTTCCTTGGGCGGTTTCAGCAAAAGGTCGCTAGCAAAGAGTGATGCGAGCAGGGTAAAGCCGATTGTGTCCAAGTATCTCGATTGATTTTGCGACAACATGGCAACTTCCTTTCAGAACATGCAAGTGAAATGTCGGTACGATGTCATTGCGGTTGCAAAAAAAGCCGCTGCCAGGACCGGTTGTCACGAGACCGGCGATAACTTCTGCGGTGCCAGCAAGGTAGGGATCGCGCAGGCAAGCCTCCTCCTTCGCGTCCAGCTTGACCTTGTGAGGGACGGTGCGGTTATTTGCAAATCCGTGAGAATCGCACCACGCCTTGGAATATGAATCCGTGCAGCGCCCGCGCTCAAAAGGGGATATATCGTAATTTTCGTCGTAGTTGTCTCCGACGTAGATCTCGCTGCTCTCGGCGGGAGATCCCTCGTCGGCATGGGCTGCCGCAACGGGCACAAATGGTGTCATGACAAGGGAGAGGCAAAGAGCTGCTGAGAGATGGAGGGCAGGCACTTCTTCATGGCTGGCTCCTTAATCTGGCCTTTGATAGTTACTCGATGTCGCCTCCTTCCGCTTTATATCCGTTGTATTCGGCGTATTTCTTTAATAAGGCAAGAGGTTCTTCCTCTCCTTCGGATGGGCCGATGATGTTTCCTTGATCATCCAGTATGAATACGGACGAAATATGCTCAAGTTCATATTGGTCATACACAGCCTTATCTTAATCTATGTATATGGGAAAGTCTCCTTCATGGACCGAGGCTTCTTCAATTGTGCTGTCCTCGGAAACAGTGAAAAGGTTCTTCCTTAAAGCCGCGAAATTATCAAGTTGTTGCATATCCTCTATGAGAGATTCGCAGTGCGAACACCACGATGCCCAGATACCGCGTCATCGGTATCAACCATGACGACCTCGCCGACGGTAGCGGCAAGGCGGGGCTGACGTTTGAGACGACCAACGATGTCCTATACAAACACATCTGGAACGACACAAAGACCAATGTCGGCGGTTGGAGGTCCTCTAAGCTCCGCGCCCGCCTGAACTCCGGTGACCTCTGGGCGCTCCTGCCGGCCGAGCTCCAGTCCAAGGCGAAGGCCGTCACGAAGATGACGGACAACGAGGGCGGCGGTAGCGCCGGCACTCCGACGGCAACGAATGACAAGGTCTTCATCCTCTCGACGACCGAGATTTACGGAGACCTCCAGTCTGACGCCGCCCAGTACGAGTACTATGCGACGTCGAGGTATTCTGGACCTGAGATTGTGTGCTATTTCAGCACTCGTTCCGTGCCTCCGAGTGACTCAACGGACTTTATCTATGTTGACCCTTTCGGTCGCTGGAGCAGCGGTAGTGCCAACAGTGCCGGCAACGTGTTTCCCGCTTGGTGCTTCTAGATTTGCTAGTGCAAGGCCCGCGCGACTCCGCGCGGGCCTATCTTTTGGCAAGTGTACGAACGGTTTAGGTTCGCGGCACAGGTATTCGGTTTGAGGAGAAATGGGGTCATACAGCGGCTCTCAGAGCGCCTGCTGCACTCCCCCGCCATTACCCCTGCGGCGTCCTCGTATGGAGCCCATCCTGGTTGGCATATCGTTGCAATCGCTCACTTGTCCACCGGTCAAGTGAACTACTGGAATAAATACAGCGACACGCTTGTCCGTTACAGTCGCTATATCTGTGTAAATCGCCGCGATAAATACAGCCCGTACTCGGCTGTATACCAGCTACGCGTATGTAGATTCATATCGCGTTAATAAATCGGCTCAAGCGCGTGCAAAACGCGCAAGTAGCCGCAAAAGGCGAATATCGCGTAGGTAGATTTTTAGCACCCTGTTGCTTAATCAAAATTAAGCAATTGCTTAAAACAAAAAAGGTCAGGCACTAGGTGCCTGACCTGCAAACTTCTGGTCGGGACGACTGGATTCGAACCAGCGACCCCTTGACCCCCAGTCAAGTGCGCTACCAAGCTGCGCCACGTCCCGAAGCTTTTGTTTGTTGCTCTGCTCTCGCTCGCAACAGGGAGTATATTAACCCGAAACTTTGCCCTTGTGCAAGAACTTTTTTAAATATTTTGAAGCAAGTCCAAAATTGTATCTGCGAGCTGGGGTTTTGTTAGCACGGGGAGTTCTTGCGTGCCCGCTGTGCTCACAATCCAGGCCTTGTTAGTGTCGGTTCCAAAGCCCGAATCGGCGCGCGAGACATCGTTTGCGATAATTACATCGCAACCCTTGCGGGCCAATTTGCGCTCGGCGTACTCGACAACGTTATCGGTCTCGGCCGCAAAGCCGATCACGCACCGCTCTCCCTTTTGGCGCGAGAGCTCGGCCAAAATGTCGACCGTCTCGACAAGCTCGATGCGATCCAAGCGTTCGTTGGACTTTTTGAGCTTATGGTCCGCAGGGGTGGCGGGGGTGTAGTCGGCGACGGCGGCCGCACAAATGGCCGCATCGGCCGTCTGGAAGGCGCTCAGCGCCGCCCGGAGCATCTCTGCGGCGGTCTGCACGCGTATGCACTCCACGTCGCGGGGAACATCGACCGATGTCGGTCCCAACACGAGCGTGACCGCAGCACCGCGGCGAGCAGCCTCCCCCGCCAGGGCGATACCCATCTTGCCCGAAGAGCAGTTGCCAATGAATCGCACGGGGTCGATCGGCTCGTGCGTGGGACCGGCGGTAATTACGATGCGCTTACCCGCCAGGTCCTGTGGCGCGGGGTTGAGCACCTCACAGACAGCCTCTACGATGTCCTCGGGCTCGCTCATGCGTCCCGTGTCCACGTCGCCGCAGGCAAGGTAGCCGCTGCCCGGACCCACCACATGGACACCGCGCTCGCGCAGCGTGGCCATGTTGGCCTGCGTCGCCGGCGCCTTCCACATGCCGTTGTTCATAGCGGGTGCGATCACGATGGGTCGCGGCGTCGCAAGCAGCGTGGTGGAGATGAGGTCATCGGCGATGCCGTTGGCCATCTTGGCGATGATATTGGCCGTCGCGGGCGCCACGACCACCAGGTCGGGCTCCTGCGCAAGCGAAATGTGGTGGATGGGGTCGGAGGGGTCGTCGAACAGACCTACGGCGACGGGCTCGGTGGGGAGCGCACGGAAGGTGAGCGGCCCCACTAACTCCGTGGCATGCTCGCTCATAACGACCTTGACGCGTGCGCCGCGCTTTTGTAGCAGGCGCACGATATTGCACGACTTATAGGCGGCGATCCCGCCGGTAATACCCAGCAGGATCGTTTTTCCCTCAAGTTGCATTGAATTGTTGGGTGCCGCCGTCATCGTTAGGCTTCCTTGCTGGGAAGCACCAGCAGGCGGTGGCAATACGGGCAGTGCGCGATCTCGCTACCGTCGTGGTTGAGGTCGCTCATGGACGATGCCTGCAGCGCGGTGTGGCAGATGGTGGGAATGTTGCCCTGGATGGTCTCGACGGCCAGGCCACGGAACTGCTTGAGCAGGCGCTCGTAGTCGGTGAGCACGTCGGTCGGCAGCGTAGCGGCAAGGGCGGTGCGCTCCTTGGTGGCGGCGTCAATCTGGGCCTGCAGGTCGGCGGCCTTGGCGCGGGCGGCCTTGGTATCGGCCTTCACGCCCTCCTCGAATTTGGCGATGATGGCCTGAGCGCGAGCCTCGCGGTCGAGCGCCTCCTTATGGGCGATGACGACGTCCTTGCGGGTGTGCTCGATCTTGTCCAGGCGCTTGGCCAGGGTGGCGAGCTCGTTCTCCAGGTCCTGAACCTCGCGGTAGTCAGAACCGTCGACGTGACGCTTCTTGGCAGCCTCGATGGCGTTATTGGTCTGAATCTCGGTGGTGTTGAGATCGTCGAGCTCAATGTCCAGATCCTTGCGCTGGGCGTAGAGCTTGGTCATCTCGGACTTAAGCTTCACATAGGTCTTGCGCTTGGAAGCGAGCTCCTTGAGCTCCGGCATATTGGCAAGTTCGCTCTTGTTGCGGGCGAGCTCCAAATCGATCTGTTGCAGCTTGAGTAGCGTAGCGCCGGCGCTCATAAGTTCTCTCCTTTTGTCACAGTCCACCATTGGCAAGGGTTCAGTATTTTAATCGCATGACGGGGGTCGACCCCGGCGTCAACTGCAGAGTTCATCAATATATCAACGAACGGCTCCTCGGAGCGGTCGTGGCCGAGCAGAATCACGCTCAGTCCGCGCAGGGCAAGGTCCTGCGCCACGTGGTAGCCCGCCTCGCCCGTTACAATAACATCTGCGCCCGCGGCGATGGCGAGCTCACCAAAGTCGCCGAGGGAGCCGCCCAGAATGGCGATGGAGCGGCACGGGCGCTCGGCTTCGCCCCATATGCGCGGGTCGCTGCCATAGGCCATGGCAGCGCGGTTGGCGAGATCGCGCAGGTTGCAGGCGTCGTGGAGGGTCGCGAGCGCGCCCAGACCGGTGAGCTCAGGCTCGCCCACATGCTCCAGCGAGCTCATGGGCTCAGCGCCCAGCAACTCACTCAGGCGAACGCGCGCTTCTTGCGAGCGGTCCAGGTTGGTGTGGAGCGAGATAATGCTCACGCCGCAACGGGCCGCCTCGTAGAGCGCCGCGCTGCATTGGGGGCGTGTGGCATCCGCCGGACAAAAGGCCTCGGGCGCCTTGATGTATATGGGATGATGCGTCAGCAGCACGTTGGCGCCGGCCCCAAGAGCACGGTGCACGTTGGCCTCGGTCGCGTCGAGTGCGCAGGCAACACCGGTGATCTCAGCAGCGGGATCTCCCACTGATAACCCAACGTGATCCCAGCCCTCGGCGTCCGCCTTGGGATAGCGCGCAAGCAGGGCGCGCTCGAGTTCGGCGACGATCATGCGGCGCCTACGATCGAGAGCAGCGTCTGGGCAAACTCGTCCAGATCGCTCGGATTCACGCGGTCATCAAAGGAAATGCGCAGTGCTCCCAATGCCTGCTCGCGACCGATGCCCATCGCGCTCAAAACGTGGCTGGGGTCCATACTGCCGCTCGAGCATGCCGAGCCTGCCGATACCTCAAAGCCGGCGGCGTCGAGCTTGATGATGAGCTCCTCGGAGTCCATGCCGTCAATGTAGATCGAAACCATACCCGGCAGACGATCGGCCTGCGCGTAGTCGCCCATCGTGGCGTGAATGCGAGGATGGGCCGTAAGCGTGGCGTAGAGCTTATCGGATAAGGCCTGCAGCTTTTCGCGCTCCTGAGCCACTTGGGGCGCCAGCGTGCGGGCAGCAGCGGCAAAGGCCAGCTGCGTGCGCAGGTCCTGCGTGCCGGCGCGACGTCCGGCTTCCTGTCCGCCGCCAAAGATACGGGGGCGCAGTGGCGTGCGGGTCATAACGTAGAGCGCGCCGGATGCTACAGGACCGCCAATTTTGTGGGCCGCGACGGACATAGCATCGACGCCCAGCTCGGTGGCGTCGAGCGGAATATGCAGATAGCCCTGGATGGCATCGGTGTGGAACAGGGCGCCGGCGGCGTGTGCGGCCACGGCAAGCTCGCGGATGGGCTGCACCACGCCGGTCTCGTTGTTGGCGACCATAATGCTCACGAGCGCCACGTCATCGCTCAGCAGCTCACTCAGCGCGGAGGGCTTAATGTAGCCCGCGCGGCAGGGCTGCACCAGGTCGACGGTAAAGCCGGCGGCACGCAGCAGCGGCAGGTTGTCCAGAATCGAATCGTGCTCGATGGCCGAAACGATGACACGATCGCGCTTGCGATCGCGCTGGCGGGCGCCCTCGGCAAGACCGAGCAGCGCCAGCTGGTTGGCCTCGGTGCCGCCGTTGGTAAGGATGATCTCTGACGGGCGAACGCGCGCGCCAAAGCTACGGGCGATCTCGCGACGCGCCACCTCCAGGCGTGCGGCGGCCTTGCGGCCAAGCGAGTGCAGCGAGTTGGGGTTGACGCCGGCAAGCTCGCTGTCGTCGTACTCGCGCTGCGCAAGGAGCGCCTCGGCGCGCATGGGCGTCGAGGCGGCATAGTCAAGATTCACGGGTATGCGGTTTTGACCTGCGGTCATAAGGGTTTATGCCTCCTGTGCGGCCTCGTTGCCCAGCTTCTGCAGCAGCGCAACCTCGGCAGCGGGATCTTCGGACTTAAATACGGCGGAGCCGGCCACGAGCACGTTGGCGCCAGCCTTGACGACCTCGGCGATGTTCTTGGAAGAGATACCGCCATCGACCTCGATCAGAGGCGACACGCCGTGGCGCTCGCACATGGCCGTAAGCTCGTGCAGCTTAGGCAGAGTGCCCAGGATAAAGCTCTGGCCGCCAAATCCAGGGTTCACGCTCATCAGCAGCACCATATCGACGACGTCGATGATGCTCTCGAGTACGCACACAGGGGTGGCGGGGTTGAGCACCACGCCGGCCTTGACGCCGCGCTGCTGCAGATGGGTGAGCGTGCGGTGCAGGTGCGTAGAAGCCTCGTAGTGCACGGTGATCATGTCGGCACCGGCGTCGGCGTACCAATCGACCGTCTCGTCGGGGGTCGACACCAGCAGGTGCGCGTCGACCGGGACATCGGTGGAGCGCTTGACTGCCTTGAGGATATCAACGCCAAAGGTCAGGTTGCCGGTAAAGAGACCGTCCATGACGCCGAAGTGCACGTAGTCGGCGCCGGCGATCTTGGCGAGTTCGCCCTTGAGGTTGGCCATGTCGGCCGAAAGGACGGACGGAGCGATTTTGATGGAACCCATGGTAGTAGCCTTTCTGCGCTAGTCGGTAAGTCCGTAGAACTCTTGAGAGGGGACGCGATCGGTGAGAATCTCGAGCGCCCTATCCAAAGTAACACCGTTGTAGAGCGTTTGCTCCACGGCAAAGGTGAGCGGAATGTCTACGCCCAGTGAGCGGGCGAGCTCGCTGACGCTTCGTGCCGCGACGGCACCTTCGACCACCATATGCGTGCGCGCCTGGTACTCGTCGAGCGAAACGCCGTGGGCAAACTCGAAGCCGAAGGTGCGGTTGCGCGAATGCTCCGAAGTGCAGGTGGCGATAAGGTCGCCCATGCCGGCAAGCCCCATGCAGGTAATGGCCTGGCCACCGCGGGCGTGCACCAGGCGGCTGATCTCGGCCAGGCCGCGCGTCATGATGAGGGCGAGCGTGTTATCGCCCGCACCCGAGCCGGCAGAGATGCCGCATACGATAGCGATGACGTTTTTCATGGCGCCGCAGACCTCGACGCCAGTCATGTCCTGCGACAGATAGATGCGGAAGGCCGTGGAAAGCAGCAGCTCCTTAAAGGTCTCCCCCACCTGCTGGTCTTTACTGGCGATGACGGCGGCAGAAAGCCCGCCGCGGCAGATCTCCTCGGCATGGTTGGGGCCCGAGAGCGCCGCCACGCGCACCTCGCTGCCGATCTTGCTGGCGATGACCTCGCTCATGAGTAGGCCGGACTCGGGCTCAATGCCCTTGGTGAGGCACAGAACCGGCGTCTCGTCCGCAATGAACGGCGCCGCCTGGTGGCAGACGTCGCGCAGGTGCGTCGAAGGCACGGCAAAGATGATGGCCTCGGCGCCGTTGAGCGCCTGGGCCAGGTCCGTCGTGGCGACAACGTTTTCCGGCAGCACGTAGTCTACCAGGTAGCGCGGATTACGGTGATCGCCGTTAATGCCGTCGGCTGTCTGCTCGCTATGGGCCCACATGATCACACGCTCGGCTCGCGCGGCGGCAAGGCCGGCGACGGCGGTTCCCCAGGAGCCGGAGCCAATCAGCGCAACATTCATGACTCT
>URYU01000084.1 GCA_900552155.1 uncultured Collinsella sp.
ACAGGCTCGCCAGCGCTACCGAAGTCACATGCGCATAGCACGTCAAGACACCATGCTGGATAAACTCGCGCGTCAGGTCCAGACGGCCCATCTGTGCCAGTTGACGGGCAGCATAGTCGACCTCGTGCGCGATTTTCTCGGCACGAACGGCATCGGACATGCTGCCTCCTTCCAGCGGCTCACGGCGGCAAGCCACGGCCTACACGCATGAAATAAAATCATCATCGAATCTATCAGTATGGCATCGGACAAAACGTTTTGCCCCGCCGGTTGGCGAATTACCGCGCCGCCGTCACATATCAAACGCCAAAATGTGCGAGACTGTTTTGTGCAATTGTGCCGGCCGAGGGAGCGCCGGCGCTCGATTCGCATGGAGTAACCCACAACGATGCTGCTTACGCAAACGACAACGCCCGAGGACGTCAAGGCTCTCGACCGCGCCGAGCTTCCGCTGCTCTGCGGCGAGATTCGCCACGCCATCCTCGAACGCTCCGCCGCTGTCGGCGGACACGTTGCCCCCAACCTGGGCGTCGTTGAGCTTACGGTTGCGCTTCATCGCGTGTTTAACTCCCCTATCGACAAGATTGTCTTTGACGTTTCGCACCAGACCTACGCCCACAAGGCGCTGACCGGGCGCGCGTATACCTATATCGATCCGGAACGTTTTGGCGAGGCTTCTGGCTTTGCCAATCCCGACGAGTCCGAGCACGACCTGTTCGCCATGGGCCACACCTCCACATCGGTGAGCCTGGGCTGCGGCTTGGCACACGCCCGCGATCTGGCGGGCGACAGCTACAACGTCATCACCATCATTGGCGACGGCTCGCTTTCGGGCGGCTTGGCGTTTGAGGGCTTCAACAATGCCGCCGAACTCGACAGCAACATGATCATCATCGTCAACGATAACGACCAGTCCATCGCCGAGAACCACGGTGGCCTCTATCGCAATCTGGCCGAGCTGCGCACCAGCAACGGCACCTGTGAGCGCAACGTTTTTCGCGCGATGGGGCTCGACTACCGCTATCTGGACGCCGGTAACGATGTGTTGGCCCTAGTCGACGCGCTGCAGGAACTGCGCAATATCGATCATCCCATCGTGCTGCACGTCTCCACCGCCAAGGGCAAGGGCTTTGAGCCGGCCCAGAGCGACCCCGAGCGCTGGCACCACGTGGGTCCGTTTGACATGGCGACCGGGCGCAAGCTCTGCCCGGGCCATCCGAGCGAGCCTGCGCCGCGCACCTACGCCGACATTACGGGCGAGGCGCTCAGCGCCGCCATCGAGCGCGATCCGCAGGTCGTGGGCATCACGGCCGCCACGCCCTACATCATGGGCTTTACACCCGAACTTCGCGCTGCCGCCGGCAAACAGTTCGTCGACGTGGGCATTGCCGAGGAGCACGCTGCGACCTTTGCCACCGCGCTTGCACGCTCGGGCGCCAAGCCAGTCTTTGGTGTGTACGGCACGTTTTTGCAGCGCGCCTACGACGAACTGTGGCACGACCTGTGCCTCAACGACGCCCCGGCAACCATTTTGGTGTTTGGCGCCTCGATCTTTGGCACCACATCCGAGACGCACCTCTCGTTCTTTGATATTTCCATGCTGGGCGGTCTTCCCAACATGCACTACTTGGCGCCGGCCTGCATGGAGGAATATCTGTCCATGCTGAGCTGGTCGCTCGACCACCGTGAGCATCCCGTGGCAATCCGCGTACCGGGCATCGGCCTGGTAAGCCGCCCCGACCTTGCGCCCGCCGAAGACACCGACTACAGCGCCGTTCGCTACAACGTGGTGCGTCAGGGCCGCGACGTTGCCGTGCTCGCGCTTGGCGATTTCTTTGAGCTGGGTGAGCGCGTGGCAAACCGTCTGACTGCCGAGTACGGCATCGAGGCCACGCTCGTCAACCCGCGCTTTGCAACCGAGCTCGACCGCGAGTTCCTCGATAGCCTTGCCGCCGAGCATCGCGTTGTCGTCACCCTCGAGGACGGTATCTTGGACGGCGGCTGGGGCGAGCGCGTGGCGTGCTACTTGGCATGCACGCCGTTGCGCACGCGCACCTTCGGCATCGCCAAGGGCTTCCCCGACCGCTACGACCCCAACGAACTGCTCGCCCAGAACGGCATGACGGTCGAGAACATGGCCGCCGAAGCGGTACGTCTGCTGAACGAGTAGAAAAACCTCCGCAAAGGAAAGCATCCCTGCGGAGGTTTTTGTTTTCACGACGCGATTATCTCAATCTGTAACATCTATGGCCCGAATTCCCGTCTAACTGTTACAAATCTAGACAAGACGTCTTAGTCCCTGACCTTTGTCTCAATCTGTAACAGATAGAGACCTTTTGGCCGTCCAGATGTTACAGATTGAGACATTCGAATCCCCCTGAAGAGAAAATCTCGATCTGTAACAGTCACTCGGCAAAAACGGCTGCAGATGTTACAGATCGAGAAAAAGCAGCAAGGCATGCCGCTGCACCGGCCAGAACCACCACAAAGGTGCCCGTCCCTTTTTGGTAGATAGAATTACCCATAAGGCGAGTATGTTTCTGAGTTATTTCGTGTTGACCCATTTGAGCGGGATAGGGTATAACTCTACTCAACCGCTAGGGATTTTATTGAGAAAGGTGTTCTACCATGAGCAAGAACCTCTCCCAGCAGGTCGTTCTCGACCGCCGCGGCTTTGTCGCCGCCACCTTCGCAACCGTCGCCGGCCTTGGTCTTGCCGGCTGCTCCGACACCAGCGCCGAGGCCGACAAGGGTTCCGCCACCGGCTCTTCCAAGAGCTCCGAGGATACCGAGGTTTCCGCCACGCTCGATGCCAAGGCATTCGACAAGCTCGTCAACGACGGCCCCAAGGCCGATGACGACGCCATCGCCGCCAGCACCTGGGCCACGGTCGTCAAGGACGCCGGCGTCTTTAAGATCGGTGGCGTTCAGACCTCCACGCTCTTCTCCCTCCTCAACGAGAAAGACGGTCAGACCCGCGGCTTCGACGCCGGCATCGCACAGCTCCTGTCCAACTACATTCTGGGCGAGAACAAGGTCGAGATCACCCAGGTGACCTCGGACACGCGCGAGTCCGTCCTGCAAAACGGCCAGGTCGACGCTGTCTTTGCCACCTACACCATCACTGACGAGCGCAAGAAGCTCGTCTCCTTTGCCGGTCCCTATTACTACACGCAGCAGGCCATCCTGGTACTCGCCGACAACGACGACATCAAGAGCGTCGACGACCTGGCCGACAAGAACGTCGCCGTCCAGTCCGGCTCCAACGGCCCCGCCATCCTGGAGGAGTTTGCCCCCAAGGCCAGCCAGCAGGAGTTCAAGACAGACGAGGAGGCACGTCAGGCACTCCAGCAGGGCCGCGTCGATGCCTACGTCATCGACAACAACATGCAGCAGAGCGCCCTGGTCCGCGAGCCCGGTAAGTACAAGATCGCCGGCAAGCCCTTCGGCAGCAAGGAGCCCTACGGCATCGGCCTGCCGCTCGATTCCGACGGCGTTGCCTTTGTCAACGACTTCCTTAAGAAGATCGAGGACGACGGCACCTGGACTGAGCTGTGGCAGATCTGCATCGGCGACCGTACGGGCGACACCAATGTTCCCGAGCTGCCCGAGATCGGCGCCTAGGCAGCGAGCCTGGTAACGACCGCAACGAAACCATACGGAAACGCATGATGCGCTTTATTGCGGTAAACTGTTTCCTCACTGAGTTGTCGGGGCTTCCGTACACACGGGAGCCCCTTTCCTTACCGGCGGGAGGTCCGCATGAGTCTCTCCGAGCTCTGGTCGCTCTATGGCCAGAACTATATCGACGCGCTGCTAGCAACCTGGGGCATGACGCTTGAGTCGTTTGCCAGCGCCATGGTGCTGGCCGGCGTCGTCACCGTGATGCGCGTGTCGCCGCTCAAGCCGCTGCGCGTCTTTGGCGACCTGTATGTCCAGGTCTTCCGTAACATCCCCGGCATCGCGCTGCTCATTATCGTCGTCTACGCGCTGCCGCCGCTCAAGGTCGTCCTGCCCTACCGCACCTGCGTTATCGTCGCCACGGTGCTGCTAGGCTCGGCATTTGGCTCCGAAAACTTTATGAGCGGCATCAACACCGTCGGTGTCGGCCAGGTGGAAGCCGCCCGCTCGCTGGGCATGAGCTTCAGCCGTATCCTCGCCAAGATCGTGATTCCGCAGGCGCTGCGTTCGAGCGTGCTGCCCATGACCAACCTCTTTATCGCCGTCATGCTCACCACCGCGCTCGGCAGGCAGGTGCCGCTTAAACCGCAGGAGCTCACCGGCGTGGTGAGCTACATCAACACGCGCTCGCTCGGCGGCGTCGCCGCGTTCTTTATCTCGGCGCTCGGCTACCTGGGCACGGCCTTTGTGGTGAGCCACATTGGCAACTATATCGATAAGAAGGTGAGGATCCTCCGATGAGCAAGCACTCCTCCCCCACGCTCACCATGCGCGATGCGCTCTACGAGGCTCCCGGCCCCAAGATGCGCGCCAAGATTCGCGTCGGCACCGCCATCTCACTTGTTGCCGTGGCCGCGCTCATCGCTCTGGTACTGCAGCGCTTTTATGTGACCGGCCAGCTTTCGGTCCACTATTGGTATTTCTTTACGCACCTCACCACCTGGAAGTTCCTGCTTGCCGGTTTTGAGGGCACCGTTAAAGTCGCACTCACCGCCGGCGTCATTGCGCTGGGACTGGGCTTAGCCCTTAGGCTCGTCCGCACGAGCGGCGTCAAGCCGTTGCGGCTGGTCTGCCGCGTGCTCACCGATTTCTTCCGTGGCGTGCCAAGCCTGCTGTTCATCTACTTCTTCTTTTTGGTGCTGCCCCAGTACAAGATCGCACTGCCGTCGTTTTGGATGCTCACGCTTCCCGTCGCGCTCGCTGCGGCCGGCGTACTGGCCGAGATCTTCCGTGCCGGCGTCAACGCCGTGCCGCGCGGTCAGGTCGAGGCCGCCCAGGCACTCGGTCTCTCCAAGGCTAAAATCACCTTTAAAATCGTATTGCCCCAGGCGATTCGGTTTATCATTCCGTCGTTGATTTCGCAGCTTGTGGTCGTAGTCAAAGACACCACCGTCGCCTATGTGGTGAGCTACCCCGACCTCATGCAAAATGCCCGCGTGCTCATCACCAACTACGACGCGCTCGTGTCGGTCTATCTGGTGATCGCGGTCATCTACATCCTCATCAACGTCGCGATCAACAAGGCCGCTGTCTACGTTTCGCACAAGACCGGCGCGACCATCATCCGCTAACGCTTTACCATTTCGAGTCATAAGGAGCCGAGCACCATGGCACAGAGCACCTCTTCCACCGGCAATCAGCCGCTGATCGAGCTCAGGCACGTCGATAAGCACTACGGCGATCTGCACGTCCTCAACGACATCAATCTCTCGGTCGACCGTGGCGAGGTCGTCGTGGTGATCGGGCCCTCGGGCTCGGGCAAGTCGACCATGTGCCGCACCATCAACCGTCTGGAAACCATCGACTCGGGTGAGATCCTCATCGAGGGCGAGCCCCTGCCGCAGGAAGGCAAGGATCTTGCCCGCATGCGTGCCGAGCTGGGCATGGTGTTTCAGCAGTTCAACCTGTTCGCGCATATGACCGTGTTGCAGAACGTTATGCTGGGACCGGTCGATGTGCTGGGCGTCTCCAAGGAGGAGGCTCGTGAGCGCGCCATGGACCTGCTGAGCCGCGTGGGCGTGGCCGAGCAGGCCAACAAGGTACCCGCGCAGCTTTCGGGCGGCCAGCAGCAGCGCGTGGCCATCGCCCGTTCGCTTGCCATGCAGCCCAAGGCTATGCTCTTTGACGAGCCCACAAGCGCCCTCGATCCCGAAATGATCAACGAGGTGCTCGAGGTCATGGTCCGTCTGGCCCAGCAGGGCATGACGATGATCGTCATCACGCACGAGATGAACTTCGCCCGCCGTGTGGCCGACCGCGTCGTGTTTATGGCCGACGGCCAGATCGTGGAAACTGGCACGCCCGACGAGTTCTTCGACCACCCCCAGACCAAGCGCGCCCAGGACATCCTCAACTCCATCAAGGGCCACTAGCCAGCCACCCCGTGGGACAAATCAAACGGAAGCGTTGTCCCACGTCGCTCATGCGCCATGGCACCTTCAGCTTCGAAAGCAACACCTATGATCGGAACCCGCACCTCATCGTCCTACACCCCGCATGTCGACGTCGACCCCGCCGACCGCCCACTCATCCTCGTCGCACCGCGCTGGGAAGAGGCAGAGCCGTTTTTAACCGAGATGCTCTCCCCCAACGAGGAAATCGCAAGTGTCTTTGTCGATGCCATTCTTGCCGCCGGCGGCCTGCCGCTGCAGATGTCCATCACCGAGGACATTGAGGTTATCCGTCATTACGTCGATATCGCCGACGGCATCGCTATTCCCGGCGGCCCGGACGTCAACCCCAAGCGCTGGGGCGACGAGCGCCCCTACGACCCCACGCTGTGCTGCGAGATTCGCGACCGTTTTGAGTTTAAGCTGGTTAACGAGGTGCTTCGCGCCAAGAAGCCGCTCTTTACCACCTGCCGAGGCACGCAGCTGCTCAATGTCGCCACCGGCGGCACCCTGTGCATGGACGTGCCGAGCCTGGGTGCGCGCGAGGGCCGCACGCAGTGGCGCCATACCCACGTGCTCAACGATCCCGTGCACCCCGTCGAGGTCGTGCCGGGCTCGCTGCTGGAGCGCGCGGTTGGCGGTCACAGGCTGATCCAGACCAACTCGGCACATCACTGCTGCGTCGACCGTCTGGGTAAAAGCACGCGCTTGGTCGCCAAGGCAACCGACGGCGTTCCCGAGTGCATCGAGGTCGAAGGCCAGCCATTCTGCCTGGGCGTGCAATGGCACCCTGAGTACACGTGGAAGACGCTCGAGACCGACTTTAACCTCTGGAAGTCGTTTGTCGAGGCAGCGGCCAAGGTTAAACAGGCCCTCTAGCCAGCGAACAACAAAACAGATAAGGGCGCCCCGCCGGCCACATGGTCCGGCGGGGCGCCCTTTCACCTATATGTGGCCGGCAAGCAGCCCAAGGCTCGCAAGCTCTTATTCAGCCGCCTCGCGCAAGGCCGACAACGTGGCCGCATATTGCTGCTGCAGCGCATGCATTCCCTCGCGAGCGCCGTCAACGGTATCGGCGCCGCGCAGCGCCTCGGTCACCACGACCGCCGGCTCGTACAGATTATCGAATCCCAGGTTCTGGCTCACGCCCTTGAGCGTGTGCGCTGCCATAAACGCACCTTCGGCGTCTCCCGCCGCCATGGCGGCCTCCAGCTTGTCCATGCTCTCGTCATCCAAAAACTTGAGGGCAAAGCGGGCAAGCATTTCCTCGCCCATCAGCCGAGCGCATGCGTCATCATAATTGGCGCCGATCTTCTCATACGCCTCACGCATGGAAATCATGGATTAAAACTCCTTTGGTCAAACTAAATCGTGGGAAACGCGACGACGTCGGCGGGGCGCGCCAACGTCTCGGCGATACGGTCTTGCACCTCGAGCAGGCAGTCGAGCAACAGCGGGATAAAGGTGCCGCACTTACCG
>URYU01000085.1 GCA_900552155.1 uncultured Collinsella sp.
TTGGGTTTTATTCCTCCCTTTATGGGGAGCTTTTTTTTTTTTGTCTCTCAAACACCCAAACCCGGCGGTGGTGTTGTTTTTCTAACCCGACAGGGCGCAAAGCGTAAAGAAAACGCGCCACGGGCGCGTTTTTAGCGCAGCGCGGTCGGCTTACGCCGACCGAATAAATTTTGAGCGCTGCTCAAAATTTAGACATCCCTCCTATTCAGCCACGCCCCCATCGTGTTCAGCATCAACCCAGATTCCCAAACATGGTGCCTACGCCCGCATCCAGTCCCGACCGTTTGCCGAGCAATAGGGTCGCAATCGGCGCCGAACATGTACTATGTACGGGCATTGTCCAAATCCGTAATCCAAAGGACCCCATCTTGCCCGTCGTCGCCGCTATAACCGTTACCTCACACGCCTCGGATGCCATGGTCGCTATTCCGTTTTGGCTCGAGATGTTCGCTGTTGTCGCTGCATCGATCTCGGGTGTGCTGGTTGCGCGCGAGCACAAACTCGACCTGGTGGGCGCGGTCGCGCTCGCGGTGGTCTGCGGTCTGGGCGGCGGTCTTTTGCGCGATATGACGCTGCAGGTGGGCAACGTCTACATCCTCAACCAGCCGATGGCGCTCCCGCTTTCCATTGCCACGGCAGCCATCATCTATATTTTCCCGGCAATCGTCGACAAACCCGAAAAACTCATTCCCCTGCTCGATATCATCTCGGTCGGCATCTACGCCGCCACTGGAGCAGACAAGGCGCTGGTCTACGGCTTTGCACCGGCGGTGTGCATCATGATGGGCTTCTTCACCGCAGTAGGTGGCGGCATGCTGCGCGACGGCTTTATGGGCGTGGTTCCGGGCATTTTCCAACGCACTAACTTTTATGCCATCGCGGCCATCGCCGGATCGACAAGCTACGTGTGTCTCGTTATGAGCGGCATCATGAGCAATGTCGCCGCGCTGATCGTATGCGTTGTCGTGACCATGGGTCTGCGCTGGCTCTCGCTGCGCTTTGACATCAAAAGCCCCACCGAAGAAGACATCGCGCGCTTTTTGCATCGCAAAAAGTAGGTAGCGCGGGCTCATCCTTCGAAATGCAACCGAGAGGTTCTTTTAGAGCGCCCGCACGTTGGGTACCCTGTTAGGTATATGCCGAACACCTAACAAAAGGATCAACCATGGCTTTCAATCAAACCGCGACGGCGCCGTCGCACAAGATGCGTCGCTGCCTGCTTATGGCATTCGTGCTCATCGCGCTCGCGCTCACCGCTCTTCCCACGGCGTCGTTCGCCGGCACGGACACCGCAGGCAACGTACTTGCGACCGACAATGATGCCAATCCGTCCGGCATCAAAGGTGACCTGTACTGGGCAGGTCAGGCCCTCAACTTGAACGATGCGTCCATTGACCGCGATATCATCGCCGCGGGCGATACCCTCTCTATCCGCGACTGCACGGTGGGCGGCGCCGTCCGCTTGGCGGCACGCACTATCGATATCGCCAAGACCACGGTTGATGGCAGCGTCACGGTCGTCGGTCAGCACGTTGTGCTCAATTCCGACAGCACCGCCAACTGTTTTTACGCGATAGGCGAGACGGTTGCCCTGCGCGGCTCTACCAATTCGGCAGCGCTTGCGGGCGATACGGTGACCATCGATGGCACCGTCGAGGGCGATGTCGAGGTTTGGGCCGACAAGCTCATCCTGGGCAAGGACGCCCACATCACCGGCACCGTGAACGCGCACGTCTCCGAGGACCCCGAGCGTGCCGCGGGAGCCGAGGTCGGCGCGCTCAAGATCGACCGCACCGAGAACGAGGATACTTCCACCGTTAACGATGTCATCGGCGGTATCGTCGCCGCGGCACTCTCGACCTGCTTTGTCGCTCTGCTGCTCGAGCTCGTCTTTCCGCGCGCGACCGCCAGCGCCGCCGGCATGCTCCACCAGCGCCCCATGCCCCTGTGGGTGAGCGGTCTTCTGAGCACGATTGCTATCGTCCCCGCCGTCCTACTGCTGATTATCTCTATCGCCGGTCTGTCGCTTGCCGGAGCCCTCTTGTGCGGTGTTATTGGCATCGCACTGGTGTCGAGCGCCTTTGCGGGGTGCGCGATCGCGCGCATGGTCGGAAACAGCCAGAACCGCTACGCCATGGCGGCTGTGGGCGGCGTGATTGCAGGCGCCCTCACGGGGCTTCCTCTCGTAGGCGACTTCATCAGCGGCGTGGCCTTCGTCTTTACACTCGGCTACATCATCCAAATCATCTGGCGCAACGCCCACCTCAAACCGCAGCAGCCGGCTAACACGCCAGGACTCCCCACCGCTTAGCAGCTAACCACCACAAAGATGCCAAGCACCTTTGTGGTGGTGCAAAGGGGTCAGGTTACTTTGCACCAACAAACGAAGCGGGGCACCCGATCGCATCGACCGGGTGCCCCGCTTTTCTTGGAGGGTTCTCTAGTAACTTTTTCAAAACCAATGATCATCAGGCCGATGGACCTGCGCGTCACTCGCTACGGAGGCAGTACGCCATTGAACAAGGGGGGCAATTATTTTTCACGGCGACCTCCTCCCCGCTTGATGACGAGCGCGACAACAATAACCGCCACTCCGATGGCAGCCAAAACCGCCACCAGCACCGACGCTCTATCTCCCGTCGAGGGCATAAAGCTTCGACTTGCTTCTTTGCTTGGGGTGTTGAGCACCGACAGCTCAATCGAACCCGTCCCGGCATCGGCGGTATCAACCCGTAGGGAGCTCTCGGCCGACACGGTCACCTCGGGCTTCGCTGCTGCTACCTGTTTAACGTCCAGGCCCTCGGCCGTAACTGTCACCGCACGTTTGCCCTCAAAGGCGGTGTAGCCCTTGGGAGCCGCGACCTCTTCGACGGTGTAGACACCCGCGTCCACACCGTTCAATTCCACATGGCCATCTGCGCCGGTGGTGACGCACGCGCCGGCATCCGTCGACCACGCGCCGTCGGTCGTTAGAATGCGCCCGCGGTCATCGATGATGCGCAGCTTGGCGCCCGCGAGCGGTTCATCGTCCGAGCTTGAGCGCTTGATTAGACTGAGTCCCCAGGTGTAGACCGTCGCATCGTCACTCGGCGTGCGGGTGAATCCGGCGTCGCCGGACTGGTCGGCGAGGGGAGAGCGCGGGTAACGCAGGAAGACCTCGTTGGGATTGCCCTTGGTAGCGCCTCGATTGCAGTTGGCCCCCAACGGCGCATTGTAGACAGCGACCACGCGGGCGCCCGAGGTAAAGGCGTCTGCCCCGCCGAGCGCGGCGATGAGGTCGCCGGTACGCACGGTGAAGGCATTGCCCTCGACCGAGACCTTGCACCGTGAAGTTATGTCTGTCCACCCTTTAGCCGGCGTCGAGCTGACGTTGCCGCCCTCACATGCGACCACATCGAAGCCGCCGTCCGCGCCCGCCGCCACGTACATGCGCATGCTCGTGGCGACCTTGGAGGGGTCGAGCCCCACGCTCATGGTGTCGACGAACTGCACCGTATAGGCGTCGTAGGCCGTGAGCCCGGCCGGGACCGTGGCAGAGAGGCGCCAGTACAGGTCGTCGGCGACCGTGGCGTCGGCGGCCTTGCCCCATGCGGCGGTGCTGTCCTCCAGCACGTGCTTGGCCACCTTGGGCGTCGCGGCCTTGGGCTTGACGGTGACGGCGCTGCCGCCGCCCCGGGCCATGATCGGCGCGGTGCCGGCCTCGCCCTGAGCGATGGCGTCGTCGTCGGCGACGATGAGCCAGAAGCCACAGGGCAGCTCGGCCGCCGTGCCCGCGTTAAGGCCCACGGAGGCGGCGCCTGCTTCGACAATTGCGCGGGCAAGTTTTGCCGTCAGCGCAGTCGTCATGCGTCCGTCGGCATTCATCCATTCGGCTGCCGCTTGCGCCGTCGATGCCGAGCTATCAAGCCCCGCATCATGAAGCACAGGGAGAACGGCCTGGCAAACGGCATCATTCGCCCACGCCAAGTCCGTCGCAACCTTTTGATCGGAGCCGACCTTATCGGCAACAGTTGCCGAAAAGAGCTGGTACGCATCGTATTGCGTCGCGACGTCGCCGCTAATCGTGATGACCCCGGCATCGGCAGCACGGACCGTCTCGGGCGACACTGCAAAAGCAAGGATAGCCATCATGGCCACCATCATGACGGTCAACAAGCGGCGGCTAAGCCTACTCACGGCGACCACCTCGATCTTGATCGCGATGGCGGCGAGCATGCATCCACGTCGCGGCAAAGCACAGCAACGATGCGCCAGCCAAATACGTCATAGTCAAGCCAGCCCCGCCCGCCTCGGGAAGCGTGGTCGAGTATTTGTTGGTAAAGGTTGGCGGATCCTGAGAGCCCTTGCCATAGGTAACTACGACGTTGAGCTGGTCCGTGCCATTAGTTACCTTAACCGTGACGTTGTACACGGTCCTGTCATAGGTGATGTGATCTTTAACATGGTCGACGGCGCCCTCGGGCTCGACCTCGGAGATGGTGTAGGTATAGGTTCCCGCCTTGTTGTACTTGACGTCAAAGGAGACATTTCCCTTGTCATTATTGGTCACCGTCTGGAGCACTTTGCCCTCGGCGTCCTTGAGCGCGAACGAGAACTGACCTTCCCTGAAGGTTCCGCCTTTAAGCACTTTCTTTGCTTTTATCGTCGCTTTGCCTTCAAGGGGCGCGTCATACACCCAAATCTCTGCATCTGACGTTATCTCCGTATTGGCACCAAGCAAAGATTTCGCCGTATTCATGGCTTGCTCGTATTGCCCGTCGTCCGCGCTGCCCTTGAGCAGAATCCATGTTGGTTGGGCGGCGCGATATCCAGGAGGCGCCGTCGTCTCTTCGAGGCAGTAAAGCTTGCAGGATGCCATGGCGCCCGAACTCGTTCCCGAACTCGTTCCAAAAGTCACACTTCCGTCAGGGCCAGTCGTTCCGTCAGAAAAAAACGTCTTTGCGCCCTCAACGCCGGCACTGTCCTGCGCCTTATCCATGTCAATCGCATAGAGTGTGAACGTAGCGTCAGCCAACGGCGCGGTAACGTCCTTTTCATCCACTTTGTGGACCACAATGCCGTGCCCCGTTCCGCCTCCCGATGCGCCGGCATCTATGTCATATTCACGTTCGTGTTTCACATACCCGCCTGCAATACCTTCAAGCTGTGCCTCGTTGGAAAGGGAAACTGTACCAGACTCACCGGACAGAACTTCATATTCTACTTTCAGATATTTCTCATCGGGAAGCCTCAACGTCAATCGCTGCTGCTTTCCAGCGCCTCCGACAAAGAGATCAAGAGCCGTCCTGTATTTTTCTTTTGTCAGCACACGCCATTCGCCGTTATCGCGCTCAGATACGCTAAGCGACGAGGGGATAAACGTGCACTTAGAATCCATCACATCATATAGATCGAGGTAGTCGGTTCCGTCTTTTAGGTCTAGCGCCGATTCATTAACAAAAATCGTGTAGTGAATTCGTTTACTATTACTTACTGACGCACCGGTCTTTGACAATACGTCGTTCTTGATCTGTACGGTATCAGAGCCCGCCTTAAAATCCTTATTATCCGAGCTCGCACTCGCCGAGTTCGTAAGCTCGCCGAGGTTCTTTGACGTGTCGACCACTGACCTCTTGACAGCAGTTGCATACGTCAGCTTCACATAGCCTGTATTGTTACTCAACTTTTCCGTTGGAATCGAAAACGTAACCTCTCGACGATCAACGGCAGGCGTCAGCAAGACACCCGAAGCCTCGGTTTTTTCTCTCTCATGTTCCCATTCGCGGCCGGGCACCGCCGTCTCGTAGGGATTTGAATACAAAGAATATTTAGCCGAACAGGGGATATAACTCATTCCATCAGGAAGCTCATCTTTAACAACGACATCTTTACCATTAAGCTTGCCCGCGCCATAAGATTCATCGGCAGGAGTCTTAACTCGATTGACATAGACCGTCCAGTCGACAATCCACGCACCTTTGTCGTTCGAGCCATCAACTGGTTTCCAATCAAACGCCTCATCCCACCGTGCCTGCGAACCATCTTCATTTATTTTTACGCTCTTCTCTACCGAAGGCTCCGCTTCGCCCTCAACATAGTAAAAGACAAAATCAGAATAGCCGCTAAACCCATCAACAGAGGCAAAGTTAGAGTACCAACCAGGAAGTGCGTCGGTCACCGTTTTATACGTAATAACCACTTCAGGGTCTTTATCCAGTGCTTTTTTGACTTTATCCATATTGGTTATTCGGATATTGCAGTTATGTTGGTTGCTTTTCTGCGACAGATCTGCGCCTCCCTCAAACTTCCAATCGGGACCTTGGTCCAGCTTGGTATCCCCGATGGTAATTACATGTGAAGGACCATCGGAGGTATCCGGCCCCATAGTCTGCTTCCAAGCCGCCAGCATGGTATCTTTGATAAGAACGGATGTTGGGTTTTTCGCATTTACGTAATCACGGAGCTCTACGCGTAATTGCCAAGTTGCTTTTCCGGTCCGAGATGCCTCATCCGGATTAAGCAGTGTTTTACGAATGGTCTTGCCCGTCCAAGGACGGTTGTAGTATGCGGTGCTTTCTCCGGAGGGCTGATCTGAACCTTCTTTTTTCACGCTTGCCGTGTTGCTTACCTTTTCGTAGGATTTCTCATCTTTCAGCTTGGTTTGATAGACGATGCAATAGGTCGCATACCGGTCGCCCTCTTTTGGATTAAACGTATAGCTAAATGAATCCCCTGACTCGCTCAGCGTTCTCTCATCAATCTTTTGTTTTTCATCGGCGGTCTCTCCCTTGTAGACCTTGTAGTTGCCAATATAATCCTGCTTGCCATCGAGCTTGTCGGTAAAGGCGTAGCCAGACATATCGGCCTTGAGAGATCCCCTGTTGAGCACAACCTTCCAAGTGATGACAGACGATGTTCCGGAGCCAGCCCCTTTTTGAATCATGTCGTATTGAAACGGTTCCGACACCCCGTTAATCGTAAGAGATTGTTGGGGATTTGCTTTTCCCCAAGTTGCTTGTACGCTATTCCTACCTTGCGTAGGTGTGCCATTAGAAAGAGACAAGTTCTTGCTAACTGTCGTTTCGTAGGTAACGGTATGGTCGCCCTGAGAAAGGTTACCTAGCGACAATATTGCAGTTCGCTCTTCGATGCTCACGGACGAACCAAGAGGATTTCCATCGAGCTTGAAGCTGCTTTGGTCAAAGTCCAGGTAGTCGCCGAGCGTATCGATCAGCTTTACATCCGTTGCGTGCGACGTAACACTCAGAATAATAGTCCAAGTTATCTTGGCAATTCCAGTACTGCTATCCTGAGAAAAGATACCCGATTTACTTCCCTCAACTGCGCCATCTTGAATCTTAATCGGCACAGCTTCGCCAACGCCTGGAAATTTCAGTTCGGCTTTTTTGCCGTCATCTACATCTTTGTCTTTGAGCGTAAACTCGAAATTGATCCGCACATAGAGCGAAGAGGGATGGCCGCTGAGATAGCTGTCATCGTAATTAAAAACGAACTTGTTATCCTTTATGTACCAAGTTCCCATC
>URYU01000086.1 GCA_900552155.1 uncultured Collinsella sp.
GCTACTCGAATCTGCTGTGGCGCAAATCGCTGCGAGCCGCTCGTTAAGGTTGCGTAAAACTAGCGTACGCAGTTCATAGTATGTTCCGGGGGACTTTTCCCAGGTAGTATTAGGGGGTGTGGGCAACCATGCCCCTTTTTCGTTAAGTTTCAGAGCTGGTTTTCTCATTTCGCTTCCACTAAAGCGAATCAAGAATAGGGAAACAGCAGGTAGAAAGGATAAAACAGGCAAATGGCAGAGTTTATCTACCAGATGTATCAGGCTCGCAAGGCCCATGGCGACAAGGTAATCCTTGACGACGTGACCCTGAGCTTCTACCCCGGTGCCAAGATCGGCGTCGTGGGCCCCAACGGTATGGGAAAGTCGACCCTGCTCAAGATCATGGCCGGCATCGAGGAGGTCTCCAACGGCGATGCCAGGCTCACTCCCGGCTACACCGTGGGCATCCTGCAGCAGGAGCCGCCGCTCGACGACGACAAGACCGTCATCGAGAACGTGCGCATGGCGTTTGGCGATATGATCGCCAAGGTCGATCGCTTCAATAAGATCGGCGAGGAGATGTGCGACCCGGATTGCGACATGGACGCCCTCATGGCCGAGATGGGCAAGCTTCAGGACGAGATCGACGCCGCCGACGGCTGGGATATCGATTCCAAGCTCGGCCAGGCCATGGACGCCCTGCAGCTGCCCGATTCCGACATGCCGGTCAACGTGCTCTCTGGCGGCGAGCGCCGTCGCGTGGCCCTGTGCAAGCTGCTGCTCGAAGCTCCCGACCTGCTGCTGCTCGACGAGCCCACGAACCACCTGGACGCCGAGTCGATCCTGTGGCTCGAGCACTTCCTGCACAACTACCAGGGCGCGGTGCTTGCCGTCACGCACGATCGCTACTTCCTGGATAACGTTGCCGAGTGGATCTGCGAGGTCGACCGCGGTCACCTTTATCCCTACAAGGGCAACTACTCCACGTATCTGGAGACCAAGGCCGCCCGTATCGAGGCGCAGGGCAACCGCGACGCCAAGCTCGCCAAGCGCATGGAGGCCGAGCTCGAGTGGGTACGCAGCTCGCCCAAGGCCCGTCAGGCCAAGAACAAGGCCCGTCTGGCTCGCTATGAGGAGATGGAGGCCGAGGCCCGCGCAAGCCAGAAGCTCGACTGGACCGACATCCGCATCCCTGTGGGCCCGCGTTTGGGCAACAAGGTGCTCGAGGCCCATCACCTGCACAAGGAGTTCGACGGTCGCGTGCTCATCGATGACCTTTCGTTCACCCTGCCGCGCAACGGCATCGTGGGCGTCATCGGCCCCAACGGTGTCGGTAAGACCACGCTGTTCAAGACGATTGTGGGTCTGGAGCCGCTGACTTCGGGCGAGCTCGAGGTGGGCGAGACCGTCAAGATTTCTTACGTCGACCAGAACCGTTCTGGCATCGATCCCGATAAGAACCTGTGGGAGGTCGTCTCGGATGGCCTGGACCACATGATGGTCGGCGAGACCGAGGTCCCCAGCCGCGCGTACGTGGCGAGCTTTGGCTTTAAGGGCCAGGACCAGCAGAAGCGCGCTGGCGTACTTTCCGGTGGCGAGCGCAACCGTCTGAACCTGGCGCTCACGCTCAAGCAGGGCGGCAACCTGCTGCTCCTCGACGAGCCCACGAACGATCTCGACGTCGAGACGCTGTCCTCACTCGAAGCGGCACTGCTCGAGTTCCCGGGCTGCTCGGTGGTCATTAGTCACGACCGTATGTTCCTGGACCGCGTCGCCACACACATTCTGGCGTGGGAGGGCACCGACGAGAATCCGGGCAACTGGTATTGGTTCGAGGGCAACTTCGAGGCCTATCAGGCCAATCGCATCGAGCGCCTGGGCGAGGACGCGGCCCAGCCGCATCGTATCCACCGTAAGCTGACGCGCGACTAGATCGTTACGCGGTTTTCCAAACCGCGTAACTGCTCGACGCTGCGCGGGTCGCAAGCACCCCATCTTGCCGTTCAAGCCGTCGCTCGCGTACCGAAGTACGCGTCGCTCCTCTTTCACGGCAACCTGGGGCACTTGCGGCCCGCTCGCTGTTGGTTACGCAACATCAACAAATAAAAACAGCTCAAATCCTGATTTGGATTTGAGCCGTTTGTCGTTACTGCTCGGGTTCTTCGACTTTATCGATGGTCCAGGTGGCTTCGAGACCGCCGGTGGTGTTGCGGCGGATGCGCACGGCAACCTCGTGGCGCTCGCCGTCCTGCGTGTAGCGCAGGGGGAAGCTTGCGCGGTTTCGCGCGGCCTCGATGGTACCGCGCTCGCGGGCGATCCAGTAGTACTCGCCGACGATGCCGAGGGTATCGGCGCCGTAGGGGAGATAGGTCGACAGCTGGTGTAGCAACGGACCGGGGCAGAAGACCTCAGTTGCGAAATCGACGGGGAAGTCCTCGGGGATGGCGGGCGCTACGGGTGCGGGGGTTGGGGCCGCTGCGGGTGCCGAAGCCGGTGCCGGTGCGGGAATTTGGCCGCAAGCAGAGGTGGGCACGGATTCGATGACGGGTGCGGGCTCCGGCGTCGCTTCCGGCTTGATCGTGGAATCTGCGGGCTCCACGGTGACGGGCGCGTCTGCAGCTGCGGTTTCAACCTCAACCTGCGTCGCGTCCTCGTTCTCGACGCTCGACTTTTCTTCGTTGGTCGTGGATGACATGGTGGTGATGCCGGCGTTGGCGTTCTCGGGGTCATAGACGACCGTGAGCGAGATGGCGGGCTGCGGCGTCTCGGGCTCCGGTGTCGACTCGGTAGCGTCTTGATCTGCGGGCTCGTCGGACTGATCGTCCTCGGCCTCGTCGCCAAAGACATCGCTGTTTTGGAACGCAGACGGCTCGGGTTGGTCAGCGGCTTCGACGGATGTCGACTTGGGCGCTTCGTTGAGCTCCCCAGTGGCTTCCTGCTCGGATATGACTTCGGAATCGGTCGTGGCGGCGATTTCGGTTTCGGCTTCTGCCGTTACCTCAATAGCAACTTCGATCTCTGTCTCGGGCTCGGGTTCCGGCGCGGCTTCAACCATGGCTTCGGGCTCGGGACGCTTAACGTGCTTGGGGCGCACGGCCTTGAGGTCCTTCTCACCGCGCTTTTTCTTTTTGTAGGACTGCTTGGCGCCCTTGGCGGTCTTGGGCTTGTCCTCGCCCTTGGCAAGCGCAGCATCCCAGGCCTCGTTGGCGATGACCGTGGCATACAGGCGGCCGCCTTTAAAGACGGTCAGCTTAATGCAGTCGTCGAGCTCCTCGAGCAGCTCGCGCGTGGACTCGAAGCCCAGGTCATAAGCGGTCATGTCGCCAGCGGCGAGCGCCTCCTCGACCTGCGTCATAAACGTTTGCTTGCCACATCCAATCGCATCGCGCAGCAGGCGATACAGATAGATGTGGTTGCCCAGCGAAAGCGTGGGCCTAACTATTGTCTTGCTCATGGCAAATCTCCTCTTTACACATGTAAAGCATCTTACCATCGCATGGCGTTCGCCATGGCGGCGCCCAAGGCAAACGGGCGCGAACCGCTTTCGATTCGCGCCCGTTGTACAGGTCGGTTATCTATGAGAGGCAAACGTGCTTAGTTGCCCGATGCCGTGCCTTGGCTCGAGTTGTCAGATGCCGTGCCGGAAGCGGTTCCGCTCGAGCTGTTGGTGTTGTTACTGTCTGCCGTGCCCGTTCCCGACGTGGTGTCGCTCGTCTGGCCTCCCGTGTTCGGCTGTGAACCGTCAGTCGTTTGGCTTGAGTCGGTCGTGCCGGACGGCGTGCCACTGTTGGCCGTGGAGGAATCGGTGCCCTGCGATTGGTTTTGGGTGTTCGAGGACGAATCGGTAGAGGTAGAACTGTCTTGCGTGTCGTCCGCCTGTGCCTGCTGATCTTGCGACTGGGTGTCGCCATTTGCATCGCTCTCGGTCGTGCGCGACGACAGGATTGGCTCGGGACGCTCGCCCAGACCCTCACCGGCAGTGGTGATAAGGATGGCGCCGGCGCAGGCGATGACCGCGACGATGGCGATGGCGATCGAGAAGACGATGACCTTCTTTTGTGTCTGGCTGCGCGCTGCCGCCGCCTTGGCGCGCAGGCTGTTGGGGGCGACGCGCGCCGTGGTCGCGCGTCCCGCAACCTGGCGCATTTCCTGCGTGGTCGCGGCGCCACCTAGGTGCTCCTCGACATCGGGCTCAACGGGCTCGTAGGCGCCGGCAGGGTAGTCGACAGCGGCATGCGTGCCCTTGATTGCTTCGGCGCTGGCAGAGATAAAGTGGCGGTAGACCTGCGAGGACACAACGGTGATGACCGAGCTCACGGCGGCACCAATTACTGAACCAGCGATACCAATCTTGGAGGCAAGCGCGACGCTCGTGGCAGCAGCTGCGGCGCCGGCGATGATCTGGGGAATGGAAATGTCATCGAACAGGCCCTTTTTGGGCGCGATGGCCATGGTCTGTCCGATGGAATGGTTCTCGTGCACGCCGTTGTTGAGCGATGCCGGCGTCATGACGCGCGTGCGCGGCGCGTCGGTGTACTTGGTTGTCATACGGGGTCCTCCCGGTGTAAATCTGCTTCGTTTCGTGTAGCCATCAGGGTACCCACCAGATGTGAATCGTACGTGACATTTAACAGATACCATCAACTCATCAATTGCTCACCAAGTTGGTGGGATGCGGTTACACCCGCCGGTTGAACTACAATAGGACTTGCTAATTGTTGTGAATGGCGTCTACGCACGGGAGCATTCTTATGAATCTTCACCTTTCTCAGTCTGATGGCTTTTTGCGTGTGGCGGCGGCGTCGCCGCGGAGTCGCGTGGCCGATGTCGAGGGCAATGCCGAGGTTGCGCTGGCGGCTGTTCGCGAGGCTACCGAGCGCGGCGTTCGCGCGCTGGTGCTGCCCGAGCTTAACCTGACCGGCTATACCGCGGCCGACCTGTTCCATAACCGCACGCTGCTGCATGCCTGCGAAGCAGCACTGGTGCACATACTCGATGAAACCCGTGAGCTGCCGATCGTCTTTACCGTTGGCTTGCCCGTTGCGGTGGCTGAAAACATCTACAACTGCGCGGCCGTGTGCTGTGCGGGCGAGCTTTTGGGCCTCACGGCCAAGAAGTATCTGCCCAACTATGGCGAGTTCTATGAGCGCCGTTGGTTTGCTCCGGCGCCTGCGGATCCCGTGTGGGTTGAATTTGCCGGTCAGGGTCCGGTCCCGCTGGGTTCAGGGCTTGTCTACCGTTGCTGTGACGAGGGCGCCGAGGACCTGGTGTTGGGCGTTGAGGTCTGTGAGGACCTGTGGGTGCCGGCGCCCCCTTCGACCGAGATGGCGCTTGACGGTGCGACGGTGATTCTCAACCCGTCGGCCTCGGACGAGATTATCGGTAAGGCAGATTACCGCCGCAGCCTTATCTCCAATCAGAGTGCGCGCCTGTACTGCGTCTATGCCTACGCGGACGCGAGCGAGGGCGAGTCCACGACCGACATGGTCTTTGCAGGCGAGAACCTCGTCTACGAAAACGGTTCGAAGCTCGCCGCGACCAAACTGCTTACCTGCGATATGGCCGTCGCCGATGTCGATCTTGATCGTCTGGTTGCCGAGCGCCGTCGCTCGACGACGTGGACGCGCGCGGACGATGCGCCGGAGGCCACGACCGTTGAGTTTTCGTTTGAGGGCGTGCTGGCCGAAGAACCTGTCCTGCGCGATGCCTGCGATATCGACCGCGTTTTCCCGCGCGCGCCCTTTGTGCCGGCCGACCACGGCGACTTGGCCGAGCGCTGCGAGACGATCCTCGATCTGCAGACTGCGGGCCTCAAGACCCGCCTTGCCCACACGGGTACCAAGGCTGCGGTTATCGGCCTTTCGGGCGGCTTGGACTCCACGCTAGCGCTGCTTGTGCCCGTGCGTGCCTTCGATGCACTGGGGCTGCCGCGCACTGGTTTCACAGCCGTGTCCTTGCCCTTCTTCGTCACGACGCATCGCACCAAGTCGAATGCCGAGTCGCTCGCTCGCGACCTGGGTGTGAGCTTCCGCGAGGTTTCGATCCATGCGGCTGTGGAGCAGCACTTCAAGGACATTGAGCATGATCCGGCCGTGCAGGACGTGACCTACGAGAACAGCCAGGCGCGCGAGCGTACGCAGATTCTGATGGATCTGGCCAACCAGGCTGGCGGTTTTGTCATTGGCACGGGCGACCTGTCGGAGCTGGCGCTCGGCTGGGCTACCTATAACGGCGACCACATGAGCATGTACGCCGTCAACGCGAGCGTGCCCAAGACGCTTGTGCGCCATCTGGTACGCTATGCCGCCGATGTCTTTGGCGGGCGCATTGCCGAGGTCTTGCTCGATATCCTCGATACGCCGGTGTCCCCCGAGCTTCTGCCACCCACGGGCGACGGCGAGATTGCGCAGAAGACCGAGGATTTGGTGGGCCCGTACGAGTTGCACGACTACTTCCTCTACTACCTGCTGCGTTTTGGCTTTGAGCCGGGCAAGATCTACCGCATGGCGCTCAAGAGCTTCGAGGGCGTCTACGACGCCAAGACCGTCTACACGTGGCTACGTACGTTCTACCGTCGCTTCTTTGCCCAGCAGTTCAAGCGCAGCTGCCTGCCCGATGGTCCCAAGGTGGGCTCGGTGACGCTCAGCCCGCGCGGCGATTGGCGTATGCCGAGTGACGCTAGCTCGCGGCTGTGGCTTGCGCAGAGCGACGCGCTCAATCCAGTTGACTAAGGTTGGCTAAATTGAACCAATACGGGGGTTGCAAGCGTTACACTTTTGCAATCTGATGGCCCGTATCGCGCGGCGCTCTTGTCGGAGCGCCGCGTTTTTCATATCGAAAGGTGGCACCATGCAGGCATCGCAGCGTCTCGACCGCTTTGGCGCGGAGGTCTTCGCCTCGCTCAACAACAAGCTTCTCGCGCTGAAGGCTCAGGGCAAGACCATTTACAACATGAGCGTGGGCACGCCCGACTTTAAGCCGTACGACCATGTGGTCGAGGCGCTCACGCAGGCAGCCCAAGATCCCGAGATGTGGAAGTATGCCCTGCGCGACCTGCCCGAACTCAAGCAAGCCGTGTGCGATTACTATGAGCGCCGCTTTGGCGTTTCGGGCATTACGCCGTCTATGGTGCAGTCGTGCAACGGCACGCAGGAGGGCGTGGGCCATTTGGGCCTGGCCCTGCGCGATCCGGGTGACACCATTCTGGTTCCCGATCCGTGTTACCCGGTCTTTGAGGCGGGTGCCAAGATCGCCGATGCCAAGCTCGAGTACTATCCGTTGGTTGCCGAGCACAATTACCTGCCCTATGTGGCGGGCATCGATCCCGAGGTGGCCGATCGCGCCAAGTATATGATCGTGTCGCTGCCCGCCAACCCGGTCGGCTCGGTGGGCACGCCCGAGGTCTACGAGGAGATTATCGCCTTTGCCCGCGAGCATGATCTGTTGATCGTGCATGACAATGCCTACTACGATATCGTGTTCGACGGCGAGCCGGGTGGCAGCTTCCTGCAGTACGCTGG
>URYU01000087.1 GCA_900552155.1 uncultured Collinsella sp.
CGGAGGGGTGGCTTTGTAAAGCCGTTTGTCTCCACCCGCGTAGCGGGTGGTTTAAAGCTGGCCGCTGCGCGGCCAGCAGACTAAAGTCTTGAAAAAAGACCGCCGGCGCGGGGGCGGCGCCAGCGGTCACGTGAAAAACGGGTTTTATTGCCTGTTAAGCGGCGACGGCCTCATAGACCGTAGCGCCCGAGAAGCTGTCATGCAGGCTCTTGCCGGCAATCCACGGCAGCTCGACGACCTCGCAGACCGTGTTGACCAACTCAGAACAGTCAGTAAAGTGGCCCTTGTCGTTGAGGGCCTCGCAATCCTGAACACGCCAATAGCCATCGGTGTGCGTGATGTAGTACTCGTGATCGTTGATCGACACGAAAGCGCGCGTCTTGGAACGCAGCAGCTTCAGAAATCCTTCGAAATCGGTCTCGACGACATCTCCAGCCTGGAACATGATGTTACCTCCTGGCCCGGCGCCACCACGGCGCATTGATAAACGTTGGTACTCCTTTAGTAAAACCTTTATCAGAGGTTATGCGTTCGTCATTTAGGCAAGTGGTAAAAAACCGCAGGGTAGACGGGATAAAACGTTTAACCATCCCATTTGTTTGTCACATTCTGAAGGTACTTTTATGCAAACCTACTTTCCCAATTGGAATCTATCCTTTTGGCCGGGCAATTGACCGTCTATCGTTTGAGCCCGACGGGTATGAACGGGGCATCTGCAACGCCACCGCAAGGAGACACCATGGAGACTATCGAAGCACTCATTCACCGCCGCAGCTGCCGCAACTACAGCGATCGTCCCGTCGAGGCCGAAAAGCTTGCACGTATTATCGAAGCCGGCCAATATGCACCGAGCGGCATGGGCCGCCAGCCGGTGACGTTTGTCGCCGTCACCGACCCCGCGACCGTCGAGCGTCTCTCGCAGCTCAACGCGCAAGTCATGGGCAGCAACAGCGACCCCTTCTATGGCGCCAAGACCGTTGTGGTGGTGCTGGTTGACCGCAGCGTGCCCACACATCTGGAAGACGGCTCGCTCGCCATGGGCAACCTGCTCAACGCTGCCTATGCGCTGGGCGTTGATTCGTGCTGGATTCATCGCGCCCACGAGGTTTTCGATTCGCCCGAGGGCCTGGAGCTACTGGCCAGTTGGGGTCTACCCGCCGACGGCAGCCTGCGCGGTGTCGGTCACTGCATTCTGGGCTATGCCGAGGACACGCTGCCCGAACCCAAACCCCGCCGCGACAACGTGGTCTACGTAAGGTAATTAGTTCCGCCATTCTTCCGAACGGCGGGCTCGGTGACGCGGCGCGGGCCGCTTTCACGCCAATCTGACGTTCAATTTCGAGGGCGCGACCAGAAGGTCAGCGCCCTCTCATTTCACGTCACCTTGGCGCAAATGCGGCTCGCTCGCTTTTGGCGACTGACATCGAATGAGCCACTGTCTTGGGCAGCTAAAAAAGCCCCGTCCCAAATTAGCTGCCCCACTCGCAACTTATCCCGCCGATGGAGTTATTGCCGTTTCGCTCGTCTGATTCGCATCGACGTCGTCGCCTTGCTTGTCTTCGTCCTTTTGCACATCGGCGATGGTGGAGGCCGCCGCAACGATACCGCGCTGGGGCGCGACGCTCGTCTGGGCCTGAGCGCCCTCGACAACTTCTGTACCTACATGCGCGAGCTCGGGCGATTTAAACATTGCGTCCAAGTTGGCGCCACCGCCGGCATATCCGAGCGCAGCGAGCGCGATGACGATCACTGCAACGGCGGCCACGATCGGCACGTAGCGATGCCAGCCGGCGGGATTGAGCCCGCTGCGGCGAGCCGCCCCGCGGCTGATGTAGCCGAGCGTTCCGTCGTGCTTGAGCTTTGAGCCCACCACGCGTTTGCGGCCCCACAGCGAGGACTCTGCCTGCATTGCCAAGCGGGCGCTTGCCGAAGGATAGCCGTATTTAGTGCGCTTGAACGAGCCATCAAACCCCGAGGCGTGTTTGCCCCACGTCACCGATGTTGTGCGTCGGTTGACCGGCGCGGCACTCCGCCTTCTGCGGCTCGGTTTTGAAATCTCAGCCATATGCCCTCGCACGCCGTAACCAAATCGAAACAATAACGCTTTGGACTGTAGCACACGCGTCGCGTGCGGTCACGGGCGCCTCGCTCAACGGTCATCGTCCTTCAGCAAGCGCCACAGCGTTGTACGGCTTATGCCCAGCACCTCCGCCGCACGGGTTCGGTTGCCGTGGAGATGGTCTACAACCAGATGCGCGATATCTCGCTCGGTATCGGCCAGCGGTCGCAGGATATACAGGTCACTTTCAAGCGTCGGGGCGCCAAAGGTTGCGGTCTTAATCACGTCCTCTTGGGCGAACACTTCCTCCGCCACAGCGCGGTCCACCGTGCCCGTCCCCACCAATATATACAGTCGTTCCGAGACCTCGCGGAGCTGCAGATAGTTGCGCGGCCAGCGGTAAGCATCGAGCGTCTTCGTCGCCGCGGCAGACAGCGTGGGCGCTGCCGTCCCAAATGCATCAGCGAGATATTCCAAATAGCGCGCGACCTTCGTCGACGCGGCTCCCTGCTCGGCGATTGCCGGCGCGACGCTCACCGCACAGGCGAAGCGCTCGGTCACAAAGGCGGCTTGATCACTTTCGCCGCCGCCCGGCATGTCATTCGCCGTCAGCACCACATGGCAGCGCGTCGCCAACGCGGTGTCGGCCATCGTGGAGACCAGCTCGCGGAGGCGCTGGGGGCCAACCGCGTTCCAGCCCTCAATGCAAAGGGTCAGCCCCGTTTGGAACAGCGGCGATTCGGCGCTTTTGAGCACATGGCGCCAACCGCGCTCGGTGAGCTCATCAAGCGCAACGGAAACAAAAGGCTGACCGGCAAAAGGACCGTCCAGATAGAGGCGCTTGGCAATCTCGACCTGACCCGCTCCCAGCTCGCCCTCGAGCATAAGGGGCACACCGCGTGCATAGCTCTCGGCAACCGGCGCAGCCACCGAGGCCGCCCCCTCAACGATGCCGTACGCGCTCGATTCGTAGCGGGCCTCAACTTCGTCGGCGTTGAGCCACTCGATGCCCGCATGCGCCGCGGCACCGCGCACCTCGCGGACCACGACGACCCAAAGGCTCCCGCCCTCTTTGTCGGTGGGGCGAACGGTCAGGCTCAGGCGCGCACCCGCACGCCCCATAACCAGACGCGCGCCGTCTCCTATACGGTCGAGGCGCTCAGCGACAAAAGACGCCACATCCCACTCAAGCGCCGCGTCATTCATGGTCGAGATCGCGACGCCCCCACGCGCATCGATTGCCAATGCCGAGGCCCCGGCAGCAGCCAGGGCCTCGGTCAAGATGTTCAGCTTGGCATCGCTATCCATGATTTGCCCCCGTCCGCAGCGACGTGCAACCGCCGACGGTCGCACGACCAAGTGTTTCAAAATTGAACGATATTGCTCACCAAACACTATAGGGCAGAAAGCGCCGTCCTGCGAGTATAGGTGTTGCCCCGCATCGCCATCCTGGCGGGGCGATAAGAGCTCTTCGGGACTTATAAACCTGCGGACAAGCCATACCCGCAAGAGCTCCTATCGCTCCACCGCAGGCATGCGCTCACCAGCACGCAGCACGCAAATAAGCTACTTCTCTACCAGATTCCCAGTACGTGTTGCATTCCCAAACTCATGCACGCAATACCAATCCAGCAGCAAAAGCCCAGCGCGATGGGCTTGCCACCCTTTTTGACCAGCTCGACGATATCGGTATTAAAACCAATAGCCGCCATAGCCATCACAATAAAGAACTTCGACAGCTCCTTGATGGGCGCCGTAATGGATGCAGGAAGCTGAAGCACCGTAGTGATCACGCTCGCCAGCACAAAGAACAGCACGAACATGGGAAACGCGCGTTTAAGCGAGAACGTGCTTTTGGCGTCGCCGCCGGCCTTGCGCGCCAGATGCATCTGCCAGCATGCGAGAACCAACGTGATGGGAATAATGGCCAGCGTCCTGGTGAGCTTGACCACCGTGGCGCTCTCGAGCACATTGGCGCCGGGATGCATGCTGTCCCAGGCGCTCGCCGCAGCCGTTACGGACGAGGTATCGTTGATGGCAGTGCCGGCAAACAGGCCAAAGCCCTCGTTGGTCAACCCGAGCATGCCGCCGAGCGTCGGAAACACGAGCGCCGCGATAACGTTAAACAGGAAGATGACCGAAATAGCCTGGGCAATCTCGCGATCGTCGGCATCGATGACGGGCGCGGTCGCGGCGATGGCAGAACCGCCACAAATCGACGAACCCACACCCACAAGCGTCGCGATCTTGCCCGGCACGTTCATGACGCGGCAGAGCACAAAGGCGATGACAAGCGAGGTCGAGATTGTCGCCACGATAATCGGCAGCGACTGGGCGCCCTTGGACAAAATCTGGGAGAGGTTCATGCCAAAGCCAAGCAGGATAACCGCGTACTGCAAGACTTTTTTGGACGTATAGGTAACGCCAGCGGCGAGCTGTTCGCGACGATTCTTGGGAAAGACGAGCGCCAGGACCATGCCAAAGAGGATGGCAAATACCGGACCGCCGACCACCTCAATTTGTTTGCCGAGCAACGTCGCGGGAATGGCGATGATCAGGCAGAACAAGACGCCTTTCCAGCGCTCGCGTACGATATTTGCCAGTTGCATATGGGATTCCTTCTTTCTATTTCACGTTTGCGACGGCTTATGATACGGCAACATTGAGCACAGCCTTGCGCAAACACAGACTAAGATGCCGCAATAGTTCTCAGGCAACAGCCGAATTGCCCACCGCGGAGAGCTGATTCGCGGCATAATTAACAACTGACATATGAGTTTGATAGAACAGTTGCGAGGCGCTATGGAAGAATCGATGCACGTCGGCGAGCAGGAAACGAGCCTACAGGACCAGTCCTACCACACCATTCGACGCAAAATCGTCTACCTGGACTACAAGCCGGGCGAAAAGCTGGGCGTCAAGCAACTTTGCGACGACCTAGATATGGGGCGCACCCCTGTGCGCGAGGCTTTGGTTCGTTTGGCGCAGGAAGGCCTGGTGCGCACCGTGCCCCAGAGCGGTACCTACGTCTCGCCCATCAACCTCACCCTTGCCGAGAGTGCCTGTTACATCCGCGAGCATCTGGAAAAGCAGGTGATTGTGGAGTGCTGTGCGCGCGCCACGTCGGCCGGCATCGAGCAGCTCGACCGCGCCATCGTGCTGCAGGAAAAGGCCATGGCCGAAGAGGATCGCATCGGCTTCTTTTTGAGCGACAACCTCATGCATCACATGATTTTTAGCATCGCATGTCGCAGCACCGTGTGGTCGTGGCTCGAAGAGACCAATGCCGACCTGGAGCGCTTCCGCTGGCTGCGCGCCGCCACGCAGGTTCTCGACAATCAGGACATCGTGAACGAGCACAAGCAGATTCGCCGCGCTATCGCCGGTCGCGACCCCATCGAAGCGAGCTTTTTGGTCAGCAAGCACCTGCATATGATGTTCCGCAACCAGACCGAGGTTCTGGACCAGTTCCCCGAGTACTTCGAGACCAGCAAGCTCCGCTAACCTGCCAAATAGGGACAGGTTCATTTTGGCAGGTTTTATCTGGGCAAATGAAACAAGGCCCGGCTTCGCTGCAACGGAGCCGGGCCTTGGTCGCCAGAATGGCGGAACCAACTACTCCACGGTAACGCTCTTTGCCAGGTTGCGGGGCTGGTCGACGTCGCAGCCGCGCAGGATGGCGACCTCGCGGGCGAGCAGCTGCAGCGGGACGCTCGCCGTGATGGGGCTGAACACGTCGCGGACTGCCGGCACGCGGATGATGCAGTCGGCGATCTTGTTGATCTCCTCATCGCCCTCGGTGGCAACGACGATGACCTTGGCGCCGCGCGCCTTGCACTCCATAAGGTTCGACACGGTCTTGTCGTAGGTGGCACTCTTGGTGGCCACAGCGATGACAGGGAAGCCCGGGTCGATCAGGGCAATGGGGCCGTGCTTCATCTCACCGGCGGCGTAGGCCTCGGCGTGCAGGTAGCTGACCTCCTTGAGCTTGAGCGCACCCTCGTAGGAAATAGCGGCACCCATGCCACGGCCCACGAACAGCGCCGACTGCGCGTCCTTGCACAGCAGGGCGGCCTCATGAACGGCCTCGGTTTGGGTATCCAAAATCCACTGGATCTGCTCGGCCGTATCGGAAAGCTCGCGGAACAGCATGCGCGCCTGCTTGGTGGTCAGACGGTACTTGACCTGCGCCAGCAGCAGGGCCAAAAGCGTAAGGCTCACAACCTGGCCGATGAAGCTCTTGGTCGAGGCGACCGCGATCTCTTTGTTGGCCTTGGTGTAGATGACGCCGTCGCTCTCGCGCGCCACGGGGCTGCCCACTACGTTGGTGATGCCGAAGACCTTGGCACCCTTGATGCGCGCGTCGCGAATGGCGGCAAGGGTATCGGCCGTCTCGCCCGACTGGGACACGGCAACGACAAGCGTCGTCGGCGTAATGATGGGGTTGCGATAACGGAACTCGCTGGCCGCCTCCACCTCGGTGGGGATGCGAGCCCAGCCCTCAATGAGATTCTTGGCAATGAGGCCAGCGTGATAGCTGGTGCCGCAAGCGATCACGTAGACGCGGTCGATGTCGTTAAGCTCCTCGAGCGAAAGGCCCAGCTCGTCGATGTCGAGCTCGCCGGCCGGCGTCATACGACCGACCAGCGTGTCACGCACGACGCGCGGCTGCTCGTGAATCTCCTTGAGCATAAAGTCGGGATAACCGCCCTTTTCTGCCATGTCCAGGTCCCAGTCGATGTGGGTGACCTTGGGCTCGATAACGTTGCCGGCCTCGTCGGTGTACTCGACGCCTGCGGGCGTGAGCTTGGCAAACTGACCGTCCTCGAGCACCACGACATCGCGGGTGGCGTCGATGAGCGCGATGACATCGGAAGCAACATAGGAGCCGGTTTCGCCCGCGCCGACCACGATCGGGGAATCCTTGCGGGCCACGGCGATCACGCCGGGCTCGTCAGCGCACACGGCGGCCAGACCATAGGCACCGACCACGTGAGTGCACGCCTCGCGCACGGAAGCCATCAGGTCGTGCGCCTCGGCATAAGCCTCTTCGATCAGATGCGCGAAGACCTCGGTATCGGTCTCGCTCTTAAAGTGGTGACCGCGGCCCTCCAGCTCTTCGCGCAGCTCGGCGAAGTTCTCGATGATGCCGTTGTGGACGATGGCGATACGACCGTCGCAGCTGGTGTGGGGGTGAGCGTTAACGACGGAGGGCTTGCCGTGGGTGGCCCAACGGGTGTGGCCGATACCGCAGGTAGCGTCGCTGTCGATGTTGGAAAGCTCGCTCTCCAGGCCAGC
>URYU01000088.1 GCA_900552155.1 uncultured Collinsella sp.
CATGGAGGAGCTGCTCGACACCGACCGCTTCGACTTTATGCGCGCCTACAACTCCGCCGCCTGGATCGAGGCCATGGAGCATCCCGAGGAGCACGACGACCCCGAGGTGCTCGAGTACGACATCGAGACCTTTGTGTACTCGCGCCGCAAGCCGTTTGACCTGCAGAAGTTCACCGATTTTGTTGAGCAGGAGTGGCCCGACGAGGTCATTCGCGTCAAGGGTCCGTTGTGGCAGACCGGCGATCCGGACATGTGCTACATGTTTGAGCAGGCCGGCCACCAGATGCGCCTGATGGAGAACGGCCTGTTTGTCGACTCGGCGCCCGAGGGCGAGAAGCAGAAGATCATCGACGAGAACCCCGAGATCATGCAGATTTGGGACGACGAGACGGGCGACCGCATGACGAGCCTGTGCATCATCGGCCGTCACATGGACAAGGATGCGCTCATAGCCTCCCTCGATGCCTGCCTGACCGACTGGCACCGCGCCTAGGTTTATCCAAGCGGGCATTTTTCCGCCTACGTAACCGCCAAACCACCACGAAGGTGAACTTCGTGGTGGTTTTTCGTTCTGAGCCAAGGAGATTCATGTTCAATATCGTGCTGTACGCGCCCGAGATTCCGGCCAATACGGGCAATATCGGCCGTACCTGCGTGGTCACCGGAGCCCACTTGCATCTGGTGGAGCCGCTGGGCTTTTCGCTCGACGACAAGACGGTGCGTCGCGCCGGTCTGGGCTACTGGCAAAACCTGAACGTGACGACCTATGCCGGCTGGGAGGATTTCCTGGCGCGCAACGGCCTCTCCCCCGCCGACGAGAGCCTGCACCTGCTGACCAAAAAGGCGCGGCGCACCTATACGCAAAGCACCTACCGCGACGGTGACTATCTGGTCTTTGGCAGCGAGAGCTCGGGCATTCCCGAGCCACTGCTTGCCGCGGCGTCCGAACGCTGCGAGCGCATCCCCATGCTACGCGATTGCGACTCACTCGATAACGCCGATGCCTGGGAGGCTCATGAGGAGTCGCTCGGGCATACCGAGAACAGCCACGAGGCCATCCTTCAACAGGACATCTGCGGCAACTTCGTCAACCCGGATGACTACCGCATCAGCGCACTCAACCTCTCCAACAGCGCCGCAATCGTCCTCTACGAAGCTCTGCGCCAAACAGGCTTTCCGGGAATGTGACAAAGGGACAGTCCCTTTGTCACATCGTTTAGAGGTAACGGCCGGTAATGCTCTTAGAGCAGGCAGCAATGTCGGCCGGCGTGCCGGCGCAGACGACCTGCCCGCCGGCGTCGCCGCCCCCTGGGCCCATGTCGATTACGTAGTCGGCGTTACGGATAAGGTCGAGGTCATGCTCGATCACGACAACTGTGGCGCCCTTGGCAACAAGGCCGTCAAACACACTCAGCAACACCTGAACATCGAGCGGGTGCAAGCCGATCGTGGGCTCATCGAATACGAATACGGCATCGTCCTGCACGCGGCCCATCTCGCTCGCAAGCTTAAGACGCTGCGCCTCGCCGCCCGAAAGCGCCGGCGTGGGCTCACCGAGCGTGAGATAGCCCAGGCCTAGGTCGTGCAGGGTTTGCAGGCGAGTCTGAACCTTCTTGAGCCCCAGCGTGGCGTCGATAGCCTCGTCCACACTCATGTCCATGAGCTGCGGCAATGTAAGCAGGCTCCCGTCTTTGCCCTCACGATGGATATGTGAAGCCGCGTCTGCATAGCGAGAGCCGCGGCATGCGGGACAGACGATCTCGACATCGGGCAAAAACTGCACGTCGAGCGATATCGAGCCCGTGCCATCACACGTAGGGCAGCGCAAGGCACCGGTGTTGTAGCTAAAGGCACCCGCCTTATATCCCGCCGCCTTAGCCTCGGACGTACGGGCGAAGGCGCGGCGTAGCTCGTCGTGAATGTCGGCATAGGTCGCTACCGTCGAGCGCACGTTGGCGCCGATGGGCGTGGCATCAATCAGGTTGGCGCGTGCGATGCTCTCGGCATCGACCCAGCGCACGTGGGCAGGCAGGCGCTCGCCGGCCGCCCGCGCCTTGAGTGCGGGAATGAGCGTCTCGAGCACTAACGTCGTCTTACCCGAACCCGAAACGCCCGTCACCGCAACCAAGCGACCGCGCGGGATATCGACTTCGAGCGACTTGACGGTATGGATGGTATCGGTCGCCATGCGGATATGGCCCCGGTCGAACATTTCGTCGTCAGTCACCTGCGAGCGCAAGCGCTTGGGGTCTGCGCGCAAAAACGGCGCGATGCGGCTGCCCTGCGATTGCTCGACCTCAGCCACCGTACCGGCAGCGATCACATTACCGCCGCCCGCTCCGGCAACGGGGCCCATCTCGACCAGATAATCGGCTTCCGCCAATACGCGCGTGTCGTGATCGACAACGACCACGGTGTTGCCGTCATCCACCAAATCGCGCATCACGCCTACCAGGCCGTCGACATTGGCAGGATGCAGACCGATCGAGGGCTCGTCGAGCACATACAGCACGCCCGTCGATCGGTTGCGCACCACGCGGGCAAGCTGCACGCGCTGGCGCTCACCCGTGGACAGCGTGGCGCCGGCGCGATCGAGCGAAAGGTAATCAAGGCCCAGGTCGACCAGGCGACGGGCCACGCTCAAAAACGAATCGCAGATATCCGTCGCCATGGGCTGCATCTCATCCGGCAAGGATGCGGGCACCCCACGCACCCACTCAATCGCCTCGCCCAGTGTCATGGCAGCTGCCTGCGCCAGATTGATACCGCGCACCTGGGGCTGGCGTGCCGCCTCGGAAAGCCGCGTGCCACCGCAGTCGCGGCACGGCCCCTCGCGCAAAAAGCGTGCAACGCGCTTGAGACCCTTGTCGTCCTTAACCTTGGCAAGCGCATTCTCGACCGTATAGACGGCGTTGTAATAGGTAAAGTCGAGCGGCGTGGCGCCCTCGCCGTTTTTGGGAACGTAGAGAATGTGCTTCTTTACCGCCGGGCCATGGAACACGATATCGCGCTCGGCGGGCGTGAGCTGGTTAAACGGCACGTCGGTGCGCACGCCCATCTCGCCAGCCACCTGTTTCATCAGGTCCCACATGAGCGTGCCCCAGGGAAGCACCGCGCCCTCGTTGATAGTCTTTGACTCGTCGGGCACCAGGCTCGCCTCATCCACCTCGCGCATGACACCGGTGCCGCCGCAGGTGGGGCACGCGCCGCCGCTATTGAAAGCCAAATCTTCGGCACTCGGCGCGTAGAACTCGCGGCCGCATGCGGGGCACGTGAGCGACAGGCCCGCAGCCACGTTAAGACTCGGCTCCACGCGCGCCCCGCAATGCGGGCACACGTGATGGGCGCAGCGGCTAAAGAGCAGGCGCAGGCTGTTGTTGAGCTCGGTCATGGTGCCAAAGGTGGAACGCACGCCCGGCACGCTGGGGCGCTGATGCAATGCGAGCGCCGCCGGCACGTGCAGTACCTCGTCCACCTGAGCGTGTTCGGCCTGGGTGAGCCGTCGGCGGGTGTAGGTGCTGAGCGCCTCCAGGTAACGGCGCGAGCCCTCGGCATAAAGAACTCCCAGTGCCAGCGAACTCTTGCCCGAACCCGACACGCCGGCAATACCCACGAGCTTTCCCAGCGGGATATCGATGTCGATGTCCTTGAGGTTGTGCACGCGCGCGCCACGCACCTCGATAGCACATGGTTGTTGCAACACCGTCATCGCTCCCCTTCCAGTTGATCGAATATGACAAGAGGACTGTCCCTTTGCCACATTACTCGTGCCGCGCCTGCCTGCGCCAGTCTTCGCAGGTCAAATACGTAAAGTACTCGGTACGCACATCGCCCATAAGCTCGCAGGGCACGTCACGCTCAACGTGATGCGGTGCGAATCCGCACTTTTGCTGAACGCGTAACGACTTGTTATTGCCCTCGTAGTATCCGCACCAAAGCGCCTTGCAGCCAAGCGTTTCGAACGCATAGCACTGCATGGCTCGTACCGCTTCGGGAGCAAAGCCTCGGCCCCAGAACGGCTTGGCGATCCAATAGCCCACTTCAAGTTCGAGTTCAGCGCTCCGATCGCTCGACTCGCAACGAGGCGGCATGAGCCCGATGCTGCCCACAGGCTCGTCTGTCGCAGTCAGGCAAACGGCAAAGGTATGGGGTGCCGCAAAAACTGTCCGAATGATCTCCCTGCTCTCCTCAATGCTTCGATGTGGCGGCCAGCCCGCAGCCGGCCCCACATCCGGGTCGCTCGCATATGCAAACAGGCTCTCCGCATCCGTCTCGCGCCACGGACGAAGCGTCAAACGCTCGGTATGAATCACCATGTTTTGACCTCATATCTATCGATGTGCAAAGGGACCGTCCCTTTTCACATTACTCGTGCCATAAAATGCGATCGCGAATGTACGCGCCCAGCATGGGCACGGTAAACCGGACGAGGCCGTATCCGGCAGCCTCTATGACGCGCTCGCGAATCAGGCTTGCGCGATATTTACTCGCCCAGCTCTGGGTACGGTCGCAACGCTCAATGATATCCGCCATGCGCGTCGGTTTACCCTCGTCAACCGCCATGGCCTCGATAAAGAGGCGCTGCGGACTGCGCAGCCCATAATACAGAGGCGCGTCAACCGCTTCGTAGAACTCGGAGATGGCATCCGCATGGCCATCCTCGACATCGCGCCTTTCGATGACCTGCGAGCCACGCCGGACAGCAGAGCGCCACATGTAATAGCCCACCAGCTGAACCATATAGGGATGCCCCATGCTCTTGTGTGCCGCAAGGTCCGCTGTCTCCGCGTCAACGTAAAGACCAGCGTCTTTGACCGTCTGGATATATGAATCGCGCACCTTGGGCAAAGATATCGCCCCCAGCGTACGCTGCTGGGCACGCCGCAAAAACGTCACACTCGGCTCTTCGAGCAGATCGTCAACCATACTGGGTAAACCGGCGAACACCAGCGCAAGACCGCGCTGGTCGCTATCGGGCAAGCCCGTGGCATCCTGATCTCCGAGCACCCGCTGATAGAGCACGGCAAGAGCCGCCAGTTCCTCGATAGATGCCGATTGCGCCTCGTCAATCGCAAACAGTAAGCCCTTTCCCGGCCCGAGCCCCTTGAGGCGCTCGTTGACCAGCCCTCGCAACGTCTCGCCATTTGCTCGCGCCGCCTCGACCGACATCCGGCCAAACGACGGACCGAACTCCATTGACGTCGCAACGGGTTTATTCGAGCGAAGCGCGTCGGCCAAGCGATCGCATAAGCCAAGCGAAGCGGAATCGGAGACAACCGCCCATCCGCGCTCATTGGCTAGACGCTGCAGCTCCCGCAGAAGAACCGTTTTTCCACAGCCGCGGTTTCCCGTAATGAGCATAAGCCTACCCGGCGCTCCGGCGCCGTTATCGAGCCCTTCCTCGAAATCTTCGATGACCGACTCGCGACCGATGAGCATCGGAGGCCGCTTGCCTGCCGTTGGCTTAAAGGGATTTGGATTCATGTCGGCCTCCTCGGATTGGAAAACCCTGATAATAGTTATACCAACTTATACCGAGTTATACCATCTGAATGTGACAAAGGGACTGTCCCTTTGTCACATGTGGCCGAAAAACTCGGCGTCTGCTGCTCGCCAGGGGCGGAAGGTGGCGGGATCGATCTTTACGTGCGCCGCGGCGGGCACGTCGCACCATTTGACCGTGTAACCGGCGCCGTGAGAGCAAAAGACCGAATCGGGCGTGTTGGGCAGATCGGCCTCGGGCCCATAGGCGGCCGTCTCGATGACGCGCTCGGCATCATGGCAAGCCGCATAGCCGGCGAACTCTTGGTACAAATGTCCGCGACCACTCGTGTAGGCAGCCACCTCCAGCGCGTAATCCTGCACCTCGGATGCCGGCACGCAACCCACAAGCTTCGCCCGGTCTCCCGCCATCGTCGGCGGCTCGTACTCGGCACCCATGCGCGTGGCATCCGAGAGCGCCCGACCCACGCACTCCCCCGGCACCTCGAGCTCAAAGCGGTACCACGGCTCCAACAGCACCGCCGCGCCGGCCTCACGTGCCTGCATCAAACCCTGGCGAATCGCGCGGTACGTGGCCTGGCGAAAATCGCCGCCCTCGGTGTGCTTGGCATGCGCACGACCGCCCGTGAGCGTAATGCGAATATCGGTGATGGGAGAGCCGGTCAGCACGCCCAGGTGATCGCGCTCCATGGCGTTGGTGAGCGCCAAACGCTGCCAGTTAAGATCGAGCTCGTCGGTCGAGGCCACGGTGCCAAACTGCACGCCCGAACCCGCTGGCAACGGCTCCAGGCTCAGATGCACCTCGGCATAGTGGCGCAGTGGCTCAAAGTGACCCACGCCCTCGACCGACTGCGAAATAGTCTCCTTATAGAGGATGCCGCCAGACTCAAACGAAACCGAAAGGCCAAAGCGATCGGCCAACACCCGCTGCACGACCTCGCGCTGCACCGCACCCATCAACTGCAGATGAATCTGCTCAAGATGCGTGTTCCAGCTTACGCCGAGCATGGGGTCCTCATCGGCAAGCTCGGTCAGCGCTTGGAACACCGTATGGACATCGTGCTCGCCCGGCAGTACCGTATAGGTGAGGACCGGCGCAATGACGGGTGCATCGCCCGCAGGCTCCGCGCCCAGGGCGTCCCCTGGGCGAACGTGCGCAAGACCCGTCACGGCACAAATACCGCCAGCAGTAACTTCTTGGGCAAGCTCATACTTTTCGCCGTTATAGATGCGTACCTGATCGACCTTCTGCTCCCATGCCTCGGCGCCGGAACGTCCGTCAATCATCTGCTTGGCATGCAGCGTGCCGCCGGTCACTTTAACCCAAGCCAAGCGCTCGCCGCGATCCCCGCGGCTGACACGATAGACGCGCGCGGCAAACTCCGGAAGCCATGCCTGTTCACGCATCAGCGCGCATATGCCATCCAGCAGCTCGTCCACGCCTTGGTCCTTGAGCGCCGAGCCGGCAAAGCAGGGAAAGAGCTTGCGCTCGGCAACCATGCGCGACAGCGTCGCGACGGAAAGTCCGCCCGCCTCAAGAAACTCCTCGAGCGCCGCCTCGGCCAACGCGGCAGCGTCCTCCTGAACGGCGCCGCCCGCCAACAGTTCGCTGGCATCTAGGCAGCCCTCGGAAAGACGCTGCCCAAGTTGTGCCAGCAAAACATCGCGGCCGGGATTCTCCAAATCGATTTTATTGATATAGATGAACGTCGGGATGTCATAGCGCGCAAGCAGGCGCCACAGGGTTTCGGTGTGCCCCTGCACGCCATCGTTGGCGCCCACAACCAAAATCGCGTAGTCGAGCGCTCGCAACGTGCGCTCCGCC
>URYU01000089.1 GCA_900552155.1 uncultured Collinsella sp.
TGCCTTCGCATGGTGTCACCTGCCGGCAGCGGAGATCGCGACCGCCTCGCTCGTAGTTTTTTTGATGGCGTTGTGGCCCATCGTCCTGGTGATCATCGCCGCGGTGTTCACGTATAACCTGTGCGTTCGTACGGGTGCCATGGACGTGATCGGCAGCATGATCACCTCCATCAGCAGCGACCGCCGTCTGCTGGCGCTGCTCGTGGCTTGGTGCTTCGGTGGCTTTATGGAGGGCATGGCCGGCTTCGGTACCGCTGTCGCCATTCCCGCCGGCATGCTCGCGGGCCTGGGCTTTGAGGCCGTGCCTGCCGTGCTCATCAGCCTGCTGGCCCACGGCGTGCCCCCGCCCTACGGCTCCATCGGCATCCCCACGGTGTCCGTTGCCGACCTGGTGGGTTTGGATTCCCTTCACCTAGCGACCGTTCAGCTGGTGCAGCTCGCACCGTTCTTTGTGGTGATGCCGCTATTTATTGTGCTGGTTGCGGGCCGTGTTGCCGATGACCAGGGCAATGCCGCGAGTGTGGGCGAGCGTCTGCACGGTGTTGCCGGCGTGGCGTTGCTCTCCGGCGTGTCGTTTGTCGGCGCGGCTCTGGTCGTTGCCATGTTTGTGGGCCCCGAGCTGGCCGTGGTCGTAGGATCCATCGTTTCGCTCGCGCTGACAGCTGCACTTGCCATGCGTGCCGAGAAGTCGGGGCATCTGGACGCACGCTTTCACATGAATATCGAGGCGGGGGAGAAGCTCACCGTTAAGTCGGCGCTTTCGGCCTGGTCGTGCTTCATCCTGATCTTTGTGTTGCTGCTGGGCACGTCTAATCTGGTGCCTGCGGTACATGCTGCGCTCGCACCGTTTGCGAGCCATGTGCAGGTGTATTGCGGTGAGAATCCCGGTATGCTTACGTTTTCGTGGATTAACACGCCGGGTGTTTGGATCTTCCTGGCCGCGTTTGTCGGCGGTGCCATTCAGGGTGCTTCGCCACGCATGATGGGCGAGGTGCTGGCCGCGACTGTGAAGCAGATGATGCCGACGGTGATCACGATGCTTTCGGTGCTGGGCTGTGCCAAGGTGATGGGCTATGCGGGCATGATCTCTTCGATCAGCGCGTTCTGCATCGCCGTCGCCGGTGGGCTGTACCCGATTCTGGCTCCGTGGAGCGGGGCGGTTGGTGCGTTTGTGACCGGCTCGGGCACGTCCTCGGGCATGCTGTTTGGCCCCATTCAGAGCCAGGCTGCCACTGCGCTGGGTGTGAGCGACTACTGGATGGTCGCGTTGAACGCCCTGGGCGTCGCCGCCGGTAAGATGATCTCGCCGCAGACCCTCGCCATTGGTCTTGCCGCCGTGCTCGTGCGCGGTAAGGATGCCGAACTCCTGGGCGCCGTCCTGCCCTACGCCGCCGGCATGCTGGTCCTGATGAGCGCCATAGCCATGCTCGGCCAAGGCCTGCCGCTGTAGTCGGCACTTAGGGACGTTCCTTATGTGCCGGCACTTTGGGAACGTCCCTAAGTGCCGGCATCCGGGGACACTCCTTGAATGTTGTCTGTTCAAGAGTGTCCCCAATGACTAGTCGTTTAAGAACGTCCCCAATGACTGGGCCGCTTGCCTGCGATTTTTGACCGTTGGGCGGGCTTGCCGCCCTTGCCGCAAAAACGTTTTTGCATATCGGGTACAACGGGCTTTACGTGAGTAAAGTGCGCGCCGCGTCCACGTGCCGCGTTTTTAAAGGAGGCCCCATGCCTGGTGTTACCCCTGCAGAAGTTCTGTCCAATTTTGGCATTACGCTGGTCGAAGACCCCGCTGAGAACCAGCCCCGCCTGCTGGTTGACCTGCCGGCAGCCGAGCTCGTCGAGCATGCCATCCGCCGCAACGAAGGCCGCATGGCATCCAACGGCGCGCTGGTGATCGAGACGGGGGAGCGTACCGGACGTTCGCCCAACGACCGCTTTATCGTTGACACCCCCGATGTCCACGACAAGATTGCCTGGGGCGCCGTCAACCGCCCGCTGTCCGTCGAAAGCTACGAGGTCATCAAAGCCGGCATCGTCGACTATCTCAACGAGCGCGATGTGTTCGTCACCCGCGGCATGGCCGGCGCCGACCGCAACCACACGCGCCGCCTGCTCGTCGCCTGCGAGCGTGCCAGCCAGGCGCTCTTCATTAAGCAGATGCTCGCCCGCCCGCTCGCCCGCGAAATCGCGCGCACCGGCGAGCCGGACTTCTGCGTGCTCGCCGCGCCGGGCTACCAATGCGACCCTGCCATCAAGGGCCTCAACTCCAGCGCCGCCGTGGTCATCAACTTCCAGGAGCGCGTGATTTTGGTCGCGGGTACCGGCTACTCCGGCGAGATCAAAAAGTCCATCTTCAGCGTTATGAACTATCTGCTGCCCGTCGAGGACGACGTGCTGCCCATGCACTGCTCGGCCAGCATGGATCCCGTCACGCACGAGACCGCCGTGTTCTTTGGCCTGTCCGGCACCGGCAAGACCACGCTTTCGGCCAATCCCACGCGCCTGCTGATTGGCGACGACGAGCACGGCTGGTCCGACATGGGCATCTTTAACATCGAGGGCGGCTGCTACGCCAAATGCGAGGGCCTGGACGCCGTCCACGAGCCCGAGATCTTCAACGCTGTCCGCTTTGGCGCGATCTGCGAAAACGTGGTGCTCGACGAGAACCGCAAGCCCAACTACGACGACATCTCGATCACGCACAACACGCGCGCGGCCTATCCCGTGGAGCACATTCCTAACGCGTGGACTAAGGGCATGGGCACCACTCCGAGTGTCGTGCTGTTCCTGACTTGCGACGCTTTTGGCGTGCTGCCGCCCATCTCACGCCTGACGGCCGACGCCGCCATGTACCACTTTGTGACGGGCTTCACCGCCAAGATCCCCGGCACCGAGGTCGGCGTCACCGAGCCCACGCCCACGTTCTCCTCGCTGTTTGGCGAGCCGTTTATGCCGCTCGACCCCATGGTCTACGCTAAGATGCTCGGCGAGCGCATCGCCGACGGCCGCACGCGCGTCTACCTGGTCAACACCGGCTGGATTGGCGGCGGCTACGGCGTGGGCCATCGCATCGAGCTGGCCTACACGCGCTCACTGGTCGCTCGCGCCCTCGACGGTACCATCGAGGACAGCGAGTTTGTGCACGACGATATCTTTAATGTCGACATTCCCACTACGTGCCACGGTGTGCCCGACGGCATCCTGGTGCCGCGCCAGTACTGGCAGAGCACCGCGCGCTACGACGAGGCAGCGCACAACCTGGCCGTGATGTTCGAGGAGAACTTCGAGAAGAAGTACTCGCACCTGCCCGAGTCCGTCAAGGCCGCCGGCCCGCACGCCCAGGTGTCCGCCGAGGCCCGTCATCGCGGCCGCGGCTTGCTGGGACTCCGCCACTAGCGTCGCTGCGAGTCCATATCCACCACAAAGGGGACAGGTACCTTTGTGGTGGTTTTGCTTGGGCGGATGACTCAGGTTACAATACGCCTGACATATCGCCCCCTTCTCCGGATGGGGGCAGCGCAAGCGCTCTTGTGGCGGCACCGTAGGACTTTGAAGGTGGCCGCTGTGAGGGCGCTTTTTGTTTAGGCGCCCTCGCTCAGGCGCACGCTATGAAGGGAGAGCATATGAAGAGTTTCGTTACCGAGGATTCGTTTTGGGAGCTGTTTCCGCAGGCGGCTATCGGCGTTGTGGTCGTAAAGGGCATGAAGCCCGCGGCGCAGATTTCCCAGGAGGACGTGGATGCGATTGCCGCGTTGCTCGACCGCGCCAATATCGATGCGGAGCGTCACCTGACGAGTGATACCATCAGCGAGAATGCGCCGGTTAAGGCCTGGCGTGACGCGTACCGGCTGTTCAAGACTAAAAAGGGCGCGCGTTGCTCAGTTGAGAACCTGCTCAAGCGCGTGCTCAAAGGCAAGCCGGTCGGCCACATCACGCCGGCGGTGGATATCTACAACACGATTTCGTTGACTTATGCGCTGCCCGTTGGCGGTGAGGATTTGCATGCTATTGAGGGCAATCTGCGCCTGGCGGTGACCGACGGCGGCGACGCGTTCTTGCCACTTGGCGAGGAGGCGGACGATCCGACGCTGCCTGGCGAGCTCGCCTACATCGATGATGCGGGCGCCGTGTGCCGTTGCTGGAACTGGCGCGACGGCGTTCGAACGGCTCTGTCCGACGATTCGGCCGATGCGTTCCTGGCGATTGAGTGCGTGGAGCCCGAGCGGATGGGGGATTGCCAGGCCGCCATCGATCGCTTGGCCGAGCTGCTTGAGCGCTATCTGGGAGCGACGGTTGTCGTTAAGACGCTTGTGACCCGCGACAATCCCTGCGTGGAGCTGTAGCGACGCCTGCGGATCATGTTCGCCGGCCCAAACCACCACAAAGGTGCCTGTCCTCTTTGTGGTGGTTTTTATGTTGATGGGTTAACAAATAGGGCGTGCAGGGCTGCCGGCCGTTAAGTACGGCTAAGATGTTTACCCGTAAGCATTATGCAAGCGAAAGGCGGTCGTCTCCCATGCAGCAGAACGACGAGACACGTTTCGAGGACTTTGTCGGACTGATCAGTGGGCTCTACAAGGAGATCCAGCGCATTAAGACATCCGAGGGCGCAAGGCTGGGCCTCAAGGGCTCCGACGTTATGTGCCTGTACTATCTTGAGCGCAGCAAGGACGGCCTGACTGGCGCCGACCTGGCTCGCATGGCAGGCGTGACCCGCGCCGCCGTCTCGCGTACGCTGGCGCATCTGGAGGAGGGTGGCTACGTCGAGGTCGATGATTCGGGCGATGCCGCCGTTAAGTATCGTGCTCCGGTGCGCCTGACCGCTCTGGGCGGCGAGAGCATGAGCGAGGCGGACCGCATCATTCGCGAGGTGCTCGATACCACCGGTAAGGCTATGGGTGTGGAGCAGCGCGAGCAGATGTATGCGTCGCTGCGCACGATTCTCAACACCCTGCGCGAGATCTAAGGCCGCCAAGGCATTTGCTTCCAATTAACAACTGCATAGTCCCGTTTGAGTGCGTATGCCGTGCCGGGGCATTGCTGTCAAAATTCCCTGCGAGAGGTCCGCGAAAGAAAGGATTCGCTATGTCCATTCGTATTATTACCGATTCCGCGAGCGATATGTCGCCGGCTGAGCACCCCGCTCTGCGTGTTCTGCCGCTGTCCGTCACCTTTGGCACCGATGTGTACATGGATGGCGTCGACATCGATCACCAGCGCTTTTACGAGATGCTCGTGGAGCGCGATGAGCTGCCCAAGACCGGCCAGGTCAACCCGTACGCGTTTTCGCAGGCTATTGCCGAGGCGCGTGATGCCGGCGATGAGGCTGTGATTATTACCGTGGGCGCTAAGCTTTCGGGCACCAATCAGAGTGCCCGTACCGCACTTGCCGAGGCGCCGGGCGGCGACGTGTACGTGGTGGATAGCAACAACGTCACTCTGGGTGAGCGTGTCCTGGTCGAGTATGCCCTGCGCCTGGTGGACGAGGGCCGTAGTGCGGCCCAGATCGCGGCGGCCGTCGAGGCCGTCCGTGACCGCGTGGTCGTCATCGGCCTGCTCGAGACGCTGGAGTACCTGGTTCGCGGCGGTCGTCTATCTGCTGCGGCCGGCGCCGTGGGCACGCTGCTCAACGTGAAGCCCGTGGTGGCTGTCGAGGACGGCCTTATCGTGCAGTTGGGCAAGGCGCGCGGTTCCAAGAACGGCCGCAACCTGCTCAACCAAAAGGTCGAAAAGTCAGGCGGCATCGACTTTTCCATGCCGCTGGCGCTGGGCTATACGGGCCTTTCGGATGCGGTGCTCAAGAAGTATGTCGAGGACAGCGCGGCACTGTGGGCTGGCCACACCGAGGGCGAGTTGCCCGTTCACACCATCGGCGCCACCATCGGCACCCACGTAGGCCCCGGCGCCGTCGCCGTAGCCTTCTTCCAGCCCGCCAACTAACCGCCCTGCCATAAACCACCACAAAGGGGACAGGCACCTTTGTGGTGGTTTATGCTTTTCCGGGTGGAAGGGAGCGAGCAATGGCGTCTGAGGGCTTTTTTGAACGGGTGTACGAGGTGGTCGAGCAGATCCCCGAGGGGATGGTCGCCACGTATGGCCAGGTGGCGATGCTTGCCGGTCGTCCACGAAGTGCGCGGTACGTGGGGTATGCCCTGCATAGTAATCCGCGCCCCGGCGAGATTCCCTGTCACCGCGTGGTGTTTGCCGACGGGCACATATGCGAGGGCTTCGCTTTTGGCGGTCCCGATGCTCAACGTGAGCTTTTGCTAGGGGAAGGTGTGGCGTTTAAGGACGACATGCACGTCGACTTGGCCGCCTGTCGCTGGCCTGCCGGGCTCTAGCGGTTCTGCCGTGGCGAAAACCACCACAAAGGCGCCTGTCCCCTTTGTGGTGGTTTTACGCTGTAGGTTTACCAGAGCTAACTTATGGAGAAGGTGTGGTGGCGTACTTTGCCATCAGAAAGTAAACCACGGTGAACTATATTGGTTTCAGCAACGGAGCAGGCAATAGGCGATGAAAAAGCCTGCCCTGTTGAGTTTGATTCGCATTCCTCCCCTCTGTGCGATTCAACGGTGTACTTCGGGAACAGGCCTGCTGGCAACTAGCTGCCGGCGGGCCTGTTCCTGTTTGTCGAGGGGATGCGATGGACGGAGCCGAAGCGGTCCGGCTCCAAAAAAGGCGGACGCCGTAGCGCCCGCCCTAAAGCAATCGAAAGCTCAAGCCAGCAGATCGGTCTAGTACACCATGCCCATGGCGTCCTGAACCTCGGCCAGGGTCTGCTCGGCGATCTCGTTGGCGCGACGGTTGCCCTCGTGCAGGACGTCCTTCACATAGTCCAGATCGTTCTCGTAGCGCTGGCGACGCTCGCGGATCGGTGCGAAGTACTCGTTGACGGCCTCGGTCACGTACTTCTTGAGCTGGCCGGAGCCGCCCATGCCGATCTCCTCGGCAATCTCGACCTCGGAGCGACCGGTGCAGATGGCGGCTGTCGAAAGCAGGCCAGACACGCCGGGGCGGTTCTCGGGATCGAACGTGATCATGCGCTCGGAGTCGGTCTGGCTCTTCTTGATGCGTTTGGCCGTCTCCTCGGCGGTCATCGAGATATTGATGGCGTTGCCGTAGCTCTTGCTCATCTTGCGACCGTCAAGGCCGGGAAGCAGCGGGGTCTCGGACAGCAATGCGTCGACCTCGGGAAATACCTTGCCGTAGCGGTTGTTAAAGCGGCGGGCGATGGTGCGGGTCAGTTCGATGTGCGGCAGCTGGTCGCGACAGACGGGCACGACGTTGCCCTTGCAGAATAGAATGTCGCAGGCCTGGTG
>URYU01000090.1 GCA_900552155.1 uncultured Collinsella sp.
TCCCCACACAGATTGCGACCATGCTGCTCTCCCTCGCTGTCACCGCATTTGGCGTAAGTCTCGTCGTCAACATGGGCGTTGTCCCCAACGCGCCCGACGGCTTGGTGCAAGTCATTGCCGAAAAGCTTAAACGCCGCTTTGGTGACGTAAAAGTCGTGTTTGACTGCTCACATGTCGCCGCCTCGCTCGCGTTGTCGCTGATCTTTATGTACAACCTGGGCGGCTTTGGCGTCACGACCGCCATCTCGGCACTGTTCCTGGGCCATGTCATCAACGTCGCCAACAAGCTGTTCGCCCAGCGCTTTATCCGCGCGGCATTCGGAAAATAGCACCACCGTAAGAACCCGCGAACAGCGCTATACGTTGCTATATCTCACTATACTTTGCTATATCTCACTATACTTTGCTATATCTTGCTATATCTTGAGCAAAGGTGGCTCACATGCAAACAAACCCTTTTAAGCCCACAGCAGGTAAAACACCTCCCACGATTATCGGCCGCGAAGATGTGCTCGAAGAATTCAATGAAGGCCTCGTCAACGGGCCTGGTGCCCCGGGGCGCCTAATGCGCATAGCCGGCGTCCGTGGAACGGGCAAGACGGTCCTCCTTGACGAGTGCTCACGTTTGGCGCAAAGCCGTGGCTGGACGGTCATAAAAGAGGTCGCAACCGAGGGACTTTGCCAGCGCATTCTCGAACAGCTGCAGCCCAAATTCCAGGCCAAACACGCCAGATTTGAGCCCACCGTAGCTGGCATATCCATCGGCAGCATAGACATTGAGCGAATCGGCCCATCGCTACGCGACGCTTTGAGACAGACAATATCCAAGAATGGAAACGGCCTGCTCATCACTCTCGACGAGGTTCAGGACGCAGAGCTCGATGAGGTCCGAACGCTCTCCATTGCGATTCAGCAGGTTATCGGCGAAGACCTTGATATCGCCTGTGTTTTTGCGGGTCTGCCTTCGATGATTGAAAGCATCATCAACGGAAAGACACTTGCGTTTTTGCGCCGCGCCCTCCCCTTTGACCTGAAGGCTGTAGCAGTAACCGAAGTGTTGTATTCCCTCGAGGAAACCATTGAAGCGTCTGGCATGGAGTTGCAGCCAGGTATTGCCGGCCAACTTGCCGAGGCAACGCAAGGCTATCCTTTCATGATCCAACTCGTTGGATACTACGCATGGCAGTTGGCGAGACGCGCACATACAGCGATTATTGGAGAAGAAGAAGCCGAGCGCGGCATTGCAACGGCACGCGAACGCTTCTGCGCCATGGTGATTGAGCCCGCGCTGCAGCGCATTCCGCCCACGTGCATCGCTTATCTGCTGAGCATGGCATCTTTGGGGCAGACGAGCTCGACCAGCATGGTTGCCGATGCCCTAAACAAAACGCCTCAACAGGTGAGTTCCGTCCGCAGCCGCCTGTTAAGAGAATCGATTATCGAGGCTCCCTCGTACGGCAAGGTCTCATTTGCCATCCCCTACATGCGCGACTACCTCTACGAGCACAAAGCCGAACTGGAAGTTGAACTGTAGAAACGGCAACTGCCCTGCAAGACGAAAACCGTTTTCGTACGGATTAAAGCAGACGTAAACGATTTTCGTCTTGATTTGCGTACGGAATTAAGACGTAAATTGCGCTTTCGTACGCTTATTACCAGACGCAAATTGTTTTCGTCCGGCCATGCGTCCCCAATCCAGACGAAAAAGGCCCCGAGCTCGTGTGAACTCGGAGCTCTTTGTGCCGCGCATCTATGAGAGGAGAAATTTGATGCGCCCGGGCGCTACTCCATGTAGCCACCCTGGATGGCGGAAACTGCATGCTCGGTAAAGAACTTGAGCGTGCCGGAGGTGTAACGATTAGCCTTAGGCTTCCAGGCGGCGCGACGCTCGGCCAGGACGGCGTCGACCTCGGCCGGCTCCATCTCCTTGCCGGCGATGCCCACGATGGACAGCGAGCGCTCGGGAATATTGATCTGGATCAGGTCGCCTTCCTCGATCAGGGCAATCGGGCCGCCCACGGCAGCCTCGGGCGAAACGTGACCGATAGCCGGGCCCTTGGAAGCGCCAGAGAAGCGGCCGTCAGTGATCAGGGCGATGCTCGCGCCCAGCTCGGGGTCGCTGGCGATAGCCTCGGTGGTGTAGAACATCTCGGGCATGCCGGAGCCCTTGGGGCCCTCGTAGCGAATGATGACGGCGTCGCCGGGCTTGACCTCGTGCGTCAGGACGGCGTGAATGGCGTCCTCCTCGCAGTCGAACGGACGGGCCTTGAGCGTAGCCTGGAACATCTCACGCGGAACGACGGTGTGCTTGACGACGGCGCCCTCGGGGGCAAGATTGCCGTGGAGGATGGCGATGGAACCGTCGGTGCCGAAGGCCTGGTCAAACGGGCGAATGATGTCCTCGCGCTTGAGGTTCCACTTCTCCAAGTAGCGGCCGCACTTCTCGTAGTAGCCGTTGTTCTTAAGGTCCTCGAGGTTTTCGCCGAGGGTCTTGCCGGTGACGGTCATGACATCGAGGTGAAGCATCGACTTGATCTCCTCCATGATGCGCGGCACGCCACCCGCATAGTAGAAGAACTGCGCCGGCCACTCGCCTGCGGGACGGACGTTGAGCAGGTAGTGGGCGCCACGGTGCAGGCGATCGAAGTCGTCGGCGGACATCTCGATGCCAAACTCGCGGGCGATCGCGGGGATGTGCAGCAGCGAGTTGGTGGAACCGGAGATGGCGCCGTGGACCATGATGAGGTTCTCGAAGGACTCCTTGGTCACGATGTCGCGGGGGCACAGGTTGTGCTCGGAGAGCCACACGGACTGGCGGCCGGCCTCGCGCGCAAACTCACGCAGGTCGGAGCTGGTAGCGGGCAGCAGGGCAGTGCCGGGGAGCATAAGGCCCAGGGCCTCGGCGGTAACCTGCATGGTCGACGCGGTGCCCATAAACGAGCAGGCGCCGCAGCTGGGGCATGCGTTGTGCTTGGCAAACTCAAGCTCCTCGCGGGAGATCTCGCCGCGCTCGTAGCGGGCAGAAATCGCGCCGAGCTGCTCCAGGGTCAACAGATCGGGACCGGCATCCATGACGCCGCCGGTAACGACGATGGAGGGGATGTTGATGCGGCCCATGGCCATGAGGTTCGCAGGCAGGCCCTTATCGCAGCTGGCGACAAAGACGCCGGCGTCGAACGGGGTGGCCTTGGCATGGATCTCGATCATGTTGGCGATCATGTCGCGGCTGGGCAGCGAGTAGTTGATGCCATCGTGACCCTGGGCCTCGCCGTCGCAGATATCGGTGCAGAAGTAACGGGCACCGTGACCGCCAGCCTCGGCAACGCCGGCACGGACCTCCTCGACCAGCTCGAACAGGCCGGCAGAACCCGGGTGCGAGTCGCCAAACGTCGACTCGATAATGACCTGCGGCTTGTCCAGATCCTCGATGGTCCAGCCAGACCCCAGACGCAGCGGGTCCATCTCGGGGCTGATGGTGCGGAACTTGCCGGAACGCGGCTGCAGCTTGGCAACCAAGTCGGCTGCCTCCTGCTGAATCTGTGCCTTGGTCTTCTCGTCCATAATGCTCTCCTCTTTTGGTTTGAACGGTTGTACCAATCGTTGGTTAATGAATCAGGTGAAAATGGGTACCGAGCGATGCACTCGGCGAAAGATGCTTAGCTACGCGAACTAGGCGAAGAACGAAATCACCAGGGCGCAGGCAAGACCCGAAAGGCCGATGAGCGTCTCCATAACGGTCCAGGACTTGAGGGTGGTCTTCTCGTCAATCTCCAGGAACGAGGAGCACATCCAAAAACCGGCATCGTTGACGTGCGAGAGGGCCGTGGCACCGCCGCAGATAGCAAGACAGATGGCGGCACGCATGAGCACTGAGGCTCCGGCAACCGCGGGCATGGCGGCCATAATGCCCGATGCCATGGTCATAGCGACGATGGAGCTGCCGACAGAGGCACGCACCATGACGGCAATCAAAAAGGCAACAACCACCAAAGGCAGCGGTGAAGCCTCGAGCATAGGGCCGATAACCTGCCCCAAGCCGCAGTCCTGCAGCATCCAGCGAATGACGCCGCCACAGGCGATAACCAGCAAGATCATACCGACGGGCTTAAGAGAGCGGTCGAGCAAGGCCTTGAGCTCGGCGCCGGAGTAGCCGCGGCGCGCGCCCAGCAGATACATCGCGACGAGCGTGGCGAGCGTCAAAGCGACGAACGGCTTGCCCAGGAAGGCGAGAATCGAGGCGAGCTCGGCGGGCATGGGGATATAAGAAGACAGCGTGCCCAGCAAAATCAGACAAAGCGGCGTGAGCACGATGGCAAGCACCATGCCAAAGGAGGGAAGCTCCTTTTCGTCGCTCGCGCCCTCGGCAGAGGTAAAGTGCCCCGGAACATCGGTAAAGATGCGACCGCCCACGTTGCGGCCCCAGATGACGCCGGCGATCGCCATGGCGATGAAGGCGGTGGGGATACCGACGAGGATCATGGTGCCCAGGTCGACACCGAGCGTGCCGGCGACCAAAACCGAACCGGCCGAAGGCGGCACAAACGCATAGCCAGCGGCCAGTCCCGCGAGCAGCGCGATGCCGTAGTAGAGCGTCGACTTTTTGGTCTGGGATGCCACACTAAACGCAAGTGGGATCAAAACGACCACGCCGGCCTCAAAGAACACCGTAGTGCCGATAACCAGACCGGTAATGCCCAGCGCCCAGCTGGAATGACCCTGCCCAAAGGTATCGATGAAGGTCTGGGCGATCTTCTTGGCGCCGCCGCTCTCCTCAAGAATCTGACCAAACATCGAGCCCAGGCCAATGAGCAGGGCGATGTTTTGCAGCGTGGTGCCCACGCCCTTGGTGACGGTGTCTGCCACCATGTCGAGCGGCATGCCGGCGCCGATACCGATCACGAGCGCCGAGACCATCATCGAAAGCACAGGATGCAGCTTGAACTTAATGATGAGCGCAAGCAGCAGCGCGATGCCCACGATAGCGGCGATGACCAGCCTGGTGGGGTCGGCCATAAACGTTGGGTCTGACATCTTTCCTCCAATTCATCAGACCTTTTGAATTCGTCTGATGACTATAGCGTGTTTTGGAAAAGTCTGATGTTTTATTTTGAAATTTGTTCGAAATACATCTGATGTATTTGGTAAACGGTCGTATTTGCGCTGCGAACGGTATATCTAAGCCGCCCGACTCAAATCCAGCGGCCAATATTGCATCCGTGGTGCGCTAAAATAGCTCAGATGAATTTTGTAATGAGAGGTATAGCTATGGCCCGCGCCGAATCGGGACTCCCCGAGCAAATATCGGAGAAAATCATTCAATTGATTCTGGATGAACACCTTGCGCAAGGCGATCGCCTGCCTAAGGAAACCGTGCTGGTCGAGCGCTTGGGCGCCGGCAGGAGCACCGTGCGCGAGGCCATGAAGTTGCTGCAGTCGCGCAATATCGTGCGCATTAAGCAGGGTTCGGGCACCTATGTGGCGTCAAACCCCGGCGTTGCCGACGACCCGCTGGGCTTTACCTTTATCGACGACAAGCAGCGTCTGGCGCGCGACCTACTCGAGGGGCGCTGTATGATCGAGCCGCAGATGGCACGCATGGCAGCCGAGCACGCAACCAACGACCAGGTCGTCTGTATCAAAAAGCTCTGCGACGAATCCGAGCGCCTGGCCGAGGCCGGTGAGGATTACTCCGCCGCCGACACCGCGTTCCACAATGCCATTGCCGAGAGCTCCGGAAACCTCGTCGTTCCCCGCCTGATGGGCGTGCTCAAGGCATCCGTCCCCCTCTTTATCGACGTGACCGGCAAAAAGCTCGTCGAGGAAACTATCCGCACGCACCGCGATGTGGCCGACGCCATCGCCTCGCGCAATCCCACCGCCGCGCACGACGCGATGTATCTGCACCTGGTGTACAACCGCAACATGATCGCAGAGGGAGCGCAGGAACAGAGCAAATAGACGTCCGCACGGCAAGGGCGAGACCACCGTTTACCTTTTAAAAGTGAACGTTCACCTGTTTTTAGGAGAATCTGTCTTTTAATTCCCCCTCTTCTCCTATACTGACCTTGTATGAAAAGCAAGACTTATATAGATGAACGTTTCTTTTGAAAGGATCGCTATGTCTGATCTTATGGACAGCTTCCGCCTGGATGGCAAGGTCGCGCTCGTGACCGGCGCCACCTACGGCATTGGCATGGCCATTGCCGAGGCGCTCGGAGAGGCCGGCGCCAAAATCGCCTTTAACGCCCGTCACGCCGACAAGGTCGCCGAGGCCGAGAAGCACTACCGCGAGCTGGGCTTTGACGCTCACGGCTATGTTGCCGATGTCACCGACGAGGCCGTCGTCGCCGAGCTCATCGCCAAGATTGAGGCCGACTTTGGCGCCACGCCCGATATCCTGGTCAACAACGCTGGCGTCATCCAGCGTACCCCGATGCTCGACATGAGCGCCGAGGACTTCCGCCGCGTCGTCGATATTGACCTCAACGCACCGTTTATCGTGTCCAAGGCCTGCCTGCCCGGCATGATCGCCAAGGGCCACGGCAAGATCATCAACATCTGCTCGATGATGAGCGAGCTGGGCCGCGAGACCATCGCCGGCTATGCCGCCGCCAAGGGCGGACTCAAGATGCTCACCAAGAACATCTGCTCCGAATTTGGCGAGGCCAACATCCAGTGCAACGGCATTGGGCCCGGCTACATCGCCACGCCGCAAACCGCACCCCTGCGCGAGACGCAGCCCGACGGCAGCCGCCATCCGTTTGACCAGTTCATCATTGCCAAGACGCCGGCCGCCCGTTGGGGCACGCCCGAGGATCTGAAGGGCCCCGCCGTGTTCCTGGCTTCCGACGCGTCGAACTTCGTCAACGGCCACATCCTCTACGTCGACGGCGGCATCCTCGCATACATTGGAAAACAGCCTCAATAAGCGTAGCCGCAACTGCCCATATCAGGTTTCATCCACTCGTTTTTCATTTGAGTTGCGGTGAGATAAGGATTGGTTTTTGCTTCTATCAGGCAAAACAGTCCGTATTTCACCGCAAGTTAGAAATAGAAAGGTAATTCGCAATGAAGATCGCTCTGATCAATGAGATCTCTCAGAACTCCAAGAACCCTATGATTGAGGCTGCCCTTAAGAAGGTTGTCGAGCCCATGGGCCACACTGTCTTTAACTATGGCATGTATGCCGATGCCGACTCCAAGCCCCTCACCTATGTGCAGAACGGCATCCTGGCCGCCGTGCTGCTCAACTCCGGCGCTGCCGACTACGTCGTGACCGGCTGTGGCACCTGCGAGGGCGCCTTTCTCGCCTGC
>URYU01000091.1 GCA_900552155.1 uncultured Collinsella sp.
AGACATGTGCGACGCCCCAGGCAACCTTCATGCCGGGTTTCTCGCGCACATACAGCTTGACAGGCGTCTTTTTAGGCGCGGTGGCGATGTAATTGATAATCTCCTGGGCATCCATCTCGGCTGCGTTGCTCATTCGCTATCTCTCCTTTGGGTGGATTCGGTTGATACCTGGTTAGGCAAACATGACCTGGTCGAACGTATAGAAGCCGGGTTCGCGGGCGACGAGCTTCTGCGCGGCTGCCAGGGCGCCGTTGACAAAGATCTGACGGCTCGTGGCGCGGTGGGTGAGCGTGACCTCCTCGTCCTGGCCAAAGAAACTCACTTCGTGGACGCCGGCGACAGTGCCACCGCGCAGCGAGTGCATGCCGATCTCCTTGGGATCGCGTGCTCCGCACATGCCCTCGCGGCCATAGACGGGGTGGTAGCCTGCCTCGGGCTCGGCTTCGACGACGGCGTCGAGCAACAACTTGGCAGTGCCGCTGGGGGCGTCGACCTTTTGGTTATGGTGCGTCTCGACGATTTCGCAGTCAAAGCCGGGCAGCTCGCGTGTAGCCTGCGCTACCAGATGGCGCAGGGCTGCGATACCGATGGAGTAATTGCCCGAGTGCATAACGCGGGTGTTCTGGCCCAGCTCACGCAGGCGGTCCATCTGCTCGGGGGTGTAGCCTGTGGTGCCTGAGACCAACGCCGCGCCCGTGCGCTCGACATAGGCGACGACAGCGTCGAAGGTCGCGACGTTCGAGAAGTCGATAATCACATCGGCAGCCGGTGCGTTCTCGAGCTCGCTCAAATCGAAGCCAATCTGGGCCACGATATCAAAAACGGGCTGCCCGGCGGCATCGACAATGCTTTCGGCGGTGGTGCGGATGAGCGAGCCCATGCGGCCCGTTCCCATAATGACGGTCTTAATCAAGCAGACCAGCTCCCTTCAGAGCATCGGTAAGTGCGGATCGCGTGTCGTCTGCCATGGGGCACAGCGGCATACGGTAGTTTGCCTCGATCATGCCCATCTGGGCGAGCGCTTCCTTAACGGGGATGGGGTTGACCTCGCTAAAGAGGGCATTGATGAGCGGCTGACCGGCAATCTGGATATCGCGGGCGCGCTCCACGTCGCCGTCCAAATAGGCGTGGCACATGTCGTGCACGAGCTGCGGCTGGACATCGGCCCACACGCTGATGGTGCCCGAGGCGCCCAGGCTCATGAGCGGCACGGTAAGCGCGTCCTCGCCCGAGTACATGCGGAAGTCGTCTGACAGCAGGTGAGCGATCTTGGCCGCGTAGGCGACGTCGCCCGAGGCTTCCTTAATACCCATGATGTTGGGATGTGCGGCCAGGCGCTCTACGTTGTGCTCGCTGATACCGCAGCCGCAACGACCGGGGATGTTGTACAGGATGCAGGGAATGTCCACGGCATCGGCTACGGTCTTAAAGTGCTGATAGATACCCTCTTCGTTAGACTTGTTGTAGTAGGGGGTAATGAGCAGCAGGCCGTCGGCTCCCAAGCCCTGGTAAGTAAGCGACTTGGTGAGCATGGTCTGCGTGGAGTTGGAGCCCGAGCCGGCGATGACGGGGACGCGTCCTGCAACTTGCTTGCCCACCGCGGCGACAACGGAGTTGTCCTCGTCGTCGGTCATCGTGGCGCTCTCGCCGGTGGTGCCTAGGGTGAGGATGGCGTCGGTGCCGTTTTGCAGGTGGAAATCGATAAGGCGCCCAAGCGCGTCAAAGTCGACACTGCCGTCCTTTTTAAACGGCGTAACTAGGGCGACGGTTGAGCCCTCGAGATTGCGGATGTCCATGTTCTTCCCCTTCGCCTCTGCGATCTGGATGCGTTTGTTCCATTGAGCTGCGACTGCCAAGCGCTCGTCTTTGGCGCGACGGCGTGCACTTTCGGCTCGCGACTTGGCCAGCAGCTCTCGGCCGCACGGCAGCACGTCGAGCGTGGCAAAGTAATCGCCCGGGCGCTCGGCGCGGCGGATGAGGTCGGCCGCGCCATCGGGGCGCAGCAGGACCTCGGCCGAGCGCAGCCGTCCGTTGTAGTTGTAGCCCATGGAGTAGCCATGCGCACCGGTATCGTGGATTACAAGCAGGTCACCCATGTCGATATGCGGCAGCTCGCGATCGATAGCGAACTTGTCGTTGTTCTCGCATAGGTTGCCCGTGATGTCATAGGTGTTCGTGACGGACGCTGTGGCCTTGTCGGCGCCGCCCGGCTGACCCATTACCGTAATGTGGTGGTAGGCGCCATACATGGCAGGGCGAATCAAATCGACGGCGCTTGCATCGACACCGATATAGTCCTTGTAGATCAGCTTCTCGTGGATGGCCTTGGTGACCAGGCAGCCGTAGGGGCCCATCATAAAGCGGCCCATCTCGGTGCAGATCGCCACATCGCCCATGCCGGCGGGAACCAGGATCTCGTCGTATGCCGCGTGTACTCCCTCGCCGATGGCGCGAATGTCGTTGGTCTGCTGCTCGGGCAGGTAGGGGATGCCGACGCCGCCGGACAGATTGATGAAGGCGACGTGTGCGCCGGTCTCGCGCTCCAGGCGTACGGCAAGCTCAAAGAGGATGCGCGCGAGCTTGGGGTAGTAGTCGTTGGTGACAGCGTTGCTGGCAAGGAATGCGTGGATGCCAAAGTCCTCGGCGCCCTTGGCCTTGAGCATGCGGAAGGCCTCGAAGAGCTGCTCGGTGGTCATGCCATATTTGGAGTCGCCCGGGTTGTCCATGATGCCGTTGGAGAGCTGGAACAGGCCGCCTGGATTAAAGCGGCAGCTGACCGTCTTGGGGATGGGCCCCGCAACGCGCTCAAAGAACCCGATGTGGCTGATGTCGGCAAAGTTGACGATGGCACCCAGCTTGTCGGCGAGCTCAAAGTCGGCAGCCGGTGTGTCGTTGGACGAGAACATGATGTCGTGTCCCGTGATACCCAGTGAGCGGGCGATCATGAGCTCGGTATAGCTCGAGCAATCGCAGCCGCAGCCGTATTCGTTGAGAATGGAGATGAGCGCCGGGTTGGGGTTGGCCTTGACGGCAAAGTATTCCTTAAAGCCCGGGTTCCATGCAAAGGCGTCGCGCACTTCTTGCATGTTGCGGCGGATGCCCGCCTCGTCGTATAGATGAAACGGCGTGGGGAACTGCTCGACGATATGCTCGAGTGTCTCCTTGTCCACAAACGGCTGCTTGGCCGCATATGCCTCGTTGGGGGTCAATGCCATGTCCCGTAAACCTCGCTATCCAGACGGCGCCATCTGCGCATCGAATCCGCATAGCGTGGACCCAATGTCCGGATAGCGCTCCCGCATTGCTGCAGACAGTCCTGTGGGTGTTTCCCACAGGCCCACCAGGTTGTTCGTGCCCGAAAAGCCCAGTTCGGCGGGTTTCGCCTCCCCACGGGGTCAAAGCCTGCCGGCTCGCCCGCGGTTCTTCGTGCCCGCGCCTCTATCAAGTGGTAACGACCCTACCACGTTGCACTTTACCAAACAAGAGTATTCGTATATAACGTTTAAAAAATGCAGGGATATGCTGGAAACATGTGCGCCACAATCCTGTATCACAATAAGTTGCAACAGATGTGCCTCACGAAGGGATCCTCTATGACCGAGCTCCAAGAACTCCGTCGCTATCGCCGCGATCTCCATCGCATTCCGGAGCTCGATTTCGATCTTCCGCAAACCATTGCCTATATCGAGGGCGTGCGGGCACCGCGCACCTGCGAAGTGACCCATCCGTGCCCCAGCTGCGTCTGTGCTTTCTTCGACGCCGGCGTTGATGCCGCGCATGCCACGGCGATTCGCGCCGATATGGATGCGCTGCCCATCGCGGAAGCGACGGGAGCGGCCTTTGCCTCAACCCATCCCGGCAAGATGCACGCTTGCGGACATGACGGACACATGGCCATGGCGCTTGCCGCCGCGACGTATGTCGACCGTACGATTCGCGAGCATCCGGGCGCCATTAGGCGCAATGTTCTCTTTGTGTTCCAGCCGGCCGAGGAAACGACCGGTGGTGCCAAGACGGTATGCGAGAGCGGTGTGTTCGAGCGCTATGGGGCCGACCGCATTTTTGGCTTCCATGTGTGGCCCGATCTGCCTGCCGGCACGTTGGCGAGTTGTTCCGGTCCGCTGCTGGCGCGTTCGAGTGAGACACACATTCATATTCACGGGACGAGCATCCATATCGCTAAGACCTATGGCGTTCCGGTCGAGGAGTCGCACGATGCGGCGCTGGCGGCTGCCAAGTTCTTGGTTGCCGAGCGCGAACTGATGGACGAGCTGGGCACCGACAAGCCCTGTATCGGTAAGTTTGGTCTGCTGCAGGCCGGTACGGTTTGCAACGCGGTGGCGGGGGAGGCCCATGTGGCCGGAAGCCTGCGTGTGTTTACGGACGACATGTTCGACCGGGCGCGCGAAGGCGTGCGCCGCGTGCTGGACGATGCCTGTGCCGCAACGGGCTGCACGTATGATCTCAACTTTGCCGAGGGCTATCCGCCGGTCGACAACGACCCCGAGTTGTTTGCCAGCGTCGCGCCTGCCTTGCCCGGGCTGCAGCTTGTGGAGGAACCGCTGCTGATCGCCGAGGATTTCGCGTTCTATCAACGCCATCTGCCGGGCGTGTTTTTCCTGCTGGGTACGGGTATGCCAGAGGACCAAGACAACCCGAGTGATTCGGATGGCTGTCCCGCCTATGCCACAAGCGCTCTGCATACCGATAGCATGCTCTTCGACGAGGAAATCCTTCTCAAAGGCCTCGATGTCTACAAACGATTGCTTTTGCTTGACTAAGGCGCAAAGGACTATTTGTTCTAGAAAACACGAACAATCGTACGATATATTAGAGATGTAAGTCTATAGAAACGTTTGACGTTACTAACGTAAGGCGATACTATGATTGCATCGTATAAAGATGAGGATACCGAACGCTTTGCCATGGGTGTGCGGGTCAGGAGGTTCGTGCCCTTTGAGCGTGTTGCGTTGAGGAAGATTCGCCAACTGCAGGTTTGTGCTTCACTTGATGATCTTCGCGTTCCACCGGGCAACCGCCTGGAAGCTTTGAAGGGCGATCGTGCCGGTCAATATAGCATCCGTGTTAACGAGCGCTATCGGGTCTGTTTTGAGTGGAGACAGGAGATGGCTTGGAATGTCGAAATCGTCGATTATCACAAGTGATGAGGCTTCGGCCGATTTGCTGTCGCCGGTGACTCCTGGTGAGCTTCTCAAAGAGGAGTTTCTTGTTCCCATGGGCATTTCTCAATATCGTCTTGCGAAAGAGACTGGGATTCCGGCTCAGCGTATCGGGCAGATTGTCTTGGGAAAACGTCGCGTGACGGCCGACACCGACCTCCGTCTTTGCCGCTACTTTGGCCTGACGGATGGTTATTGGCTGCGCGCTCAGGTGGCGTTTGACCTTGAGGCCGAGAAAAGGCGGATCGAACCGGAACTCGGCAAGATCGTTCCTGTTCAGCAGGCCATCGCACTGTAGTGCTCAAAGATGATGGGGGTGGCGCGGCGATGAGGCGATGCCGACAGTCTGCCGTTTATAGTCCCGGTGGGTGTGGCTGCGGCTTGCTGCTGCTTCCGGTTATTGCTGTGAGCATTGGCGTGATGTTTGCGCTTGCCGGGTTGGCAGCAGCGGCACTCGTGTTGCTGATTGTGGCCATTGGCGTGACGATTTGGCTTTGCCGTAATCGCGAGCAACGCCGTGCCGACGGTAAAACCAATGTCGGCTGGGTCGTCTTCCTGATTATTGCGTACTTGCTGAGTGTCAGCTACCTGGTGTTCTTTGTCCTGTTGATGATCAGTGCCTTTACCGGGGAATCCGTCACGGTGGGTTGATGCGCTGCCAGCAGACGGTTGCGCAAAGTGCGTTTGCTCAACGTTTGGATAACTGCATTGGCCGTTTACCGCAGCCTTAGCTCTCAGCTAATGAATTCAAGTTCAATCCTTCCTACGATGTGCTGTGTGCCGGCACGGTAGCCGGATCGTAGGAAGGATGAATAATGGCAAAAGAGGGAAAGAAGCCGATCGGCAAGATTGTCCTAGGCATCATCGTGGTGCTGGTTATTGTCGGTGCCGTGGGCTCTATGGGCGACAACTCAACCGATTCGTCTGCGAGCGATTCGGCAAAACCTGCCGAGACGACACAGCAGGCTGAGGAGCGAAAAGAACCGCAAGAACCGTATACCATTGCTGACGAGGCTGAAGACACTTCCAATCAGTTTACCTATAAGATCACGGGCACGCTGACCAATAACACGGACAAGGAAAAGAGCTACATTCAGATTGAATATGTTCTGTACGATGCCGATGGCAACCAGGTTGGAACGGCTCTTGCAAACACCAATCATCTGAAGGCGGGCGGCTCCTGGAAGTTCGAGGCGCTGGGTACGGTGTCTCCCGACCAGGTTGCTAGCTGGGAGCGTTCGGACGTAAGCGGTTTCTAGCATGTTGCATGCACTGGGGGAGGTGAAGTCGTATGCCCGATAAAAAGCTGACTGACGAGTTACTCAATGAGCTTCTCGACGCGCCAAACATCGATGGCTATATCAAAGAACACGACTTTGCCGCCCCGTCGCTTTCGAACTACCTGAAGCAGCTACTGCAGGAAAAGGGCTTGGAGCGCTCGCGCGTGGTTCGTATGGCCGATCTCAATGAGACCTTTGGCTATCAGATTTTTACCGGTGCGCGGCATCCGAGCCGCAATAAGGTGCTGCAGATTGCCTTTGCGATGGCGCTGACGCTCAAAGAGACTAACCGTGCGCTGACGGCTGCCGGGGTAAGCGTCCTTAACTGCAAGGACCGCCGCGATGCGATTATCATCTTTTGCATCGATCGCGGGTGCAGCCTCCAAAAGGTCAACGAGGAGCTGTATCGCTTTGGCGAGGAGACGGTGAGTTAGCGGCTGATATCTGAGCCGGCGGAGCTGCCGAACAACGATGCAAACGAACGGGGCGCGGATGCCATGGGGTGTCTGCGCCCTGCGCTATGATGGAGGCTATGGATACTCAGACCCCAACATATTCCGATGACGAGCTGACCGCAGCGCTTGCCGAGCACCTGGCGTCGCTCGATTGCGACGACAGCTATCGCGTGGAGCGTGTACTTAAGCGCTCGACCGTTGAAACAACCGAGCTCGTGTACTTTGAAGGAACCGGCGGTGGTTCGCTCGGGCCCTTTGTTCGTAAACGCATCGATGCCTCGGCTCAAATCGGCGGGGCATACGAGCGTCTGTTTGCCGCTCAGCGGGCAGGCAGGCGTTTTGAGCACCTGCCCAGAATCGTCGATTGTCGTCGTGTGGG
>URYU01000092.1 GCA_900552155.1 uncultured Collinsella sp.
AGACTCGCACCGTTACAACACCCGCTGTGCGCGGTCGCATCCTCGACCGCAATGGCGTGGCGCTTGTCCAGAACCGTCCCTCACTTGCTGTCGTGGCCTACCGCGACCTTGCCGAGGATGAGGTTCTGGTTCGCCATCTTGCCAACGTGCTTGGAATGCCTTACGTGGCGGTCCTTCGTAATATTCAGGACAATACAGAGGGCGCTCAGAGCCTGCATACCATCGCGACGGACGTCCGTCGCTCCACGGTTGCCTATATTCAGGAGCATGCCGGCGAGTTCCCGGGCGTCAAGATTGCCGAGCGTACCGAGCGCCAGTATCCATATGGCGAGACGGCATGCCATATCTTGGGCTATACCGGCACCATTACCTCCGAGCAGCTCGAGGCCCAGAATAAGAAAACCTCTGGCGATGATGATGCTTCTGCTGGCAAGATTACGTACCAGTCGGGCGATATCGTGGGCCAGGCGGGCGTTGAGAGCTACTACGAAAACCTGCTGCAGGGTATTCGTGGTGAGCAGACCGTCAAGGTCGATGCCTCGGGCAATGTGACCGGTCAGGCCGGCGCCGTGCCCGCGAAGGCCGGCTCTGACATTAAGCTCACGCTCGACCTTAAGATCCAGCAGGCCTGCGAGACGGCGCTGGCGAGCGCTATCGAGCTTGCCAAGACCACTGGCTACAGCAATGCCGGCAACGGCGCTGTAGTGTGTCTCGATCCCAACAATGGCGAGATCCTGGGCATGGCGAGCCAGCCCAAGTTCGATCCGTCCGTCTTTATTGGCGGCGTCTCAAATGACGTGTGGACCGAGCTCAATGATGACAAGGGTTCCCACCCGCTGCTCAACCGCGCCATTAGCGGACAGTACATGTCGGCTTCGACCATCAAGCCGCTCTCGGCACTGGCCGGTCTTTAGTTTGGAACCTACTCGGCGGGGCTGACGACCAACTGCACGGGCTATTGGACGTGCCTGTTCATATCTTTGTGCATGTACTGCTGGCTGCATTCCGGCCACGGCACCATGACGCTGCAGTCGGGTATCGCCAACTCGTGCGACCCCGTCTTCTACGACATGGGCAAGGCGTTCTTTTATGACGAGCATCATTCCGAGGGCCTGCAGGAGGTCTTTCGTCGCTGGGGCCTAGGTAAGACCTGCGGTATCGATTTGCCGAGTGAGGGTGCGGGCCGTATTCCCGATGCCGAGTGGAAAGAGTCGTACTTCACCGACGCCTCTGCCGAGGACCGCAAGTGGAATGCCGGTGATATGACTAACATTGCCATCGGCCAGGGCGACATCCTGGTGACGCCCCAGCAGAAGGCGTGCGCCTATATGGGTCTTGCCAACGGCGGCAAACAGTACGTGCCCCACGTGTTTTTGTCTGCCGTGTCGCGCGATGGCGACGGCGATGCCTATAAGTACAACGGCAAGGGCAAGAAGACGCGCCTGGAGGCCAAGAGCATCTGTGATTCGGATTTGGCTCTTGTTCGCAACGGCATGCACGACGTGATTTACACGGCATCGACGTCCCTGGCGGCTCACTTTGGCACCCTGACGCCGCAGGTATACGGCAAGTCGGGCACGGGCGAGAAAAGCGGCGAGGACGAATACGCTTGGTTCTGCGCCTATGCACCGGCCGATGACCCCAAGTATGTCATCGCTACTGTCCTGGAGCAGGGCGGCGGCGGCTCAGATACCGCGATGCATGTCGTGCGCGACGTGCTCGGTGTGATTTATGACGAGCCCGATACCTCTTCGGCCTCGGGCGATTCTTCGGTTCGATAGGAGGTTGCGATGGATTTTTCTCCGGCGGATCTGTTCCGTTCAACCAAGACCGGCTCTCGCAGCAGCCTGGACCGTGTCAACAAGCAACTTTCGGCCTCGCGCGGCACGTTTCGCCAAAAGGTGCATATCGGTGTGCTCGTGGCTACTGTGGCGCTCGTCGCCTACGGTGCCATCATTATCTGGTCGGCTTCGCAGTTTAAGGCCGATGCCTCGTTCTCACGCCATTTGCTGGGAATTGGTATCGGCACGGTGCTGGCGGTGCTGGTCTGGCGCTCCGACCTGCGCGGTATTTCCAATTTCTCGACGGCGTTGCTCGTCATCGACCTGATCGTGATCCTCTCGCCCAAGATTCCGGGTCTGTCCTATACGGGCGGTCTGGGCATGACGGGCTGGATCAAGATTCCCGGTATCGGCTTGACATTCCAGCCCGTTGAGCTTGCCAAGCTCATCACCATCTTCTTTATTGCTACGCTTGGCTCGCAGTATAACGGCCGCATCGATACCGTTCGCGACTACGTCAAGCTCTGCGGCATGCTGTCCATTCCGTTTTTGGCCGTCGTTGCCATGGGCGACCTGGGCTCGGGCCTGGTCGTGCTGGTTTCGGGCGCCATCGTCATTTGTATGAGCGGTGCACGCCGCGAATGGGTGCTGTCGACCCTGGCCCTGCTCGTGGGCCTGGTGGCCCTCGTCCTGGCGCTCGATTCGGTCTTTGATTCGCTGCTCGGCCACGATGTGCTCATCAAGCAGTATCAGATGAACCGTCTGACGGTCTTTATCGACCCCGATAATGCCGATTCGGACGATGCGTACAATCTGCAGCAGTCGTTGATCGCGGTCGGCTCGGGCGGTTTCTTTGGTAAGGGCCTGGGCCATGCGACGCAGTCGGCCGGCGGCTTTCTGCCTGAGTTCCACACCGACTTCGTCTTCGCCTTTTTGTCCGAGACCTTTGGCTTCTGCGGCTCCTTTTTGCTGCTGTGCTTGTACGTGCTGCTCATCTTCTCGACGATCCGCGTTGCCTTTAAGTGCGAGTCTCTGTTTTTGCGTCTTTCGTGTGTTGGCATCGTTGGCATGTGGGCGTTCCAGACCTTCGAGAACATCGGCATGTGCATCGGCATGAGGCCGATTACCGGTATTCCGCTACCGTTTATTAGCTTCGGTTCGTCTTCGATGATGATTCAGCTGCTGACGGTGGGTATCGTACAATCCATATGGCGGCATCGTTCGGGCGCCGCGTAACCGCTGGAGGGGTTTGCTATGAAAATTCCCGTAGATAAGCTGACCCGCTCTTTTAAGATGGGCGCGTCCGTTAAGAAGGATTCCGATACGCCGGTGCGCGTCTCGGTCTATCTGGATTCGTCCGCCTCGCGCTTTCTGGCCGAGACGGTGCGTGACGCCTTTGTGCCGCAGACGACCTCGGGCATTGTGCGCGGCGAGCGTCTGGGGGAGGAGCGAATTGCTCCAAAGACCGAGACCGATGTGGTGCTGGTGCTCTCGTGTGGTTCCGACCGCTTGGAGAGTGCCGTGCAGGAGCTCGTGATCGCCGGCGCGCCCGTGTGCGTGCTTGCCGAGTCTGCTGTGGAGGTGCCGTTTATCGAGGAGTCCACGCCCATGCTCGGCGTGGTAGCGGCAACCGATAAGACGTATCTGCTCGAGACGCTTGCCCGCTGGATTCTCGATCGCACCGACAAGGAAACGGCTTTTGCGGCGAACTTTGCCTTCATGCGTATCGCGGCGGCCAATCGTATCATCACCTCGTGCGCGCTCACCAATATGGCGACCGGTGCGCTGGTGTTTTTGCCGGGCGCCGATTATCCCGTTATGGCGCTGGCGCAGGTGGGTATGCTCTTTGAGCTCGCTGCCGTCTTTGGACGCGGCATTAAGCCTGAGCGCGGCTACGAGGTCGCGGGCGTGCTTGCCGGCGGTCTTGTGATCCGAGCGGTCACCCGCGCACTTGTCAAGCAGACGCCGCATATTGGGTTTGCCGTCAAGGCGCTCACTGCTGCCGCGGGCACCTATGGCATGGGCCGTGCGCTCGTTTCGCTCTACGAGCGCGATGTCGACTACAGCCGTGCCAACGAGGTGGTCACTGCCACGTTCTCCCGCGTTCGCGATCTGGTGACCACGGTCGCGGGCGCTACCCGTCCTATGGCGTCCTATCAGGACGCATCAGATCTCGCTGCTTAGGGGTTTTCCGTTGCGCGTTGCATACCAAGACTGTTTTCATTTAATTGAGCCGTTGCTCGCCAAGGTCGAGAAGCCGAGTCGCTATATCGATCACGAGTGGGGCACGCTTTCCAAGGCCGATGCCGACTACCGTTGCTGCCTGATCTACCCGGATGTGTACGAGGTCGGTCTGCCCAACCAGGGCATCGCCATCCTCTACAACATCCTTAACCAGGCCGAGGGCATCTCCTGCGAGCGTGGCTATGTGCCGTGGCCCGATATGGGTGACGCCATGCGCGAGGCGGGCATTCCGCTGCTCTCGCTCGAGGGTGCAGCGCCGGTCGCTTCGTTTGATATCGTTGGTCTGCATGTGCCGCACGAGATGGCGGTGACGAACTTCCTCGAGGCACTCGACCTCGCTGGCATTCCGCTGTTAGCGGCTGACCGCACCGAGGACGACCCCATTATCATCGCCGGCGGCCCCTCGGTGTACAACCCCGAGCCGTACGCGGCTTTCTTCGCTGCCATCCTCATCGGCGAGGGCGAGGAATCGCTGCTCGAGACCTGTCAGCTGCATCGCCGCCTGCGTGACGAAGGGGTCCCGCGCGCGCAGATTGTTGAGCAGCTTGCATCCATTGCCGGCAACTACGTGCCGTCGCTCTATGAGGTTCGTCACGACGAGCCCTGCTCGCCGCATGGCTACACCGTGCCGCGTGAGGGCAAGGATGCGCCGACCGTGGTCTACAAGCGTGTCGTCGAGGATTTCGGCGCCACGAATCCGCTGTCGCAGTCGTGCGTACCCTATGCGCAGCTGGTCCACGACCGCCTGTCTATCGAGATTCTGCGCGGCTGCGCCCGCGGCTGTCGTTTTTGCCAGGCCGGCATGACGTATCGCCCGGTGCGCGAGCGCTCGGCCGACCAGATCGTCTCGTCGGTGATTCAGGGTCTGGAAAAGACCGGCTACGACGAGGTGTCGCTGACCTCGCTTTCCACGACCGACCACTCCTGCATTCGCGACGTGCTCGGCAGGCTCAACCGTCGCCTGGAGGATACGGGTATTCGCGTGTCTATTCCGTCGCAGCGCCTGGATTCGTTTGGCGTGGATATGGCCGAGTCGGTTGCTGGCGAAAAGAAGGGCGGCCTGACGTTCGCGCCCGAGGCCGGCAGCCAGCGCATGCGCGACATCATTAACAAGAACGTGACCGAGGAGGACCTGGACCGTGCGGCCAAGGCGGCCTTCGAGGCCGGTTGGAACCGCATGAAGCTCTACTTTATGATGGGCCTTCCCGGCGAGCGCGACGAGGACATCGTGGCCATCGCCAATCTGGCCGATCACGTGCTGGAGCTCGGTCGTTCCGTGGTGCCCAAGGCTCGTCGCGGCTCGATCTCGGTGTCCATCTCGGTTTCGGTCTTTATCCCCAAGGCTGCCACGCCGTTCCAGTGGTGCCCGCAGCTCGACTACGACGACGTCAAGCGTCGCCAGAAGCTGCTTATCACGAGCGTTCGCAACCGTGCCGTCCGCGTTCATTACCACGATGCCGAGACCTCGCTCATCGAGGCCGCACTGTCCCGCGCCGGTCGTGACATGACGCCCGTCATCATCGACGCTTGGCGCTCGGGCTCTCGCTTTGACGCCTGGGTTGAGCATTTCTCGCTCGATAACTGGAAGGAGGCTGCTGCCAAAAACGGCATCGACCTCAATGAGCTCGTACACCTGCCCTACGAGTTGGATTGGCGCCTGCCGTGGGAGCATGTGAGCCCCGGCTGTACGCGCGGCTTCCTCGAGCGCGAGTACCGTCGCTCGCTCGAGGGCGTCACGACTCCCGACTGCACCCGCACGTCGTGCACCGGCTGCGGGATCTGCCCCACGCTCCACGCCAAGAATGTATTGATGGGTGATCGCGCATGAGTGAGCGCCTGACCGACAACCCCTCGCTATTTAGGCTTCGTGTTCGCTATGGCAAGCGCGATCGCCTTAAGTACCTGGGCCATCTCGAAGTAATCCATACCATTGAGCGCATCGTGCGCCGTGCGGGACTTCCCTATGCCGTCACGCAGGGCTTCTCTCCGCACATGCGCGTGGGCTTCTCTTCGGCGCTGCCGGTTGGTACGTCGTCGACCTGCGAGTGGTATGACCTGTTTATGACCGAGTTCGTGGCGCTCGACGAGGCGTTTGGGCGCCTGGCTGCGGCGTCTCCGGCCGATCTGGCACCCATCGAGGCGGCGTACATCGACGTGCGCACGCCGGCGTTGACGGCGCAGCTTACGCGCCTGTCGTATCGCATCGATCTGCATCTGGACCCCGAGGCGCCCGTAAGCGCTGATGAGGTGCGTCGTGCGATCGACACGCTGCGCGCGGACCATGGCATCGACTACGCGCGCGGCAAAAAGAGCAAGCGCTTAGATTTGGACCACACGCTCGTGGGCTATGAGCTCACGGCGGGGGAGCGCCCGGACCATTTGGTGCTCATGCTCGACACCCATGCCGACAACGAGGGCTCCATGCGTCCGGAAATTTTGCTTTCCGCTGCTGATGTTTTGTTGCAGGGCTTGACCCCGGGCGTGGATGCACCTATTGTTTCCACCGGTATGCAAGACCTCGTGACCATCTGCTCCTACGATGTCGAGCGTCAGAATCAAGCATGCGAGGACGACGAGGGCCGACTCGTCAGCCCCATACCTGTGCGAACTTGTGGATTTGCTCCACATACTCGTTGACGGGGGTATTTTCGCCTGCTACTATATTCGGCTGTTGCACTAACTGATGCATGAAGGGCAAGTAAACATGTACGCAATCGTTAACACGGGCGGCAAGCAGTACAAGGTCGCCACCGACGATGTCATCACCGTCGAGAAGATCGAGGGCAATGAGGGCGACAAGGTCACCCTGCCGGTTATCTTCCTCAACGATGGTAAGAAGATCGTCACCGATCCCGACAAGCTGGCCAAGGCCAAGGTTACCGCTCAGATCGTTGAGCAGTTCAAGGGCGAGAAGCAGCTGGTCTTCAAGTTCCACAAGCGTAAGCGCTATCGTCGTCTGAAGGGTCACCGTCAGCAGCTCACCAAGCTGAAGATCGTGAAGGTCCAGGCTACCTCCCGCGCCAAGAAGGCTGTCAAGGCAGAGGCCGAGGCTGTTGCCGAGGCTCCCGTCGCCGAGTAG
>URYU01000093.1 GCA_900552155.1 uncultured Collinsella sp.
TGCCAGACCACTTGGGCACTCCTGCGATCTTCTTGCGACTTTACGTCAGTGTTTTGCTGTGGAGCGGACAACGGGACTCGAACCCGCGACCCCAACCTTGGCAAGGTTGTGCTCTACCAACTGAGCCATGTCCGCTTGCGGGTTATTAATTTACGCGAGTTGTCCAAAAGACGCAAGTACTTTTTTCAAAAAACTTGTCTGCCGCATGTTCTTAATAGCCAAACGCGCTAAAGCGATTGGCTAGGCACACGATTCCAGCGCTCCGCTAAACAGCTTCACCATCTGCACGCGCGTGCCGGCGCCGTCCGTACGACGAGCAACCTCCACGTTATCGACGAGCATACGCATAAGCTTGATGCCACGGCCGCGTTCCTCGGATGCGACCGGTTCGCTCGTTTCGTCGATAGAATAGCCGGCACCTCGATCAAGCACCTCAACCACAACGCGATCGCCATAGGCCTGAACCGTCAGGACGCACCCGATACCGCCCGCATGGTCATAGGCATTACCCAGCGCCTCCCCCGACGCCAATGCGACATCGTAGCGCTCGTCACGGCGCAACGGAAGCGATTCAAGGAGTTCGGCGATGCGATGTCGGTAGTATGGAAGATTCTCGATACCCTGACGGACCTCAACGCTCTAACACCAGCGAGGCAGCTCCCCCACCTGAATGGCAGGAATTGACTCCCGTGCCGGCCCCACGACATGAAGGATATCGACAAGACGAGCAATCTCCAAAAAGCGAACAACTTCACCTGATGCATTGACGAGCGAAAGCAGGCCTTCTCGCCTCATAAGCTCACGAGCGCGCGTAAGCAGGAATGCCAAGCCCGTAGAATCGATAAAGCTAACAGCCTGACAGTTGATGACGACACGACGCACGCCGCGGCCAATCAAAGCATCCAACCGCCGACGCAGCGCAGGCACCGTGGCGATGTCGATATCGCCTGGTGGCGTCAAAACCGCTATGTCATTCCACTCATTCATACGACCATGGTTCCCCAAAAAAGCCCACTCGATGCATTCGTTTCCCCAACCGTACGGATTCAGCCCGCCCAGCGTCGTCTATGAACGACCCCGTAAAAACTCAAGGGAGACCAGCGCGATGTCATCGTTCAGCGCCGACTCGGTAAAGCGGTCAAGCTCGCCCAAGACCTTACCGCAGATCCCCGATACGCCCTCACCCGAGACAGAAAGCAAAAGGTCGCGAAGGCGTTGCTCGCCAAAGAAAGCACCCGAGCGATCGCGTGCTTCAATCGTTCCGTCGGTATACATAAATAGCATGTCACCAGGAGCGAACGTAAACGTGCCCGTCTCGTACACCATGCTCTCTAAGGCACCGATCACGCCCGATTGGCACCCAAGGAGCTCCACTTCTCCCCCGCAGGTCTCGCCGCCGCCAAGCGGCGTCGACGACGGCCTAATGACCATAGTGGGAGGATGTCCCGCCGAGCAATAGGTAGCGCGGCCCGCCTTAAGATCGATCTTGGCGATAAACGCCGTCACAAACGTCTCGACCCTCGAAAAGCCCATGAGCATGCTATTGAGCGAGCGTGCCATACGGGCAGGCCCCGCACCCTCCCAGGCATAGGCCGTCAGCGCCGTCTTGACAAGCGCCGACATCGACGCCGCCTCGATTCCCTTGCCGGATACATCACCCAAAATCATAACGGCGCAATCGTCGGGAAGTCGGACAAGCGTATAGAAGTCACCACCGACCAACGCAGAATTCGTTGCCGATAGGTATACCGAATCGGTTGCAATGCCCGGAACGTCACCAAGCGAATTTCTCATGCCAATCTGAAGCGTCTGAGCGATATGACGCTCCTCGCGCTTTTGAGATTCGCCTTCATAAATCAGCTCAAAGTCATGCGCCAGATGCACCAGGTAGTCGTATTCAAGGTCGTCAATTGGTTCTTGGCTGCCATCACGGAGCAGCAAAGCGCGCCTCGTCGGCCCCTTGGCAACGTCGGCGGGAACGATTGCATCGTTGTTCCGCTGACCGCCGCCCTCCGAGCGAACGCGTCCCGCCTCGAAGCCGGAATCGACATAGAGGCCCTGGCACGGCAGGCCATGAGCCCTCAACCATCCGCCCATAGGCATGGATTCGTCGACGCGGGTCAAGCGCACATGCTTAAGATCATCAGCACTCGCACCGCCCAGCACCGACTGCCCAAAACCATCGGAAGCGACCCCCAAACGCGCAGCCGGTGCGGTGGTGGAAAAGAAGAGCGACTCAGGGTCTCCCGGCAGCGCCACGCGACTGCCGCCCTCAAAATCGATGACATAGGTGTCAAGACTCGCGTCATATTCCACGGGGCAGAAATGACAATTGAGCACCGTGCAGATTTCCGTCGACACCGCTCGCGAAGCGGCAACGGGATCATCGAGATAGGTAAACAGTTCATCGCGCAGCAAATTGAGTGAGCGGCCGAGCTCCGCCGTGCGGCGCGAACGTAAGCTCGACGCCATGCCGACAAGCTGAATAGACAGGTAATCGCAGATGACCTCGAGTACGTTAACGTCATAGGCAAGTGGCGCCTGGGGACGTTTCCAGCCAACTTCCAACACGCCAAGGACCTGCGTGCCGTAAAACACGGGAAGACAGATCTCGCTGCGATACGGGGGCATATCTTGCACGCGCAGCAGGTGCTTAGAACGATTGTCCAAATCCATGAACATGCCCGAAGCAACCCGGTCGCCCTCAAGGTCCTGCTGAATCGACAGGCGACAGGCACGCGACTCGCGAAGCACGTAGGTCGGAATGCCCGCGCCGTACGGCATAAACTCGGGCAGATAGCTGTCCTCAAGCTCCTTAGAAACACCGCGGAGCTTAAAGCCGCCACTCTCGGAAAAATAGATAGCCGCACCGGAGGCATCGAGCGTTCCAACGAGCTGATTCAAAACGGTATCGAGCAAGCTGGGGAGCTCATCGGAGCCCACAGTACTCATAATGACCGAAAGGGTGCCCGAAAGGCGTTTATTCGCCACCCTAAGCTCCGATAGCGCGCGTTTGAGCTGACGATCGTGGGAATACTGCTCTTCGATGCTGTGAAGCGCCACCAGGACACGCGGTGCACGACGTCCAAAGATACGCGGAGGCGTAACGGAGCCCGCGCGAACCAAGACGGGAATAAAAGACCCGTCGCTCAGCTTGAGCATCAGCTCGCTCTCGGAGCCATCGGTCTCAAACGGCAGACGATGTTCGGTCGCGCGCTCAAAGGCAGACGAGTACAGAACGTCTTTGACATCACCGCCGATGACGTCAGCGCGTTCCTCGCACATCAGGTCTAGCAAACGATTATTCACATGCAGAATGGTTCCGTCGAGCTCACAGATGATGACAGCATCGCTCGTGATCTCGACCAGTTGGGCAACGTCTGCCCACTCGTTGCGCTCAAGCGTTTCCATCGTGGACCTCACCGTCTATCGGTAACAAAAAAGCCTCCGAAGAGGCTTCTCAAATGCGATGGTGTCGGAGGCGGGACTTGAACCCGCATGACCAAAAAGCGGTCACTAGCACCTCAAGCTAGCGCGTCTGCCAATTCCGCCACTCCGACATGCTATGTTGTTGATTCGCAGTTCGTTTTGTTGGACCCGCGCGTTCAACGAGGAAGATAATAACCTATGATTCGAGAGCTGTGCAAGCACTTTTTTGAAAAAAGTTTACGAATTTGTAAATGCGCAGGTAGACGGACCTGTTCGGGCCGGAATGAGGTTGCTTTCCAACGCGTCCTCGGGCATGCGGCATTATTTTGATCCGCGCTTCGCGCTACAAAATAATGCCGCCCCCTGCGGAATGCGTTGGAAAGCAACCTCATTCCGGCCCTAGGAGTAGGTACTCCGGGCACAGTTCTCAAACATGTTCTGGGGGCTGATGCAAATTTAGTGGCTCGGCTTTGCCGAGCCCTTATATAAGGAGGCCGGAGCTAGAGCTCCGGCCTCACTCAATTTCTTATTAGATAAAGTGAGCGATCGAGGAATCGCACTCCCCTGCCGAGTTACCGAAGGGCCCGCCCTAGTGTTACTTTTCAGAACATTCCGCACTGATATTTTCTGTATTGAAGACGTCGATGATGCACCCGTATACCATTGGCGTCGACACCATCAGATGCGGACCGCGCGGTGACCCCACATTCCGCTGGCGCCCACAGGGCTGCCCTCGTTTCCTGACATGTCCCGCGCGGGCCGCGGCGAGCCGAGACCGCCGCATGACCTAATAGGAGCATGGAGCGATACCGCGGACCCGAACAACCGCATTCTATCGCGCCCCGTCAGTGTGCCGTCTGCCCGGTCCAGGCGAGCACGGAAAGAACGGAGCGAGACATGAGAGCCGAATCGACACCCGGCGCCCGCGGGCCGGTCTTCTGCGGGGTCGACACCCACGCCGACTCGCACTGGCTGTGCGTCCTGGACTGGAGGGGCCGCAGGGTCCTGTCCCGCCGGTTCCCCGCCGACGCGGCGGGATACGAGGCGCTCGCCGGGGCGATCGCGGCGGCCGGGGAGCCGGCCTGCGTCGCGATGGAGGGGACGTCGTCCTACGGGGCGGGCCTCACCAGGCACCTCGCGTCGCTGGGGATGCCCGTGCGCGAGGCGCTCTCCCCGGCGAGGATGCAGAGGAGGCGCCCGGGGCAGGGAAAGTGCGACGAGGCGGACGCGGAGAGGGCCGCCCGCGCGGCGATGTCCGGCTCAAGGCTCGGGACCCCCAAGAGCCAGGACGGGTGGGTCGACGGGGTGCGCTGCATGCTCGCGGCGCGCTCCGGGGCGGTGAAGGCGCGGACCTCGGCGATCAACACCGCGAGGTCGCTGCTCACCACCGCGCCGGAGGGGCTCAGGTCGAGGTTCCGCGGCATGGGAGGGCCGAGGCTGATGGAGGAGCTCCCCTCCGTGCGCGCCGAGGGCGCGCTGGGCGCCGCGCTCGGCGCGCTGGCGGACCTGTGGGCGGCGGCGCGCGACGCGGCGCGCGACATGGAGCTCGCGATCGAGGCGTCCCTGGAGGAGAACTGCCCCGCGCTGCTGGCGATGTACGGGTGCGGGCCCGTGAGCGCGGCCAAGCTCGCGGTCGCGGCCGGGGACAACCCGGGCAGGCTGCGCTCCGAGGCGTCGTTCGCGGCGATATGCGGCGCCTGCCCCATCCCCGCCTCGAGCGGCAAGACCGTGAGGCACAGGCTCAACAGGGGCGGCGACCGGCAGGCGAACAGCGCGCTGCACGAGATCGCGAGGCAGAGGGTCATGCGCGACCCCGAGACCGCCGAGTACGCCGAGAGGGCCAGGGGGCGGGGGAAGAGCGACAGGGAGGTCATGAGGTGCCTCAAGCGCTACGTGGCCAGGGAGGCGTACCGGGCGCTGATGCGCCCGCACGAGATCAGGAGGCCCGAGGACGCCTCGGGGCTCGTGGCGGCCAGGCGCGCGGCGAAGGTCAGCCAGGTGAGGGCGGCGTCCATACTGGGCACCAGCGAGAAGTACATCTCGATGCTGGAGAGGGGCCAAAGGGAGCTCAAGCCCATAAGGAGGGCCTACGAGGCATGGGTCGAGGCCGGACTTCCGCTCGATTGGGACAGGCAAGCCTTCGAGGCCGAGCGCAAAATGGATTCTAAAAAACACCTTGCCAAATAGGAGCGTCAGGACGCAAAGGGCTCCGCCGCGCGAAGCGCGCAGCGGAGCCCTTTGCATGTCCGAGGACGTTTTGGGAGATAGCCCAAACAGTCCCGGCGATCCTGCGGGAGTTAAATCCCTTTAGAACTTGTTGTGGAAGGTACGCGCAATGACCTCGTCCTGCTGCTCCTTGGTGAGCGTGTGGAAGTTCACGGCATAGCCGGAAACGCGGATGGTCAGCTGCGGGTACTTCTCGGGGTGAGCCTGAGCGTCGAGCAGCGTCTCACGGTTGAAGACGTTGATGTTCAGGTGGTGGCCACCCTTCTCGGCGTAAGCGTCGAGCATGTGGACCAGGTTATCGGCCTGGGTCTCGGAAACTTCAGAAACCTTCATAATGTGTCTCCTTCGATTAATAGGCGCCGGCCGAAACCGGCGCACTAATCAGTAATCGTTTTTGTTAGTATAGCACTAACAATAGTTACTCGCCCAGCTGATCAAGGTCGATATCGCCAAAGAACACCTGGTCCTCCTTGCCGAGCGCACTCGGGATGATGGAGAAGGTGTTGGAGATGCCGTCCTGAGCATCGCGGAACGGGAGCTTGGAAACCGAAGACAGCGAAGCGATGGCGCCGTGGCTATCGCGCTTGTGCATGGGGTTAGCACCCGGGGCGAACGGCTGGCCAGCCTTGCGGCCGTCGGGCGTGGAGCCGGTCTTCTTACCGTACACGACGTTGGAGGTGATGGTCAGAACCGAGGTCGTGGGCACGGAGTTGCGGTAGGTGTCGTTCATGCGGATGTACTCCATGAACTGGTGCACAACGTCGTGAGCGATCTGGTCGACGCGGTCGTCGTCGTTACCGTACTTGGGGAACTCGCCCTCGGTCTCGAAGTCGACGATGATGCCGTTCTCGTCACGGACGGGGTGGACATTGGCGTACTTGATGGCGGACAGGGAGTCAGCCACGACGGAAAGGCCAGCGATGCCCGTAGCGAACCAGCGATGCACGTGCTTGTCGTGCAGAGCCATCTGGATGCGCTCGTAGCAATACTTGTCGTGCATGTAGTGAATGATGTTCAGCGAGTTGACGTACACGCCAGCAAGCCACTTCATCATGTCATTGTACTTGGCCACAACGTCGTCGTAATCGAGCGTATCACCCTCGACGGCGCGGTACTTGGGGCCGACCTGCTTCTTGGAGACCTCGTCAACACCGCCGTTGAGTGCGTACAGCAGGCACTTGGCCAGGTTGGCACGTGCGCCGAAGAACTGCATCTCCTTGCCAATGCGCATGGAGGACACGCAGCAGGCGATGCCGTAGTCGTCGCCGTGGTAAACGCGCATGAGGTCGTCGTTCTCGTACTGGATCGAGGAGCTGGCGACAGAAGTCTTGGCGCAGAACTTCTTGAAGTTCTCGGGCAGACGGGTCGACCACAGAACGGTCATGTTGGGCTCG
>URYU01000094.1 GCA_900552155.1 uncultured Collinsella sp.
CATCCCGAGGACGAGGACATCGACTTTCTGAACCCTGAAATCGAAGACTGATTCGTTGGGGTATGATTACGTACGGTTCATTATTTGCGGCACGTCCGCGATAAGTTAGGGGTTGTCATGGACAACATGGTTAACAATATGCCTCAGAATGATAAGACTGCTGACGCTACCTGCGTATTCCGCGTGCCTTCAAGCGACGTCACCGTTCCCGACCTCATGGCCAACGTGCGCATCACCGCCCCCGTCCTGTCCATCGTCAAGGGTCCGCAGACTGGTGCCGCCTTTGAGCTCGAGGACGACGTGACCACCATCGGCCGCGATCCCGCGAACAGCATCTTCCTTAATGACATGACCGTTTCGCGCAGCCACGCGCGCATTATTCGCGAGGGCCTCGGCGCGCGCATCGAGGACCTGGGCTCGCTCAATGGTACCTGGGTCGACGGTGCCATTGTCAATGCAGCCCCGCTGCACGACGGTTCTTCCGTTCAGATCGGTACGTTTACGCTCATCTACCACGAGAGCACGCCGGAGCGCATCGAAACCGGTGAGTAGGGCATGGCCGAACGCAACTATCTGAGTATCGGCCAAGTCGTCAACCTACTTCGAGGCGCATACCCCGATCTTTCGAACTCAAAAATTAGATTTCTAGAGGATGAGGGGCTCATTACCCCTCATCGTACGCCTAAGGGATACCGTCAGTACTCTAAGGAGGACGTTGATCGTCTGGAGGTCATCCTGCACTTGCAGAAGACCCGCTACATGCCGCTCAACGTGATTAAGCAGCGCTTGGAAAACGCCACGGACCTGTCAACGCTCGCCTACGAGGTGGGCTTGCTGTCCGATGTTCCGCTCAAGACGGAGCCCAAGGAGACTAAGCAAAAGCTGCATCCCATCGAGACCATTCCCGATATGTTGGGCGTCGAAATTTCGTTTATCCGCTCGCTCGCCGAGAACGACCTCATTCGCATCATCAAGAGTCCGCAGAATCGCGAGCTTGTCGATGGTCGCGATTTTCCGATCATCCGCTACTGCTCCGAGCTGTCGCGCTTCCATATCGAGCCGCGCAACCTGCGTCAGTACGTGTCTTCCGCCAACCGCGAGTCCTCGATGTTTGAGCATGTGCTTGTGAGCATGCTCGGCATTGATACCTCCGATGACGAGCGCGACGCCAAGCTCGAGCGTGCGTTTAAGAAGCTTCACGACCTGACGGAGGGCGTGCACACCGCGCTGCTCAAGAACCGCGTTTTTGAGTCGCTCAACGCCGTGGTCGTGGACGCCGACATCGATGCACTCGATGAGGAAATCACTCGCTCCGAGTCCACCAAGGCCAAAAACGAAGGGACAGTCGCGCCGGCTTCACACGAGGATTCTCTCGTAAAGCCGCTCAAGGTCGTCGCCCCTTCGCAATCCGGCACCGTCACCGCGGGCAAGTAACAGCTGCCGCTTATCCGGCAACCCATTGAAAGGTCATGCAATGTACGACTTCGAATCTCAAATCGTCGACATCCCCGACTATCCCGAGCCCGGAGTCATCTTTAAAGACATCACGCCGCTCTTCGGCAATCCCGAGGCGCTCAAAGCCATGACCGATGCCCTCGCCGAGCACTTTGCCGGCATGGGAATCACCAAGGTCGTAGGTCCCGAGGCTCGCGGCATTATGGTTGGCGAACCGGTGGCTCTAGCACTTGGCGCAGGCTTAGTTCCCGCACGTAAACCGGGCAAGCTGCCGCGCGAGACCGTAAGCCAGAGCTACGAGCTCGAGTACGGCACCGATTCAATTGAGATCCATGCCGACGCTATCAGCTCTAAAGATACCGTGTTGATTCTGGACGACTTGGTCGCGACGGGCGGAACCGTCGAGGCAACAGGTAAACTGGTGCGAGATATGGGCGCAAAGCTTGTCGGTTACGGTTGTATCCTTGAGCTTGCGTTTCTCAACCCGCGCGAGAAGCTCACGCCGTCTGATGACGATGTGGAGCTCTTTAGCCTGGTGACGGTGGACTAGCCGTTACCCTTAGTTACTGGAAAGGAAGCTACATGCGCACAGCAAACACGCACAAAAACATGGCACGCTGCGCTGCTACGGCAACCCTCGCTTGTGTTTTGGGCTTGGGCCTCGCGGCTCCTGCCTACGCCGATACCGCATCCGACCTTGCCGCTGCTCGTACTAAGCTCGAGCAGATCGGTACCCAAACTCAGCAGATTTACGATGAGCTCGCCACGCAGACGCAGGCGCTCGATCAGACTGCCGGCGAGATCACGCAAAAGCAGCAGGAGATCGCCGATGGTCAGGCCAAGCTCTCAACCTATGTCGCCGGCGAGTACAAAACCGGCGGTCTGAGCCTGCTTCAGGTTCTGACGGGTGTCGATGCCCTGAGCGATATGCTCCACCGTCTGTTCTACTACGGCAAAGTCTCCGATAAGCAAGCTCAGACCATTCAAGAGGTCAAGGAGCTTAAGCAGCAGCTCACCGATAAGCAGGCCGAGCAGGAGAAGAACGTCGCCGCCACGCAAAAGAAGGTCGACGAGCTTAACGCCCAGCAGGCTGAAGCCCAGAACGTCGTAAACTCCCTGGATTCGCAGCTGCAGGCCGAGCTTGCCGCAGAAGCCGAGGCCAACGCCGCGCTGCAGGCTGGCATCAACGCCAGCACCGCCGAGAAGGCCACGGTGAGCAACGAGACTGCCGGCACGACCGAGAACACCAACAACGGCGGCCAGACCAGCAATAACAACAACCAGGGCGGCAACACTCCGGCTCCTACGCCGGCACCTGCTCCGCCGCCGCAGCCTTCCACGCCTGCTCCGGCTCCGACGCCTTCCGCTCCGAGCCAGTCCGTCGATGGCGGTTCTGTTGTCTCGCGTGCATACAGCAAGCTTGGTTGCGCCTATTCCTGGGGCGGAATTGGCCCGAACAGCTTCGATTGCTCTGGTTTTGTTAGCTATTGCCTCACTGGTCGCTATTGCCGCCTGGGCACCACGGGTACCTTTATGGGCTGGACGCGCGTGTCCGATCCGCAGCCCGGTGACGTTGTTGTCAACTCGTACCACACCGGCATTTACATCGGTGGTGGTCAGATGATTCATGCTTCCGACTACAACACGGGAGTTATCATCAGCTCCGTTGCCGCCGGCATGAACAATAACTACATCTTCGTGCGCTACTAAGTATTCAGATAAAGCAAACGGATATGGACCTCGTGGCTTTGAGTCATGGGGTCCATTCTTTTGCCTTTCGTGCAGGCCGCTATCTAGTTTTGAATACTAGATAGCGGCCCAATCGGTCTGCAAGATGGCTATAATTGTTAGGGAACAATTAGAAAGGACCCTCTATGAGCTGGGCACTTATCTCCGATTCAAGCTGCAACCTCCGCGATTGGCAACCGACCGCGCCCCATACCACCTTTGCATTTGCGCCCCTCAAAATTCGAGTGGGGGAGCGTGAATTCGTCGATGACCTTTCGCTCGATGTTCATGAACTCAACTGCGCTGTTCAGGCGGAGACGAACGCTTCTTCGAGCGCTTGTCCCAGCGTAGGGGAGTGGGCCGAGCTTTTCAAATTGGCAGACAAGACCATCTGCATGCCGATCTCTGAGGGCGTGTCGGGCAGCTACAACGCGGCAGCCACGGCTCGCGATATGGTTCTTGCCGAGGAGCCCGACCGACAGATTCATCTAGTCAATTCACGCGCAGCTGGCGGCAAAATGGACCTCATTTTCTTGCTTTTCAACCGCTATCTTGCAAGCAATCCGGATGTCTCATTCGAGGATGCTTGCGCATACTTCGATAGCCTTGAACAGAACAGCAAAATCCTCTTCAGTTTGTGCAATTACGAAAACCTCGCCAAAGCCGGACGTATCCCTAAGGCAGCCGGCGTCATTGCCAACAAGCTCAATATCCGTATTTTGGGCACAGCGAGTGAGGCCGGTAAAATCGAACTCGTCGGGCACACGCGTGGCGAAAAGAAGATGCTCAACAAGATCATCGACACTATGGAAGCCGAGGGCTTTACGGGCGGTGAGGTCGTCATAGATCACGTTGAGAACGAAGCTGGAGCCCAGGCGCTCACTGACCGCATAGTCGAGCATTGGCCCGGCTCCAAGACCATCATCATGCCCTGCAACGGCCTGGATTCCTATTACGCCGAGATGCACGGCCTCATCATCGGCTACGGCATGGGCGTAGCTTCGGGCAAATAAAGTCCAACCAAGCAAAAATACGGGCGGGACAAAGCGACAGATGGCTCTTTGTCCCGCCCGTTTTATACGTCGGCTAGCTATTAAACCCGTTGAACTTGAGATAGCTCATCAAGTAAGCCTTCGAAACGAAGGACGATACCGCGCTACGCACAAGCAGCGACTCACGCGTTACCTGATGCGCCGTATCGGGAACCGGCGTCTGCTCGACAGAAAACGCCGAACGAATCGATGCCTCGAGCTGATCGACCACATAGTCGAAGGCCGTCGGGGCATCGTAGCTCAAACGCTGAATGTTAAAGAGCGCCTGCACCGCAGCAATAGGTAGCACCTGCTTAAAGATGCAGATAGCGATCAGGCGGGCAATCTGCTCGCGACCATACTGCTTTTTGACCGGAGCAGGCACCAGACCGACCTTCACGTAGTTATTGATCATCGATGGCGTAATGACAGGCTGCTCAACGCAAATAGACAGCGGCTCCATCCACAGCGCAACATACTCAATGACCTGGTCGCGGTAGAGCGTCACATTGGGCAACTGGTCATAGCGCGGCAGACTCAACGTATTGAGTTTGCGCACGATATCGGACTGAATAAATGCATCGGGCAGCACAGTGGGCTGAATATCCTCAGGCTTAATGCTGACCGACGAATCGGACATCGGGATAACGCGTTTGGCGTGGTTCATAAGGATCCTCCGTTCATTAGCTATATTGTATTCTAGGTTATCTAGTTTTGCATACTATATAGCAGGAAAGTAAAAGTGGTTGGACAGCACATTGATGCACCGTCCAACCACTTTGTTTTAAAGATAGCAACCTTACATAAGATATATTATCGTACTTATCCGCGTAGGAAAGCGTATGCGCTGGTTGCCGCTATGGCTCCGTCTGAAACGGCGGTCACAACCTGGCGTAAACGCTTGGAGCGGATATCGCCGGCTGCGAATAAGCCGGGCGTACGGGTGGCCATCGAATCGTCGGTAACAATGCCGCCGTCCGGAGCCAGATCGACGAGATGCTCAACCAGCTCGGTGTGTGGCTGCGTGCCCGCAAAGACAAAGATGCCAAATGAGCCAGGTTCAAAGGACTCAGCGTGCATTTCACCAGTCGCATTGTCCTTGAATGTAATTGTCGTAGGCATCGCTTCACCAGAAAGCTCAACAATACTAGTTTGGTACCTAACTGAAATATTGTCGTTAGCAAGCACCTTATTCACAACACCCTCGGGTGCACGGAATTGATCGCGACGCAGCACGATGGTCACGCTGCTGGCGATTTCTGACAAGAACAGGGCTTCCTCGCCGGCAGCATTGCCGCCCCCAATAACAAAGACCTGCTTGCCGCGGAAGAACATGCCGTCACATGTTGCGCAATACGAAACGCCACGACCGCGATACGTATCCTCGCCAACAAAACCAGCAGGACGCGGCGTGGCACCCATGCACGCAATGACGCTCTTGGCCGTTGTGTCGCCCATATCATGATGGATGGTAAATTGAGCCGCATCGGCATCGTAATCGACGCCTGTCACCATACTCCATTCAACCTGAGCCCCCAGGCCTTCAGCATGCTGTTGGAATCGCTCACCAAGTTCAACACCGCTCAGCAGCGGAATGCCAGGATAATTCTCAATCTCGTTGGACGTGGCGATCTGTCCGCCAGACATGCCCTGCTCAAGGACAGTCGTCGTCAGGTTGGCGCGCGCCGCATAAATGGCGGCAGCATAGCCCGCAGGGCCGCCGCCGATAATCGCAACATCGATTGTCTGATCGGTAGTCATGAAGAGTCCTCTCGTCGAAACGTTGTCGTTCTTTGCGCTCATACCCAAATTTACGTGAACGTGACACTCATGCACTACAATGATAAATCCGTGTTACAACGTCGAAGGGGAGTTATCGATGGATCAGACGCAGACGAGCGACGACGCTCCCCTGCTCACGCACAGCGCTCCCCAATCGGAGCAAACCACGCTCTTGACACAGCATAAACCTCTCGTGACCATCGTGCACGCCTCGGTCGGCTCGGGCCACAAGGCCGCCGCAAATGCGATTGCGCAGGCATTCGACCTCATCCGCGGCACCAATGGCATCCCCGAGGACGTTGAGATTGAAGTGCTCGATATCCTTGATTTTGGACGTATTAAATTCGACGGCAATAAGACCGCGGCTTCTTTTACGGGAGCCACGCGCCCCATTTACGACCTGACCTGGCGATATACGCTTACGGGACATCTTCTCTGGGGCGGCGGCACGGCATGGTCGCGTATTATGTTCCCCGACTTCAACGAATATATTCGCAGCCGCAGGCCCATAGCCGTAGTCGCAACGCACATCACAGCAGCCAATGTTGCCGTGGGCGCTCGCGTAATTACGGGTATCGATTATCCGGTCATCTGCGTACCGACCGACTACGAAGTCGAGGGCTGGTGGCCCCACAAGGACACCGACCTATTCTGTGTTGCCAACGAATTTATGGCCGAAACGCTGCGTCCGCGCAAGGTACCCGAGTCAAAGATTCGCAATACCGGCATTCCTATTCGCACCGGATTCGCCACGGATTACGATCGCGAGGAAGAGCTAGCCAAGTTCAACCTCCCCACCGACAAGACCGTCGTGCTGGTAATGGCCGGTGCCAGCTTGCCTCAGCCTTACGTCCGCTTTCGCGCGGCGATGGACCACACCCTCCCCTTCCTGCGTAGCTTCGAAGACATGCACTTTGTCTTTATGCACGGCAAAGACGCGGAGAAAGACACCCGGCAGA
>URYU01000095.1 GCA_900552155.1 uncultured Collinsella sp.
CCTTGTTCGGCCACGAGTTTAGGCCGATTGACACGAACTCACCCACTATAGCCCCTTTACGACGCTGTTGTTCCTCGCATGTTGATGTTCGGCGCTTTGTAGCAGACGGACGGTATTTTTCGCATGAAAATGTGTGGGTACCGTATACTTAAGCGGTTACAACGACCCCTATGGAGGAACGTATGATTAAAGAGCTTTGCCACGACGAGGCTATCCTGTCCCAGCGTTGCGAGGTTGCGACCGTCGAGGACGAGTCGGTTGCTCAGGACCTGATCGATACCATCAAGTCGCTCGACGATGCCGGCTGCCTTGCCGCTAACCAGATTGGCGTTACCAAGAAGGTTTGCGTCTACCTGGACGATGCCGGCGAGCCCCACGTGCTCTACAACCCCCGTCTGGTGTTTGGCCTGGGCGCCAGCAAGATGGAGGAGAGCTGCCTGACGCACGAGGAGGTCACCAAGTCCACGCGCTACATCAAGTGCAAGGTTGCTTATGACGTGATCGTCGACGGCAAGATGCGCGAGCGCAAGCAGGACTTCGTCGGCTTCGAGGCACAGATGATCCAGCATATGATCGATCACTGTCTTGGAAAGTTGGTCTAAGGGGACCAAAGCACCGCACCTTGCCGCTCAATCGTCGCTCGCGTACCTTAAGTACGCTTCGCTCCTCTTTCGTGGCAATCTGCGGCACTTTGACCCCTTAGACGACCTGCGGGGTTAACTTGGTTGAGTTTATCCTGCTTGAATAGCCCGGGCATGACATTGTTGTCATGTCCGGGCTTTTGTGTTTAGCGCCTTTTTGTTTGGAGACAATGAAATTAACAAGAACGTAAAGCTAGGAGGCGCTATGTGTACGAGTATTCGATTTACCGATAATTCTGGCCACATGTATTTGGGCCGCAACCTCGACTGGAGCTTTGACTACGGCCAACAGGTTCGCGTGATGCCGCGCGGGTTTCACATTCCGTATTCGTTTATCGACGATGCGTCGGCGGCACACGCGGTGAGCGGTATGTGCATCGATTACAAGAACTATCCCATGTTTTTCGATTGCGGTAACGATGCGGGTCTGGCTGTGGCGGGGCTCAACTTTCCCGGCTATGCCGAGTATGCCGAGGGCCCTGTCGACGGCAAGACCAATATCGCGGCCTATGAGTTTCCCCTGTGGGTGGCAGCGACGTTCTCGACGGTCGATGAGGTCGAGGCCGCGCTGCGCGACACGGTGATTGTCGCCAAATCTGCCGGAGAGGGGCTGGGCGTGTCGCTGCTCCATTGGATTATCGGCGACAGCCAGCGCAGCATCGTGGTCGAGATGATGGCTGACGGCCTGCATGTATACGACGATCCGGTCGACACCCTTGCCAATCAGCCCACCTTCCCGTGGCACATGGAAAACCTCCGCACCTATATCACCGCTACAAGCGAATTTCCGCAGACGGCGACATGGCGTGGCGCCGAGCTCAAGCCCTATGGAGCCGGTGCCGGCATGCGCGGCATTCCGGGCGATTGCTATTCGCCGAGCCGTTTTGTAAAGGCGGCGTACCTCAATGCCAATTACCCGCAAAAGGAGAGCGAGACCGAAAACGTCGTCCGCATGTTCCGCTCGCTCGAGGGCGTGGTGATGATCGAGGGAGCGTCCAGGATGGGCGATGGCAAGTTCGAGAAGACTATCTACACCGGATGCTTTAGCGCGCGCACGGGCAATTATTACTACGCGATGTATGGGGATCCGTCGATTCGCTACGTGAGCCTGATGGATGCCGAGGGCGCGAGCCCCGATAGGCTCGTGGTTCCCGAGCCGCGCCGTTCGTAGCCGATGGCTTTACCGCAATGCAAAGCGGCCCTGCATCTCCCGTGAGGTGCAGGGCCGCTGTCGTTGATTTATGGCGCCGCTAGAAGTTGGCGTCGTTGAGTTGTTCGTTCTCGAGGCCGTCGAGCTGTTGCTGTTCGGGCGTATCGGCGACACTCTCGAGCAGCTCGGTGGGATCGACGTTCATGCTCTTGCCGGCCTCGTTGCCGTTGACCAAGTCGTCCGAGAAGATGTCGACTTCCATTTCCTCGGCCTCTTCGATCTGGATCTCGAGCGGCACCTGGGTGCGCACGAGTTTGACGGCCGGGCGCATGCGGGCAAAGAGCGGTACGTACTCGATGATGATGGCCGAGTTCTCGAGACCATACCAACGTGCCGGGCTTCCGCAGGCGCGGCGGACGGCATACTTGATGGCCATGACGCGATGGTCGTTGCGGTTGATGTCCGTTTCGGGGGCAAGCATCTTGCGCAGCATGCAAAAACGGAAGTCGCCCACGTTGCCGCGCGTCTCGTAGATGGAGTAGGTGTGGTGCTGCGGCGGCAACTCACCCGAGGCCATCAGGTCGCCAACGATCTGGCGCAGGTAGGCGTTGATGCGCTGATTGACCTTAAAGCCCAGGTCCAAGCGCACGCGGAACAGGAAGTCTGTGCCAAAGGTCTCAACGGAATACTCGTGCGTATAGGGCTCGTCGGTAACGTGTACGTTGATGAACCAATATGCCTTGGCGCGCTTGGGGTGCTTGTCCAGGATGGAATAGAGCACGTCGCGGTCGAGCGTGAGCGGGTCGGGGCTGTTGGTGAGGAACACCAGATTGTCGGCGAGCACGGGGTAGGTCTCGTCATTGCGCAGGCGGTTGAGCTGGTCGATGTACTTGGAGACGGGCAGCAGAATCGTCTGCGTGCGCTCGATGGCGGTGCCGCGACGCCACACATACATAAGGCCGAACAGCAGTGCGGCCAGGAAGATCATGACGTAGCCGCCGTCAAAGAACATGGTGAGGCACGAGGCGAAGAAGCACAGCTCAATGGCACCAAAGAGCAGGGCGAAGACGCAGGCGCCCAGCCTGTGCTTGAGGACGCCGGCGATGTAGCTCGTCAAAAGCGTCGTGCTCATGAGCATGGTCACGGTAATGGCGAGGCCGTAGGCGCTCTCCATGCGCTCGGAGTTTTGGAACAGCAGCACGATGAAGACGCAGCCGACCCACATGATGTTGTTGACGAGCGGAATATAGAGCTGGCCCTTGGTGTCGCTGGGGTAGTGGATGCGCAGATGCGGCATGAGGTTGAGACGCGTGGCCTCGGATACCAGCGAGAACGAGCCGGTGATGAGCGCCTGCGAGGCGATGATGGCCGCTACGGCCGAAAGCACGATGGCAAAGGGGCGCAGGGACTCGGGGAGCATCATATAGAACGGGTTGACGATATTCATCGCGAGCATCTGGGGGTTGGAGTTATTGGCGAGCAGCCAAGCTCCCTGACCCAGATAGTTGAGGATGAGGGCCGCCTTAACAAACGGCCAGGATGCGTAAATGTTAGCTTTGCCCACGTGACCCATGTCCGAATAGAGCGCCTCGGCGCCAGTCGTCGACAGGAAGACGAAGCCGAGCACCATGATGCCCGAGTGGTTGATGGGCGAGAACAGGAACATGATGCCGCGGATGGGGTTGAGCGCGCGTAGGATGGACAGGTTGCCGAGCATGTTGAACAGGCCGGCGCCCGCCAGGAACAGGAACCATAGCGTCATAAGCGGGCCGAACAGCTTGCCGATTGACGAGGTGCCGGCGCGCTGCATGGCAAACAGACCACAGATAATGATGATGGTAATAATGATGACGTTAGTTTGCCCGTCACCCAACAGCGCGTGGCCCCACTCGATGGTGCGCAGACCCTCGATGGCCGTGGTAACCGTGACGGCGGGGGTGAGGATGCCGTCGGCGAGCAGCGCCGCACCGCCGATCATGGCGGGGAGAATCAGCCACGGTGCCACCTTGCGTACCAGGCTAAACAGGGCGAAGATGCCGCCTTCGTTGTGGTTGTCGGCCTTCATGGCGATTACCACGTACTTGACCGTGGTCACGAGCGTCATGGTCCAGATGACGAGCGAAAGCGCGCCCAGGATCATGTCCTCGCTGACGGTACCGATGCCGCCGTTGTTGGCGACGATTGATTTCATGGTGTACATGGGACTCGTGCCGATGTCGCCATAGACGACGCCGAGCGTTACGAGCAGCATGCCAGCGGAGAGGGGGATGGCTCCGTGCCCGCCTTGACCACGCTGGTCTTGGGGGTTTGCCTCCAGTTTGTTGTGTGCCACGTGGACTCCCTTAGACATCCGGTTGTCTGTCTAGGACAGATAATCTTTATGCCGTCTTTATACATACAAGAGCAGTTTGGCACATCAGGTTATTTTAGACAATAATCCCCAGCTGGGGATTATTTATGTACGTAGGTAGCATTTCAAAACAGGGGCTTTTAAGCACGTGCTGTCTGGGCTATACCAGCCTTGGCGCTTGCGCGTTTGCCGGCGAGTTCGCAAAAAATCGCGCCGCCGATGATAAGCGCGGCACCCATCAGACGGACCGGTGTTATGGCTTCGCCCAAAAGGACGGCGGAGAACACGACGGCCGAAAGCGGCTCGAGGTAGCCGACAACGGCGACGGTCTGCACAGGCAGTTTGGCGACGGCGCTAAAGTAGAGCAGGCAACCAATGCCGGTGTTGACGACGCCGAGCATGACGACGGCGCGCCAATCGATGCCTGCGGCGACGCCGGCGGACAGGAATGAGGGTGCACCCTGCGTGATGAGCGTGAGGACCAGCGCGGTCACAAAGGCGGCACTCACCTGGAGCGTGGAGTTCTCGAGGCCTTCGATGTGTGGCGCGCCCTTGCTAGCGATGACCATCAGCGCATAGCAAAATGCCGAGGCGATGCCGCAGGCGATACCTGCAATGGGCATATTGCCGCCTAGACCTTGCGCTGCAATGAGAAAAGCACCGCAAGCAACGGCGATAAAGCCGGCGATTTTGCCGCCGGTCAGCTTTTCGCCAAAGATGAGCGGGGAGAGTGCCATGACAATGATGGGGCCGCAGTAGTACAGCAGCGAGGATACGCCGACGCCGATCGTCTGGTAGGCGCGGAACAGAAAAATCCAGCTGGCGCCCAGCGCAGCTCCCGAGAGGAGGAGGGCTGCGGCTTCGCGGGGGCGAGATGGCGCCTGCAACTTATGGCGTTGGGTGATGGCGAGAATGGCGACAAGCGAGAGTGCGCCCAAAAACGTGCGTAGTAGCACGATATCCGAGCTCGGCAGCGCGATGGCAGCGGCGATGATGCCGTTGAAGCCAAACAATAGCAATGCTGCTAAGTACGTAAACAGTCCGTTGTTCATGCGCTTCCGTCCCCTCTATATCCGAACAAGTTCACTATGGGTGAACTGGCTTTAGAAGAAAAGCGAATATAATGCATAGTTAACATGACAAAAACTCATGCATAGGTGGAGGCGCCTCGTGGAAACGAATATTCAAAAGATGCAGGTGCTGCTGGAGACGGTGCGCGCCGGAAGCTTTACGCGTGCTGCCGAGCGGCTGAGCTATTCGCAGTCGGGCGTGAGCCGTATGGTGGCCGATCTTGAGGCCGATTGGGGCTTTAAGGTGCTCGACCGCAGTCGCGAGGGCGTAGTGCTTTCTGCCGACGGGCGGCAGGTCATGCCGGCTGTCGAGGCGCTCTGTGAGGAATTCACTCGCTTGCAGCGACGGGTGGATGAGATGCGTGGGCTCATGCGCGGCAAAATCTGCATCGGTACGTTTTCGAGCGTTGCGACCCACGTGCTGCCGCCGGTGATTGCGCACTTTCGCGCCGATCACCCGGACGTCGATTACGAGCTGCTGATGGGTGATTACTCCGAGATTGAGCAATGGGTGGCGGAAGGTCGCTGCGACCTGGGCTTTATTCCGCGCGAACCACGCGGCGCCGGCATGGCGTCGCGGCCGTTGGTGCAAGATGAGTTGATGGCCGTGGTGCCAGCGGACTCCTCGCTTGCTACCGCGGAGGTCGTTTCCCTTGCCGATTTGGCCAACGAGCAGTTTATTCTGCTGGAACGCGATAGCGACGACGAGATTACGCCGCTGTTTCGCCGCGCGGGCCTGGCGGTACGCTCTAAGCTGTCGACCTGGGATGATTATGCGATTATGGCCATGGTCGAGGACGGTCTGGGCGTGAGCATTCTTCCGGCGCTCATCTTGCGCCGCTGCCAGTTCGATGTTGCCGTGCGCCCGCTCGAGGGACATCCTCATCGGCAGATCAACGCCATATACCGCACCGCTGACGTTTCGCTTGCGGCGGCTCGTTTCCTTGAATATCTCTAAAAGCGCGTACCTGTTGTCTACTTTGGGACAATTCTCGAGGCTCGGTACATTTTCTTGTGAAATTGAACTTTCGGATAATGTGCCGCGCTATACTGCTGCCTAAATTGAACTTTGGTTCAATTCGTGTTCTATAAATTGAACTTTGCCAGCAAGGAGGTTCTAGTGGCCCAAGAGACGTTCAGCGATCGCCTGCGACAGGCTATGTCCGATCGCGATGTTCGACAGTCGGACGTGATTCGTGCATCGGAGATGCTCGGCAAAAAACTCGGCAAGAGTCAGATGAGCCAATATGTGAGCGGCAAGACGATCCCGCGGCGCGATGTGGCAGAGCTGCTCGCCCGCATTTTGGAGGTCGATGTTACCTGGCTGCTTGCCGGTGACGCCGATCAAGGCGAGACATCATCGCCTCTCAACGATTCCAAGCCCGAACCCCATCCCTCAGCTCAAATTGCAAGGAGCACCACCATGCGTACTTTTTCTAAATCCACCAAACTCGACAACGTCCTGTATGACGTGCGCGGTCCCGTCGTCGACGAGGCCGCCCGTATGGAGGACGAGGGCGCGCGCATCCTCAAGCTCAATATCGGCGACCCGGCGCCCTTCGGTTTCCGCACACCCGATGAGGTCATCAAGGACATGCGCCAGCAGCTGCCCGACTGCGAAGGCTATTCCAACTCGCGTGGCCTGTTCTCCGCGCGCAAGGCAATCATGCAGTATTCGCAGCTCAAGGGCCTGCCCAACGTTCAG
>URYU01000096.1 GCA_900552155.1 uncultured Collinsella sp.
CAATGTTTCTGTCCTCAACTCCTTTGCTATCTGTCTGGTCAACGAAGGCCGCTACGACAATGAATTCGTCGCAGTGCACACGAACGGCTTTGACTAGTGGTGGGAGACCATCAAGAACTACACTCCCGAATCCGTACAGGACATCACGGGTGTCGAGCCCGCGCTGCTCCACCAAGCTGCCGAGATGTATGCCACGGCGAAGCCTTCTGCCATCATTGGCTGGGGCATGGGCGTATGCCAGCAGAAGCAGAACCTGAAGACGGTGCACACCATCGCCTCCATCGCCTGCGTTGCCGGCCAGATCGGCAAACCCAATTCCGGCCTCGCGCCCGTGCGCGGTCAGAACAACGTCCAGGGCTCCTGCGATATGGGCATGCTGCCCAACCTGTACCCTGGCTACCAAAAGGTCACCGACCCCGCCGTGCGCGCCAAGTTTGCAAAGGCTTGGGGCGTGCCCGAGGAAAAGCTCCCGCTCGAGGAGGGCTACAAGCTCACCGACCTGGGCCACCTGGTCGACGAGGGCAAGGTGCACTGCTTCTACAACTACGGCGAGGACCCGGTGCAGACCGAGCCCGATTCGGCCGGTATGCGCAAGACGCTCTCCGAGCTGGATCTGTTCATTTGCCAGGACATCTTTATGACGCAGACGACCATGCTCGCCGACGTCATCCTGCCTGCCACCTCTTGGGGCGAGCACGAGGGTGTCTTTACCGCATCCGACCGTAGCTTCCAGCACTTTGACGCGGCCGTTCCTCCCAAGGGCGAGTGCCGTCACGACTGGGAGATCTTCGCGGACCTGTCTACGCGTATGGGCTACCCCATGCACTACGACAACACCGAGCAGATCTGGAACGAGTGCATTAGCCTGTGCCCCAACTTTGTGGGCGCAACCTACGAGAAGATGGCTCCCGAGGGCGGCTACGCCCAGTGGCCCGTCAAGAGCACCGATGTGAACGACCACGGCACGCCCGACATGTTCGCTGGTGGCAAGTTCACCACCAAGGACGGCCGCGCCAACCTGATGGCGCACGACTGGGAGGCGCCCTCCGAGCTTCCCGACGATGAGTACCCGCTCATCCTGTGCACCGTCCGCGAGGTCGGCCACTACAGCTGCCGCTCGATGACCGGCAACTGCAAGACGCTGGCACTGCTTGCCGACGAGCCCGGCTTTGTCCGCATGAATCCCGCGGACGCCCAGGCGCGCGGCATCAAGAACGGCGACATCGTCTCGATTCACAGCCGCCGCGGCCAGGTATATAGCCGCGCCGACGTGAGCGACCGCATCAATAAGGGCACGGTCTACATGACCTACCAGTGGTGGATCGGCAAGTGCAACGAGCTGACCATTCACAAGGTCGACCCGGTCTCGCATACGCCCGAGGACAAGTTCTCCGCCTGCCAGGTCGACGCTATCGCCGACCAGGTCTGGGCCGAGGGCGAGGTGGAGCGTCAGTACACCGAGCTCAAGCAGGCTCTGGTGGACGCCGCCGCTCCCCAGGACGTTGAGCCCGGCGCCGCCAAGTTCGACGACGAGACGCACGTGAATCAAATCGTGTAGTCCCGTTCTCGTTGGCTTTTTGGGCCGGGCGTCCCGTACGTTCGGGAGCCCGGCCCGTTATTTTGAAAGGAAGTGGGGATGAACCGCTTCATCGACATCAACCCGGAGAGGTGCATCGGCTGCGGAACATGCCAGTCCGCCTGTGCCGACGCCCACCGGATGCAGGGTCTTCAGGATACGCCGCGCCTGGCGCTCGTGAAGACCGGCGGTATTTCGGCCGCCCTTGCCTGCCACCATTGCGAGGGTGCCCCCTGCGCCGAGATTTGCCCGGTGAATGCCATCGAGCGCGATGGCGATCGCATCCACGTCAAGGAGCAGGAGTGCATCGGGTGCAGGCTGTGCGCCATCGCGTGCCCCTTCGGAGCCATCCATCCCGATGGCACGTCTATCGCCGGTGTCGCAGGCATGTGCGACCCGACGCCTTCGTATCCTAAGTCCCTGAGCAGCCTGCTTACGTGGGCTCCCGGCCAGTACACCTGCGCTGTTAAGTGCGACCTGTGCGCCTTCGATCCGGACGGTCCGCATTGTGTGGCGGCGTGCCCCACCAAGGCGCTGACCGTCATGGGCGGCGCGGCCGATCGCGAGCTCGACGAGGCCAAGCGCCTGCGCTCGATCGAAAACGGTCCGGTCGTCGACGTTACCGCTGTGGCCCAGGGTCTGTCCGAGAAAGCAGAAGGGAGCGTAAACAATGGATAGCATGACGCTGTTTATCGCATCGCTTGCCGTCTCGTGCATCGGTGCGCTCGCCTCGGTTCTGCTGATTAAGGCCGACAACGCCGCCAAGACCGCCGGCTGCCTGATCGGCGCCGTCGCGGCCGTGCTGTCGTTCATCGCGGGCCTCGAGGCCGTGCTTGGCGACGTTTCGTCCCTCAACACGGTCTTCTTTTTCCCGTTCGCCCGTCTCGAGCTCTTGCTCAACGGCCTTGCGGGCCTGATCGTGGTCCTCATCTCAATCCTCGCCTTTGCGGGCTTCATCTACGGTCTGTCCTACTTCGATGAGTACCCGGGCAAGGTCGGGCGCGCCGGTTTCTTCATGAACACCTTCGTCGCCTCGATGATGCTCGTCATCACCGCCGACAACGTGTTCTGGTTCCTGGTCGCCTTTGAGCTCATGTCCCTTACGAGCTACTTCCTTGTCGTTATCGAGGAGAACAAGAACTCCATTAGGGGCGGTTGGCTCTACTTCGTCATCGCGCACGTGGGCTTTGTCCTTATCATGGCGAGCTTCCTGCTCATGACCAACGGCGTGGGCGGTTCCTTCAGCTTCAGTGATTTCCGTACGCATGACTTTGGACCCGCCGTCTCCTCCGCGTGCTTCGTCCTCGCGTTCTTCGGATTCGGCGCAAAGGCCGGTATCATCCCGCTGCACTCCTGGCTGCCCCAGGCGCACCCCGAGGCGCCGTCCAACGTGTCCGCCCTCATGTCCGGCGGCATGATCAAGATCGGCATCCTGGGAATCCTCAAGGTCGGTCTCGACCTGCTCGCGGGTTCGGGCGTCCAGCTCTGGTGGGGCCTCATGGTCCTGGTCTTCGGATCCATCTCGTCGGTCCTGGGCGTCGTCTACGCCCTCCACGAGCACGACATCAAGCGCCTGCTGGCCTACCACTCCGTCGAGAACATCGGCATCATCTTGCTCGGTGTCGGCGCGTCCATGACGGCGCACGCCCTGGGCAACGACGTCATCGCGACGATCGCGCTCATGGCCGCCCTCTACCACACGCTCAACCACGCCATGTTCAAGGGCGAGCTGTTCCTCGGCGCGGGCTCCCTGCTCTATGCCACGGGTACGCGCAACATGGAGAAGATGGGCGGCCTGTTCCGCCGTATGCCGGTCACGGCCGTCTGCTTCCTCATCGGTGCCCTTGCCATCTCGGCTATCCCGCCGCTCAACGGCTTCGTTTCCGAGTGGTTCACCTACCAGTCCCTGTTCAACATCTCGACGCTCTCCGACCCGGTCGTCATGGTGTTCGCCGTCGCCTCCGCGGCCGCCCTCGCCATCACCGGTGCCCTGGCCGTCACGTGCTTCGTGAAGGCCTACGGCGTCTCGTTCGCGAGCAGCCCTCGTTCCCAGGAGGCCGCGAACGCCAAGGAGTCCCCGGCTCCGATGTTGTTCTCGCAGATGCTCCTCGCGGCCATCTGCGTGGTGCTGGGAATCGGCTCTCCCGTCATCGCCCCGGTTCTGGGCGACGTCGCCCAGAGCGTGCTTGCCGGCTCTGCCATCACAGCCACCTCGGGCGTGTCTCTGGTGAACGAGATTTCCGGTGCCGCCACCTCCACCCCCGCGATCGCCATCGCGCTCGTGGTCCTCACCGGCCTCGCGTTCGTGTTGAGGTCCTGCCTCGGCACCAAGGCCCCCGCTAAGAAGACCGACCCTTGGGCGTGCGGCTACGAGCCCAACGAGCACATGCCCGTCGTCGCCACGAGCTTCGCGTCAGACGTAGAGCTCTTCATGGGCCCGCTCTACACCCTGCGCGAGGTATGCACCAAGATCTGCTGGTCCATCGCGCACGTGTTCCAGAAGCTCACCGGTGTCGCCCAGGGCGTCGAGCCCCTGCCCGACCGTTTCCTGGTCGATGCACCGAGCGAGGGTGCCGACAAGCTGGCCGGCCTCGCCTCCAAGATCGAGGGCGGCAACTACTCCGTATACATCTGCTACATCGTCGCGGCGCTCGTGGTCTTCCTCGTGCTCGCCGTGGTCATGGTCTAGAGAGGGGAGAGGATATTATGAACATCGTTCTTGCGATGGCGCAGGGCCTCGTGGTCATGCTGGTCGCGCCCTTCTTCTCCGGCCTCGCCCGTGTGATTCGCGCGAAGATGCACAATCGCCGCGGTCCGTCCATCCTTCAGGATTACCGGGACCTCGCGAAGCTCATGGCGCGTCCCGAGTCCGTGAGTTCCGACTCGAGCTTCGTGCTGCGCATCATGCCGCCGCTGTTCCTCGCGGTGTCGTTCATGCTCGCCATGGGTCTGCCCATGTTCACGCTCCAGAGCCCCATGCCCGTCTTTGGTGACGCCATCACCATCATGTACGCGCTCGCGCTGTCCCGCTTCTTCTTCGCGCTGTCCGGCGTGGATTCCTCCAACGCCTACGCGGGCTTCGGCGGTATCCGCGAGCTCCTCATGAGCGTGCTCATCGAGCCGTCCATGCTCATCGCGCTGTTCACCGTCGCCATCGTGTGCGGCTCCACGGACATTGCGACCATGGGTCAGCACATCGTTACGGGCAACGTCTCGAGCGTCGTCGCCGTTATCCTCGCCGGCGTCGCCTTCGCGGCCGCCTGTTACATGGAGCTCGGCAAGCTTCCGTTCGCTCAGGCCGAAGCCGAGCAGGAGCTCCAGGAGGGCCCGCTCGCCGAGCTCTCCGGCCCGGTCCTGGCCATGATGAAGCTCGCCATGGGCATGAAGCAGGTCGTGGTCGTCGCTTGGTTCACCTCCATCTTCATCCCCTGGGGGGAGCCCGCGACCATCGGCGTCACCGCTCTCGTGGGCGCCGTCGTCTTCCTCGTCAAGTGCCTGGTCGATTTCGTCGTCTGCGGCGTGCTCGAGAACTCCGTTTCCCGTTCGCGCTTCAAGGTGCTCGGTAACCAGACCTGGGCCGTCGTCGGCATCGCGGTCCTCGCGTTCGTCTTCGTCGTCGTAGGCGTGTAGGGAGAAGGGAGAAACTATGTCAATCGAATCGAGCTTGTCCCTCTTTGCCATGGTGGCGATCGCCGTCCCCATGCTGGGCTCCCTGCTCATCGTCATGCTGCCGCGTCCCTACGCTAAATGGATCTGCGCCTTTGCCGGCGGCATCGCCACGGTCGCTTCCGTTGGCTTGGCCGCGACGTTTGCCGGAAACGGCATGATCGCGGTCGATGTAACCTGGGCGAGTATGGGCCAGACCTTGGTCATGGGCTTCATATTCGACCGGATGAGCACGCTGCTCGCACCCGCGTTCGTCGCTATCGGCCTGCTCGTCGTCATCTATTCGTTCCCGTACATGAGCGATAAGAACAAGGAGCATCCCGACGCGCCCCGTCGTCGCTTCTACGTGTACTTCTCCACGTTCATCGGCGCCATGGCCGGTCTCGCCTACAGCTCCACCATCGTCGGCCAGCTCGTTTTCTTCGAGATCACCGGTGTGTGCTCCTGGGGCCTCATCAGCTACTACATGACGCCCACGGCCAAGAAGGCCGGCATGAAGGCGCTCATCATCACCCATATCGGCGCTCTGGGACTCTACATCGGCGCGGCCTTCCTGTTCGCCGGAACCGGCACGTTCGCGCTGAGCGCGATCTCCCAGCTCGATTCCGGTATGAAGACCGTCGTGCTGCTGCTCATCCTGTTCGCTGCTTGGGCCAAGTCCGCCCAGTTCCCGCTCTACATGTGGCTGCCCTCCGCAATGGAGGCCCCCACGCCCGTTTCCGCCTACCTTCATGGCGCGTCCATGGTTAAGGTCGGCGTGTGCGTGTTCGCCCGCGCTCTTGCGAGCGCCGGCGATATCCCCGAGATCGTCGGTTGGGTCGCCATCATCGACGCCGTCGTGACCATGCTCTTCGGCTTCCTCATGTACCTGCCCCAGAAGGATATGAAGCGCCTGCTCGCCTTCTCGACGATCGCGCAGCTCGCCTACGTGTTCTTTGGCCTGGGCCTCTCCGTGTTCGGAAGCCAGATGGCGTTTAACGGCGCCGTCGAGCACATCTTCAACCACGCGTTCACCAAGACCCTGTTCTTCCTCATCGCTGGCTCTCTCAGCTTCACGCTGGGAACCCGTATGCTGCCCAAGATCCAGGGCCTCATGAAGAAGTACCCGGTCACGGGCGTGGGCTTTGCGGTCGCCGCGACCGCTATCGCCGGCGTGCCCCCCATGAGCACGTTCTTTTCCAAGTTCCAGATCATTTCCGGTGGCTTCGCGGTTGGTGCTACCAACACGGGCATCTTTGTCCTCGTGTGCGTCATGGTCGTCGAGACCGTCGCCACCTTCGCATGGTTCCTGCGTTGGATGGGTAAGGTCCTGCCCGGTGAGCCGAGCGAGACCGTGGCCGCCGGCCAGCCCCTTCCGCGCGCCATGGCGTTCGTGTTCGTCGTCCTCATGATCATGGTCGTCGTCGCCGGTCCTCTGTCCTCTAGTTGGATGGGTTAGGAGGTAGGACATGGGTTATTCGTTAGTCAATATCCTGGGCGGGCTTCTGATCGTGACCTCCACCATGGGGGTCGGCTCGAAGACCATCCCGTCCGCCATCAAGTGGTACGCGATCCAGTCGGTTGTCCTGGTGGGCGTGCTGCTCACCCTGGGCCTCACCACCGGTGCCACCGAGCTTCACATGTGGGCCGCGTCGGCCTTCGTCACCAAGGTGATCCTCGTTCCGTTC
>URYU01000097.1 GCA_900552155.1 uncultured Collinsella sp.
CGCCGCACATGTGGTCGCGCGCGACGACGGCAGCGAGATTGGTGATGCCATCGTGGAGGCCGCCGATGAGTGTCACGCCAATGTCGTGCTCACCTGCGGCGGCACGGGGCTTTCGATGCGCGATGTGACGCCCGAGGCGACGCGTGCCGTCTGCGACCGCGATGTGCCGGGTATTGCCGAGGCGATCCGTGCGTACTCCATGACCAAGACGCGCCGCGCCATGCTCTCGCGCGCTATTTGCATGCAACGAGGTCATACACTTGTCGTAAACTTTCCCGGTTCTACGAAGGCCGCCCGCGAAAGCTGGGAGGCCATAGCAGATCAGCTGGAGCACGCAGCTCAGATGACAGCGGGCGGCGGACATACCAATTATGCGGTTTACCTGCGGCGGGGCGACCTAAACGGCTGCTCCGCCTTTGTTTTCCGCCGAAGCGACGCCGAGGTGCACGCTAACTCGAAACTATATTCTCTGGCGAGAATAATTTCTCACTAACATTATTCGCGCAGAAGTATAATCTGGTTGCAGATTAAAGCCCGCGGTGGGGTACCCGGGCACAAGGTCCGAAAGGGTTGAATATGTTCGATTTGGTTTCTCGCCGCGGATTCGTCTCACTTTCTGCTGTCGCCGCTGCCGGCCTTGGTCTTGCCGGTTGCTCGGGCAGCAAGACGTCCGAGCCGGCCGGATCCGATGCCGGCTCCGCCAAGGCCTCTTCCAAGAAGGAAACCGTCGAGCTGCAGGTCTTTGCCGCCAACTCCCTCGAGAAGGCCCTTCCCGAGGTCCAGGAGCTCTACACCGACCAGACCGGCACCACCTTTGCCGATACGCAGTTTAAGGCCTCCGGCGACCTCGTTGAGCAGATGAAGGCCGGCGCCACGGTCGACGTGCTCATCACCGCTTCCAAGGGTACCATGGATGACGCTGAGACCGCCGAGCTCGTCGACGCCGACACGCGTGAGGACATGTTCGTCAACGACCTCGTGATTATTCGCGCCGAGGGCTCCGACACCAAGATCGAGGCCATCGCCGACGTCGCGAACCTGGACGGCAAGATCGCCATCGGCGACGCCAAGACCGTCCCCGCCGGCAAGTACGCCAACCAGGCGCTGGCTTCCGTGGGCCTCTACACCGGCATCGAGGGCGACGACGGCGAGTATGCGCCCGAGATCGCCGACAAGGTGGCCCTGGCCGACAAAGTTGGTACCGCCGCCGCCTATGTGTCCACGGGCGACTGCGTGGCTGGATTTGTCTACAGCTCCGATATCTTCCGCTACGACGGCATCGAGGAGGCCTTCGTGTGTCCCGAGGACTCGCACAAGCCCATCGTGTATCCGGGTGCCGTTGCCGAGAGCTCCGAGCACGCCGACGAAGCCAAGGCGTTCATCGACTTCTGTCTGACCAACAAGAAGGCTCAGAAGATTTGGGCCAAGTACGGCTTTGAGCTTTCCGCGTAGTGCGGCTTGGCGCGATAATTCCATCGTTTTGTGTTTCACTCCGTTCTTGTATTCGCTTGGAGCTTTTCGTGCTTAATAGATTCCGCATGCTTGTCGCCTGTGCTTTGACCTTCGCGCTTTGCTGGGTGCCGGGATTTGCGTTTGCTGGGGACGCTGAGGACGGGGCCCAGGTTGCTGCGACCGCTCATGGGCTTTCCTATGGGATCGAGGGTTTTGAGCGGCTGGCCAAGGGGACCGCTCGTGCCATGGAGGGCCAGCCTGAGGGCTACCGGTTTCCCGTTGACGAGGACGTGGACCTTGTGGTGGCGCCTGCTGCCGATCGCGTTGTGGTGTGGATATCGCCCAAGGCGGTCGAGAAGTATGGATTGGATCCGCAGGACAACGAGTGCGTATCGGGGCTCAAGGCCCTCGTCTGTAAGCTCGACAGCGCAAACTGCATGGGAGGTGCGCAGCTGGGGGACGTGGATCTTCCTTGGTATGTCACGGCGGAAACAACGTTTGATTCCGGCGGGTATACCTATGGCTTTGACGAGCGCGGTGCGGATGGGGACCGCTATGTGGTGATTGCATCAGCCTCGGGTGATGCCAAGGGCGGCGCGCGTTGGCTTGATAGCGCTCACATGGTAGAAGCATCGTCTGTCGTATTGCGGGATGAGCAGGGGCCCTGGACCTCTCTGACCTCCTTTTTGTGCGACATCGACTATCGCCCGGTTTGGGTGTCCATTTATACGAGCGGTCTTGCCCTGGTGATCGCGTTTGCGCTGGGCCTGTTCGCCGCGTGGAAGACCATGGGTACCTCGAGTCGCATCAAGGGCCTGCTCGATTCGGTCTTTACGATTCCTATGGTGCTGCCGCCTACGGTGTGCGGCTTTTTGCTGCTTATGCTATTTGGTCGATCGACCGGGGTCGGTCGGTGGCTTATCGCGCACGGCGTCTCGATTGTCTTTACGTGGCCGGCGGCGGTGATCTCTGCCGTGGTGGTGTCGTTCCCGCTCGTCTATCGTACGGCACTCGGAGCCTTCGAGAGCCTCGACACGCAGATGCTCGACGCCGCGCGAACCTTGGGATGGTCCGAGCGTCTCATCTTTACCAAGCTTATGATGCCGCTTGGGTGGCCCTCTATTGCCGCCGGCACGGTGCTCGCCTTTGCCCGCGCGATGGGCGAGTTTGGCTGCACGCTGTTCTTTGCGGGCAACTACGCCGGTATTACGCAGACCATTCCCATCGCCATCTACTTTGAGTGGATGGGCGGCAACACGTCGGTGGCCCTCTTTTGGGTCGTCGTCGTGATTGTCTTTAGCTTTTTGGTCATCCTGTTCATCAACATGTACACCGCTCATTCGCAAAAGTATCGCGAGCGGGGCCTTTCCCGTGCGGAGCGCAAACAGGCCAAAGATCTCGCCGGACAGGGCGATTCGCTCGACCCAGTCGGCGGCGATGCCCTGCGTATCGATCGCGAGGCGCTGGCCGAGCTCATGCGCGATGATGCGGCGCCGCAGGGAGGTCGATAGGTCATGTCACTCGTTCTGGATATCAAAAAGCGCTATCCCGGCTTTATGCTCGACATGCAGCTTGAGGCCGGCGAGGAGCGCGTGGCGCTGCTGGGCGCCTCGGGTTGTGGCAAGAGCTGCACGCTGCGCTGCATTGCCGGTGTGGAGACGCCCGACGAGGGCAAGATCGTCGTCAACGGCGTGACCTTTTTTGACTCGGGGGCGGGCATCAACCTGTCGCCCCAGGAGCGAAAATGCGCCCTGCTGTTCCAAAACTATCAGCTGTTCCCTAATATGACAGTGGCCGATAACGTATGTGCCGGCGTAAAGGATGCGGGCGACGCCGCGGCGCGCAAGCAGCTTGCCGAGCGCTACCTGGGTATCTTTGGACTGGCCGATTTTGCCGACCGCTATCCCGCGCGACTCTCGGGCGGTCAGCAGCAACGTGTGGCGCTTGCGCGCATGGTGGCGGCGCATCCGGGCATTTTTATGTTCGACGAGCCCATGAGCGCACTCGATTCCTATCTTAAGAGCGCCCTCGAACAGAACATGCTCGACCTGTTCGATGTATGCAACCGCACCGTGCTCTACGTGAGCCACGATATTGACGAGGCATGCCGCCTGTGCGAGCGCATTTGCGTGATGCATAACGGACATGTCGAGGAGATCGGCTCCGTCGAGGACGTGGTCCGCCGTCCGCAGACGCTGGCGGCGCTGCGCCTGACGGGCTGCAAGAACACAAGCCGGGCGCGCAAGATCGGCGACGAAGAAGTTGAGGCGCTCGATTGGGGCATGACCTTTAACGTGGGTCGCGAGGTTCCCGATAATGTGGCGTACCTGGGCATTCGCGCGAGCTACTTCCATGTGGACAACCGTGCCGCGCGGGGTCGCAACAGCTAAGACCTGCACGAGGCGCGCGTGAGCGCATCGCGTTTTGAGCGCCTGGTGCTGTTGGATGCGCCGCGGGCCGATGCGCCAACGCGTCTGCAGTGGAAGGTCAACAAATTGAGCGTACCAGCGGATGGGTTACCGCAAGAAGGCGAGACCCTGCGTATGCATTTTGATGCCAGCAGGATCCATCTGGTTTGTCGGTAGCGCCGGGTAATGCCGTCGGGGATATAAGTCTCGGCGGCTTTGTCTTGCCGTTCGCCGAATGGGGAATGACAAACTCTTATCAACACAGATAATTATTTATTAAACGACGGCACACGAGGTTGTCGTACGAATGTCAACGGTGTTCGCATGGTCGACGACCGTTGATATAGTTGACCTCAACTTGTAGAGGAGGGTGCGCACATGCCGCAGACGACATACATTCGCCGCGTTGCCGCGCGTGCCCTATATATGGCTCGGAGCCGCATATGAGCAGGTATGTTCACGGCTCCGGGAGAGACGACGCACAACTAAATAACCGTCCGCAAGGCAGGTTCCCTAAAATTCCGGGTTTGAGCACGGCCGGACAATCGCCGTCCGTCGTGCATCGATACCGCCGTTATCCGTTTTTGGTTCGAGAGGGGAACCGTCATGGCTGAAGAATTTGATTTCCATCCGATGTGGGAGAGCCTCGGCATGAATCTTGCCGACCACGACCTGCTGCTGGGCGCCGTGGGCCAGATGTACGGCGATATGTTCCTGACGCAGAACAATCGCCCCAAGTCTACGTCCTACCTGGATTTTGTCGCCACCAACATCCACAGCGGCCGTATTAAGGAGATGCTCGACAAGAAGGAGGCCGGCGAGGCCACCAAGATCGTCGGCTCGTTCTGCGTCTACGTGCCCGAGGAGATCGTACTTGCCTGCGACGGTATCCCCGTGGGTCTATGCTCTGGTGCCGATTGGGCAACCGATAAGGTCGAGGAGCACCTGCCGCGCAACACCTGTCCGCTTATCAAGAGCTTTGCCGGCTTTAAGCTGGGCGAGGTCTGCCCCTACATTGAGTCGAGTGACTTGGTGGTAGGCGAGAACACCTGCGACGGCAAGAAGAAAGCCTACGAGTTTTTTGCCACGCAAAAGAACATGTACGTCATGGATATTCCCAACGTACACGACGAGTCGACGCTCGTGACCTGGAAGGCCGAGGTCAAGAAGCTCGCCGACAAGATCGAGGAAGAGTGTGGCGTCAAGATTACGCCCGAGCGTCTGAAGGCCGCCATCCACGCCGTCAATGAGAAGCGTCGCGCCCTGCAGCGCCTCGCAGCCACGCGCGCTGCCGACCCGGCGCCCATCAGCGGTCTCGACAGCCTGCTGACCGTTCAGGCCGCCTTTATGGACGACACGCCGCGTCTGACCGGAGCCATCAACGATATGGCGGCTGAGTGCGAGCAGCGTGTCGAGGCCGGCGAGGGCGTGACGCCCAAGGGGACCAAGCGCATCCTGTACACCGGTACGCCCATGGCCGTGCCCAACTGGAAACTGTTCAACCTCATCGAGAAGGCCGGCGGCGTTGTGGTCGGCGAGGAGTCCTGCACGGGCTCGCGCTACTACAAGGACCTGGTCGACGAGTCCGGCGAGACGGTCGACGAGATGCTCGACGCCATCGCCGAGCGCTACTTTAAGATCAACTGCGCCGTCTTTACGCCCAACGACCAGCGTATGAAGGACATCGTTCAGATGGCCAAGGACCTGCATGTAGACGGCATCGTCGACGTGGCCCTGCAGTTCTGCACGCTCTACGAGATGGAGTCGTTTGCCGTGGAGAAGGCCGCCGAGGAGGTCGGCATTCCGTTTATGCACATCACGACCGACTACGCTGGCGAGGATGCAGGTCAGTTACAAACCAGGATCGAAGCTTTCTTGGAGACCATTTAGGACTATCCGCCCCGGCGGCTTTCCCGGGCACCCGATCTTGCCGTTCAAACCGTCGCTTGTGTACCAAAGTACGCGGCGCTCCTCTTTTACGGCAACCTCGGGCACCTGGGAAAGCCGTTTCCTTGGTTGGTTGAAAGGTTTAGGAGTTATATGTCGGAAAATATTGAGCAGCCGTTGCCGTCCACGTTTGAGGAGTTCAACGAGCAGCGCAAGGCGGCGTTTATTCGCGTCAAGGATTATAAGCAGGCGGGTAATCGCCTGGTCGGTTTTCTGTGCAGCTACACGCCGCTCGAGATTATCGATGCCGCGGGGGCTGCGAGCGTGGCGCTGTGCGGCACGTCCGACGAGGTGATTCCCGAGGCCGAGAAGGTGCTGCCGGCAAATCTCTGTCCGCTCATCAAGTCGACGTACGGCTTTGCCTACTCGCAAAAGTGCCCGTTTACGTACTTTAGCGACATGATCATCGGTGAGACCACCTGCGACGGCAAGAAGAAGATGTACGAGCTACTCAACGAGCTCAAGCGTACGCACATTCTGCACCTGCCGCAGGGTCGCGATCGCGCCTACGAGCGTGAAGGCTGGTACGAGGAGTGCCGCCTGCTCAAGGAGGAGCTCGAGAACTTCTACGGCATCGCGATTACCGACGATGATCTGCGCGCTGCCGTCCGTCGTCGCAACCGCTTGCGTGCGGCCCAGCTCGAGATGTTTGCGCTGCAGGCCAACCAGCCGGCGGCCATGAGCGGCGTCGATCTGATGAGCACCATGTTTGCCGGTACGTTCAGCTTTGATATCGAGGCCTATACGCAGCAGCTGGAGCAAAAGGTTGCCAAGCTGCGCGAGACCTACGACGCGGGTGAGCGCCCGGTCGCGGCAGACGCCAAGCGCATTCTGATCACCGGCTGCCCGGTGGGCGGCGTGATCAACAAGATCGGCCGTACTATCGAGTCCAACGGCGGTGTGGTCGTGTGCATGGACGACTGCTCGGGCGAGCGCACGGCGGCCATGATGATCGACCCGGAGGCTCCCGACATTCTGCGCGCCATCGCCGACCGCTATCTGGATATCAACTGCTCGGTCATGACGCCCAACGACGGTCGTATGGAAAACACGCTGGCCATGTGCGA
>URYU01000098.1 GCA_900552155.1 uncultured Collinsella sp.
AGTCGGGGCGATAAAGGCCCTGCTGCTGAGCGGAATCTGCCTGCATCGCGATCCTCCCCTAGATATTAGACAGTCAGTTGAATAGGCATACTAGGAGCATCGCCGGCCCGTTGTGTTTCCCGCCCGTTTCGAAACAATTGCGTAACGCACGCCCCATGAGTGGACACCACCGACCTCAAGGGCGACAGCAAGGGCCCCAAGTTCGGCCCGTAAGCTCACCGCTTCAAACATCTCAATCTGTAACAGGAGGAGCCGATTTTGGCGCTTAGATGTTACAGATTGAGATTTTCTGCAGGACAGTTTTGGTTTATCTCAATCTGTAACACGAAGGGCCGGTTTTTGCAGCTAACTGTTACAGATCGAGATATTCCATAGGACCATTTCTTCCTGTCTTGATCTGTAACACCTAGACCCAATTTCCATCCTTAGTTGTTACAGATCAAGACATTTCGGTAATCCCCTTTCACCATCCTATTCAAATACAACAATTTTGTTAGTCTTGGTTAACTTTTTAGCATAAAACGGGTATCCTTTGCGGCGTCAAACAAACGGCACGCAGGAGCTCACCATGCTCAACCATCTCAAACAACACTTTGGTTCCCGGCGCACCGGCGGTCACGGAGGCCTAGACATTGCACGGCATATCGGCCCTGGGCTGCTCGTGACCGTTGGCTTTATCGACCCGGGCAATTGGGCCTCCAATATGGCCGCCGGCTCGCAGTTTGGCTACGCGCTGCTGTGGATCGTCACGCTGTCCACGATCATGCTCATCGTGCTGCAGCACAACGCGGCGCACCTGGGCATCGCCACGGGCATGTGTCTTGCCGAGGCCACGACACGTTATCTCCCCCGCTTCGTTGGGCGCACGGTGCTCGCCAGTGCCTATCTCGCGACCATCGCCACCGCCATGGCCGAAGTCCTGGGTGGCGCGATTGCCCTTCAAATGCTCTTTGGGCTGCCCGTGCGCGCCGGCTGCATCATCGTCGCGGCAGTATCGATTGCCATGCTCATGACAAGCTCCTACAAACGCGCCGAGCGATGGATCATCGCCTTCGTGGGCGTGGTGGGACTCTCGTTTTTAGCCGAGCTTGCACTAGTCAAGGTCGACTGGCCGCAGGCCGCCGCAAGCTGGATCACACCCAGTATGCCCACCGGCTCGGCCGCGATTATCGTAAGTGTCCTAGGCGCGGTCGTTATGCCTCACAACCTCTTCCTGCACTCCGAGGTCATCCAATCCATGCACTTTGAAGGCCAAGGCGAGCAGGTTATCGAGGAACGTCTGCGCTACGAGCTCTTCGACACGCTCTTTTCGATGGGCGTGGGCTGGGCAATCAACTCGGCCATGGTCATCCTGGCCGCAACGACCTTCTTTGCGCACAGCATTGTCGTAGACGACCTCGCCGTCGCAGCGGCCACGCTCTCCCCCATCTTGGGCCCGGCGAGCTCGACCATCTTTGCGGTAGCGCTGCTGTTCGCGGGACTATCGAGCAGCGTGACAGCGGGCATGGCGGCAGACACCATCACCACGGGCATGTTCGACGAGGAATACGACATCCACGACCGACATTCCTCGATCGGGGGGGCGGCCGGTTTCGCCGGCGCAGTGGCGGCGTGTCTGGTCGTCCCAAATCCTTTTGAAGGTCTCATCTGGAGTCAGGCACTGCTGTCGCTTCAGCTGCCGATTACGGTCTTTGTGCTCATACGGCTCACCAGCTCAGCCCGCGTTATGGGCAAATACGCCAACTCGCGCCCGCTCAACGCGCTGCTCGTAGGGATCGGCGTCATCGTGACGATTCTCGACATCGTGCTGCTAACGGGGATGTAATTGGGATGGCGTGACTGTCCAGATATAACGTCTTAATCTGTAACACGTGAGACCGTTTTAAACCGTCAGATAAATCAAAAGGGTCCCGGCCGAGAATTCGACCGGGACCCTTGGACAGAGCTATGTTCGGCTTTCGCCGTGTGCCTGCGAGTTACTCCTCGACGAGCTCAAACTGATCGGGACCGACGCCGCACACCGGGCACACGTAGTCCTCGGGCAGCTCGGGCGTGTCGACCTCAACCTCGTAACCGCAAACGGTGCACACAAACTTATACGTCTTCTTCTCCTCAGCCATGATGTTCTCCTCTCGAACGCGACTGGTGATGTACTTCACTTATTAGTATAGATTCTCAATAATATAATGCAAGTATTTTTAGAACATTTCTAGCCTTGATACGACGAGGCTTTGGGCGGCGTCTTGCCCTTTAGCACCTTGTGATAGTAGTCGTACGTCAGCGGCGTCTCGTCGCTCAGGCGCTCGGCATCCTCGACCTCGCCAATAAACAGCAGATGCGTGCCCACATCCACAGTGTCGATCAAACGGCAGCTTAACTTGGACGTGGCGTGCGAGGTATCTTAGGGCACTCCCAGAGCCGTATCGCGGGTCTCGTATTAGGCTAACTTGTCATATTCGCTGCTGGTGCGGAACCCAAAGTTACCGATGTAGAGCATGTCGGCGGTCTGATCGATCACGGTCAGCGCGAACGCTTTGGCCGATGCGATGACGCCCGAGGTGACATTGTCCTTGTTCACGGCAACCGAAATACGCGGCGGCAGGGACGTCACCTGCACCGCAGTGTTGATGACGCAGCCGGCGCGCAGCCCGTCTGCCGCGGCGCTCACCACGTACAGGCCACTCGGCATGGTAAAGAACGCAGTTTTGTCCATAACGATCACTCCCCTAGCTCGGGTTGGAACCTCATGAATGTATGTACCCACAAAAAAGGCGGCACCCATAACGGCAGCCGCCTTTGAGACATATGTGTCAGAACAGTAAGAAAGATAAGACGCCCGCAGTTGCGGTGAAATAGGGACTGAATAGCCCCTCAAACAGGCAAAACAGTCCGTATCTCACCGCAACTTATATAGAGCGCCTACCGGTTGCGTTCCTTGAGGGCGCGGTCGATCTCGCGTTGGACATCACGCTTGGCCATGTCCTCGCGCTTGTCGTAGAGCTTCTTGCCGCGACCCAGACCCAGCAGCAGCTTTACGCGGCCGTCGGTATTAAAGTAGAGTTCCAACGGAACCAGCGCATAACCACGGTTGCGAAGTTTGCCGTCAAGAAAGTCGATCTCCTTGCGGTGCAGCAGCAGACGACGCCGACGATCGGGATCGCGATTCCACACGCCACCATGGCTATAAGGGTGGATATGCAGTCCGACGAGCCAGCACTCGCCGCCACGAATCAGCGCAAAAGTGTCAGTGATCTGACAGGCGCGCTCGCGAATCGACTTGACCTCGGTGCCGCTCAGCTCAATACCGCACTCAAACGTCTCATCGATAAAGTACTCATGATGTGCCGAGCGATTCTTGGAAATGAGTTTGCGCTCGCGCTTACTGGGCATCGCCGGCCTCCTTGGCTCCATCGGCGTTTGAGCCCGCAGCCTCACGCTTTGCCTTGCGCTCGGCATTGAGCTCGGCATCGCTCTCGCGCACCAGTTTGATAATCGCCGCGCAGGCCTCCTCGCCCACCAAGTCGCGAGCACGCACCGTCAGGCGCGTCGCCTCCTGCTTGTCGCCGTCGCTTGCAGCATCGGTCGCGCACATAATCAGGCAGATGGCAATCTCGGCCGAAGGCGAGGTCGGCACGCCTTGCAGGGCCAGTTCACCCATCACGTGGTCGTCGCTCTCATCAGCGGCATCCGGATAGGTGGTATGGATCTTGTTGAGCAGGCGCGTCGTATGCGCATCGTTGGGCGCCAGGCGCAGCGCCAGACGCGCGCAGCCCACGGCAGCCGAAACGTTCTCGGTCTCGGGCTCCAAGAAGTACTGACCTAGATTGGCGTAAGCGCGGGCGGCGCACTTGCCATCGCTTGCACGCTCCAGCACCGAGAACGAGAGCGATGCCCATTCCTGCTTGTCCTCGAGTGCGCGGAACAGCTCGGCCAAATCCAAGCGATAGTTGCAGTTCATGGGGTCCCAACGCACAGCCTGCATCAGGGCATTACGAGCGCTCACATAATCCTGCTGGCGAATGTAGGCAAACGCCATGTCAGAGTACAGGCGGTCAAACGGCACCTCGACCTGCACGAGCTCGCGCGGATCCTTCTCCACGCGGCGATAGGCCAAGCGCTCAAACTTGCTATCGAAGCTAAAGTATTGGCGCTTCTCCTCCGTCTTGCACTCAGCGTCGATATACTCCTCGGCGAGCTCCACCAGACGCTCCAGCAGCGGCGTCGCCGTAGCCAGGTCGCCCTGCGCCAGATAGTTCTCGGCATACGTGATGTCTTGCAAGCTGATGGGCAGATCCATGGCTACTCCTCGATCTGAGCGAAACACGGCAGGCGCCGTATATACGGTCAATACACAAAACCCGGGTCTCTTACGAGGCCCGGGCGTTCAATTTTGGTAGCCCGTACCAGATTCGAACTGGTGATCTCCGCCTTGAGAGGGCGGCGTCCTAAACCGCTAGACGAACGGGCCATATGTAGCAAATGCAATGGCTGGGATGGAGGGAGTCGAACCCCCATTGACGGAACCAGAATCCGCTGTCCTGCCATTAGACGACATCCCAATGACTGCATCGCTGCGCTCGGCTGTGCCTTTGCGCAAGAAAGAAATATACGGGAAGTCTCGCCGTGACGCAAGCCCCAATTTTGACTTTTTTGAAATTCAGTCAAATTGGCCTAATTTAGTCCAACCCGTGAAGGACCTGTGAAGCCAACCGCTGTACGCGAAGGGCAAAACGCCGCGAGCGGTAGCCGTCAACCGTTGGCAGATTCTACCGTGAAAACGATAGCGCCAGGCAACACAATCGAAGTATCAATGATCGCGTAGATATGAGGCGCCATGGACGAAGAGCTTGATTACCTATGGGAGACCCTGGGCCTCGAGATCACTGCCGACCTTTGGCCCGAACGGGACAAAATCCATCCCACACTGCGCCCCGCCATTACTGTGGTGCAGGCAAAATACCGCCGTGCATCCTTTTTGATCATGCGGATGTCATGGCACGCGGGACTACCCGACCTTAAGCGAATCCAGGCAAGCCTCGTCGAGCTGTCCGGCATGCCGACCGTCATATCCGAGGCGCATCTGGAGCAGCGCCAGCGCGAGCGACTGCAACAGCAGCGGATTCCCTTTATCTGCCCCGGCGTTCAGGCATATCTGCCCTTTATGGACGAGGAGTACTGGAGTGGCAAGCCCAACAAGCACGTAAAAGTCTACGATCCGCACGAATGGGCGCAGCTGGCGGACTGACTGAGGCAGGCCCGCCGGCGGAAAGTGCGTCCCAGATCTCAAGCTCAAACCGGCCACTTTGGGAAAGTGCATCCCATTCTGGAAGCGAATTCCGGGTCGCACTTTCCGCAGCCGCTACAGCAACGCCTCGGCCCAAGCCGATTCCCTAAAGCCGGGAATCGCACAGTCATCGCCCACCAGCAGCGGACGCTTAACCAACATGCCGTCGGTCGCCAGCAGCTCGTAGCACTCCCGATCCGTCATGCCCGCATCCAGACGCGCCTTCAGGCCCAGCTCTCGATATTTCATGCCCGACGAATTAAAGAAACGCCGCACCGGCAGCCCCGAACGAGCAATCCAGGTCGCAAGTTCATCGGCCGTGGGATTGTCCAAAACGATATCGCGGTCGATATGCTCTACCCCATGTTCGTCCAGCCATGCCTTGGCCTTCTTACAGGTCGAGCACTTGGGATATCCAACAAACAGTACAGTCATGGGAATCCTCCGAATATAGATCGGCCAACGCAGGCACACGCCACACGAGGCGCCTTCGTATGATGGGCCAATTGTAGCCCGCGGGTCACACGTTAAACGAACCGTACCCCGAATCCGCGCTTGATAAACGGCAGCAGTTCCATTGCCTCGGGCGTGATATGGCCCGCAACGTTCATGCGCTCGTCACCGGGAAGATCGCCCCGCGCAATCTCAAGCTCGCCTTCGTAGCGCCCATATCCGCTATAGCTCACAGCGATCGACCCCGCCTTTCGCGGCAGGCCGGCTCCGGCATCCGTCGGCACGGAATCCGGCTTAAGCGTTGTACGTGACTCCTGAGACCTAAAGATGAGGACACTCGAGTCGGGCCGGTCGTGATGAATCTGCCCGCGCACATAGGCATAACCGGGCTCAAGCTCGCATTGCAGGTCCACGTATCCGGCGGAAACTTGAGCAAACTGCGCCCAGCCCGCATCGGAAAGATCGGGGTCGCCGACCAACACAATGTCGCAATCGGCGCCATGTGCAAGCTCAAGCATATTGAGAGCAACCTTTGACGCGCGACCGCGCTGCGCCTCGACCGTCGGCAGTCCCTCGAATACCGGCCCGCGAACGTTAGCATCACCCGGCACAAAAGCCATGATTTCGAATCCAAGCGCCGCAAGACGAAGATTCGTCCGAGCAACATCTTCAAGAGCTAAACCGGTATAAGGCTTGGGGTAAAAATTGTGGCAGGCGGCAAAACGAGTCACATCGGCACCGGCCTCACGCCACGATGCGATTTCATCAGAACTCACCGTCAGATCGGAAGAGCACACGTCTGAACTCCAGTCACCTGAAGCAATCTCGT
>URYU01000099.1 GCA_900552155.1 uncultured Collinsella sp.
AACAATAATAACAGCAATAACAACGGCAGCACGACGCCGGACACGCCGACGCCCGCCCCGACGCCGGAACCTGTTTTTACGACCGGTCTGTATGAGGTGAATGTTTCATCCTCTCTCACCGTGCGTTCCGGCCCTGCTACCACCTATCCGTCCGTCGGCCAGCTGTCGAAGGGCGACAGGGTCGGCGTAGACCGCCTTGCGAACGGCTGGGCGCATCTCATGGACACCTCGGCGGGCACGAGCCGCTAAGTCAGCGCGAGATATCTCAAGCGACTGCGCGAATATGACGGCACGACCGACCCCGCCGAACCGAACAAGACCCGCAGGTACCGCGAACAGGTCGAGAGCAAGCTGCTTGCCCAGCTCGACGCCCCATTGGTCGTAGGAGTCGATGCCCCAGACCGTGCCCTCGACAAACGTGATGTGCTCGTACAGGGCGATGAGCTCGCCGAGCGCGAACGGGGTCAGCGTGTCGCCGAAGATCGAGGTCGTCGGACGGTTGCCCTCAAAGCAGCGGGCCGGGACGATCTGCTCGGGCGTGCCCTCGGCACGAACCTCGTCGGCCGTTTTGCCAAAAGCGAGCGCCTTGGTCTGAGCCAGGAAGTTGCCTAGGAACAGCTCATGCACGTCCTGACCGCTATCAGTCGCAGGGTTGGCAGTATTGGCGAAGGCGATGAAGTCGGCCGGAACCACCACGGTGCCCTGGTGCAGCAGCTGATAGAAGGCATGCTGGCCATTGGTGCCGGGCTCGCCCCAGAAGATCTCACCGGTGTCGGAGGTCACAGCGCTGCCGTCCCAGCGGACATGCTTGCCGTTGGACTCCATGGTGAGCTGCTGCAGGTAGGCCGGGAAACGGTGCAGGTACTGGCAGTACGGCAGCACGGCGTGGCTCTTGGAGCCGAAGAAGTTAACGTACCAGACGTTGAGCAGGCCCATCAGCGCGACGGCGTTGCTCTCGAGCGGCGTGTTACAGAAGTACTCGTCGATGGCATGGAAGCCCTCGAGGAACTGCTGGAAGCGCTCGGGGCCGAGCACGACGATCAGCGACAGGCCCACGGCGGAGTCGACGGAGTAGCGGCCGCCGACCCAGTTCCAGAAGCCGAAGGCGTTGGCGGGGTCGATGCCGAAGGCCTCAACCTTGTCGAGTGCGGTGGAGACAGCGACGAAGTGCTTGGCCACGGCCTCGGCGTTCTGCTCATCGGAGCCGTCGATGGCACCCTGAGCCTTGAGCTGTTCGAGCATCCAGGTCTTGACCTCGCGGGCGTTGGTGAGGGTCTCGAGCGTGGTGAAAGTCTTGGAGACGATGATTACGAGCGTGGTCTCGGGATCGAGGCCCTTGAGCTTCTCTGCCTGATCGTTGGGGTCGATGTTGGAGATATAGCGGCAGTCGATACCGGCGTCGGCATAGGGACGCAGAGCCTCGTAGGCCATGACCGGGCCCAGGTCGGAGCCGCCGATGCCGATGGACACCAGGTGCTCGATCCTCTTGCCGGTAACGCCCTTCCACTCACCGGAGCGCACGCGCTCGGCAAAGGCATACATGCGGTCGAGGACCTCGTGCACGTCGGCGACGACGTCCTGGCCGTCGACGATGAGCTGGCCCTTCTCGCTTGCCGGACGGCGAAGCGCGGTGTGCAGAACAGCGCGGTCCTCGGTGGTGTTGATGTGCTCGCCGGAGAACATGGCATCGCGGCGCTCCTCGAGCTTCACCTCGCGGGCAAGATCGCACAGCAGCTTGACGGTCTCATCGGTCACCAGGTTCTTGGACAGGTCGAAGTGCAGGTCACCGGCGTCAAAGCTCAGCTTGTTCACGCGCTCGGCATCGGCGGCGAACCAGGCCTTGAGGTCGATACCTTCGGCCTCGAGCTTCTCCTGATGGGCCTCGAGTGCCTTCCAAGCGGCGGTCGACGTAGCATCGATAGGTGCGGCAACAGTTGCCATAGAGTCCTCCTCAGCATACGGGCGCACGCCTCCATGCGCCCGGACATTCAGATGCCACTATTCTAGCGCAGGTCAAGACTATAATCAGCGAGCGTTGCCAATCGGCCCCCAAACGGCAACCGATCAAAAAGGGACAGGTTTATTTTGGCAGGTCAAACGCTTTACCAATCAAAAATAACCTATCCCTTTATGCCAAATATTAGGCCGCGGCGCACACGCTGCCGAGCAACTCACGCAGAGGAGACCCAATGCCCTCAAACAGTTCGGGCGCGATGATGGCAAAAACGGGAACCTCGCCGACTCCCACGACGGCAGGCACCTTGCCCTCCGAGACAATACATCCATAAGGGACAAAACCGTCTTCGCCGGCATCGAGCGCCGCCATGCGACGCGCGAGTTCGCGCGCAAAGCCGGCAGTATCGGCATCGCCGATCGCCAAGACAAAGTCCACGCCTTCGTCGGTCGCCAGGGCCACGGCTTCGTCGATCAGCTCGTCTCCCCCGTCGCCCTCAACCGAGCCGCAACGAAAAAGTACGCGTTCGAGCAGAGCTCGATCAACCGAGCCGAGTGCCGCCGCGACAAGCTCATCGCGCGTATGCTTGTCACCGCCCAGCACGACCAACGCCTTGGTGCCACCGTAGTGAGCGACCAATCGTCCGCACCAGCGAGCCACATCTCCATCCGCAACAAGGCGCGTCGGCATACCAAACCCATAATTGACCATCTTTCCCACAACCCTTCCGTGCGTATAGGCGGTATCAATCGTTAGGCTCATGCTACGAAGCAAGGTTTTCCGAGCTGTTTCGCACTCTTTAGAGCTGCGTTAAAAACCCGATGCAGCCGCACGACCATACCTACCAAAACAAACCAGTCCCTTTTTGGCAGGTTTTGACGATGTCCGGATGAGCGGGTATTATCGAACATGTATTCGATAAGAACATGTGTTTGATGGGAGGACGCGTGGGGCACGAGCGTCACACCTATATCTGCATCGACCTTAAGACGTTTTACGCCAGCGTCGAGTGCGTCGACCGCGGACTCGACCCACTCACTACGTGCCTGGTCGTTGCCGACGAATCGCGCGGGCGCACGACCATCTGCCTCGCCATCACACAGGCCATGAAGGACCTCGGAATACACAACCGATGCCGTCTGTTCGAGATTCCCGACGGCATCAACTACATCAAGGCCGTACCGCGCATGCAGCACTACATGGAGGTGTCGGCGCAAATCTACGGCATCTATCTGGAATACGTGAGTCCGCAAGACATTCACGTCTACTCAATTGACGAGTGCTTTATCGACGTGACACCCTATCTGGACCTCTATCACACCGATGCGGAAGGCTTCGCCTGTATGCTGCGTGACGAGGTCCTGGGGCGCACTGGCATCACGGCAACGGTCGGCATCGGCCCCAACCTATTCCCGGCCAAGGTGGCACTCGACATTACCGCCAAGCACGTACCCAGCCGCATCGGCATACTCGACGACGAGACCTTTCGCAAGGAGATCTGGCCTCACCGCCCCATCACCGACATCTGGGGCATTGGGCCCGGCGTGGCAGCACGACTCGAAAAATACGGCGTCTACGATTTGATGGGCGTCGCGGCGCGCGACGAAAACCTGCTCTACGACGAGCTCGGCGTCAATGCCGAATATCTCATCGACCACGCCTTCGGGCGCGAGCCGACAACCATCGCCGATATCCAAGCCTATCGCCCGCAGGCAACCTCAACAACCACAGGACAGGTGCTCTCGAAGGGCTATGCCTACGAGCAGGCCTACACCGTCTTGCGCGAGATGGTCGACAACGCTGTGCTGGACTTAGTCGATAAGCACGTGGTGTGTGACAGCATCTCGCTCTTTGTAGGCTTTGCAAGCGAGCGCGCCGACATACGCCGGCTCGATGCCAGCGGCACTGCGCAATATGTGGACGGATGCGGACACCTACGCTCGAGCACGTCGAGTATCGAACCCACCGCAACCGCCGGCCCCGAGCTCGCGCCCCGTGCGCCCAAGCCCGTCCAGCGCGATGACGAACGGCGGCGCTTGGTGCGTGAGGCGCAGGCAATCGATGGCATCTTTGTGGGAGAGCATGGCGGCAAACCGCGTGGTGGCTATGCCGCACTCTTTGCGCACTCTAACGCCTCGCGAAAGCTGCCCGAGCGTACCAATTCGTTTAAGAAGATCATGGGCTATTTCGATGAGCTCTGGGCGCAGACTGTCGATCCCAAACGACCGGTCAAGCGCATCAACCTGGGATTTGGCAACCTCATGCCCGAGGAATTTGCCACTATCGACCTGTTTAGCGATGTTAAGGCCGATGAGCGCGAGCGCGACCTGGCGCGCGCCGTCCTGGCCGTAAAGAGTAAGTACGGCAAGAACGCACTCGTCAAGGGATTAAGCTTTACCGCCGGCGCCACCGCACGCGAACGCAACGATCAGGTAGGAGGACATCGTGCCTAAGCCCCAACAACAGCCGATGCGGCCACCGACGCCTTTTGAACGTCTAGCGGACCCCGAGGGAAGACGTCGCTCCGCCGACCCCAAGCTCACCGCCAACGGCGCCATCCGCGCCGGCCGTGCCGCGCAGTTTATGCCCTTTGCCGCCCTCACGGGATACTACGAGCTTGTGCGCAAACAAGAGATCACTGTTGAGCCCAAATGCGAACTCACAGAAGAAAAAGCCCTCGAGCTTTCGAAAAAGCTCGAGGGCCTCAAACGCGGCGACCTGGTGCGCGTCACCTATTACGATATGTACGGCTATCGTAGCCGCACGGGCATTCTCGACGAAGTGTTACCCGCATTCAAGCTGCTCAAACTCAGGGATATCGCCATCAATTTTGGCGATATCCAAGGCATCGAGCTGCGTGGTCGAGCCTAGCGACGAGAACGCTTGCGCAAGACGAGGGCAATGCCAAGCACTGCGGCAGCTGCAACCAGCAATCCCAAGACCAGCGTGAGGGTCGAGTCGCCAGCGTGAGGCAGCGAGCCGTCCTTCGGAGTCTTCTTAGCGGTCATCGTGACAGTGGTCGTGGTGCTGCTCGACTGGTCGTTACCGCCCGTCTGGCTGCCACCAGGCTGATCGCCGCCACCCGGCTGCGAAGGATCGATGGGTTCCGTCGGATCCGGAGTACCGGGATCAATCGGATTCTCCGAATTCTCCTTGCGCTGGATCCAAACCTGGCAGCCATAGAACGGGTTGGCGGTACCAAGGCACAGACCCTGGTTGGTCACCGCAAAGGTGCGCAGACCATGGTTATACGGATCGTTAAAGCCGTTGGTCGTCAGCGTTGTAAAGTTCACGCCGTCCTCGGTCACATACATATCAAAGCCACGCTCGGCATCGTGCAGGTAGTACATGCACGTAAGGACACTCTGCAGCTTCTTGAGGTTCTCCTCGCTCAGCAGCTTATCGAATGCATCCTGAATATCGCCCGGCAGCTCGGTGCCATAGGCATCCTCGTACTGCTGCTTCAGGCTCTCATAGCTATCGAGCATATCCTGATACTGATCGGCAAAAGACTTGAAGTACGCAATCTCGCTATCGATTTTCTGAACATAAGCAGCGTCGTCTTCAACGTCCGCGGACATCGTCGCGGCCTGATCGTAAAGGTCGCCCGCGGCCTCATCCAACGCATCGCTCAGATCGCCAAAGCCCTTAGCAACCTCGGTCTTCTCGTCGTCGACCTCGACGGCCTCAGCCTTCTCGTCATCGACCTCGGCGGCCTCGTTTGAATCATCGTCCGCAAGCGTGTTCACGGGAACGATGGGGTCGTCAGGCGATTTCTTGTCGAGCAGGTGATTGAGCAGGTCCCTAAGGCGCTGAACCTGAGAGGCCCACTCCTCGGGCGTCATATCGATAATGTCGCCATTAGAGAACTGACCAATCGGCTCAAGCAGGCTCGCGGTATCAAAGGTACCGATATACAGTTTGCCGTCGAACTTCTGCATGCGCCAAATGTACTGGTTCTCGTTTCGGCCAAAGCCCGAAGTCAGGCCGGAAATACCGCCCTCGGGGAACATGTCGGTGCGATCGCCAACGACGAGCTCCATGTTCTCGTCCTTGTCCATGCGATAGATGTTGACCGACTGCTCAAGATTGGCATTCACAAACGAGCAGTCAACGCCGCCCATGCCGCTCTTGCCGCTCTCGTCAGAATTGGACTTATTAAAGAGAATGCGCTCGAGGGCGATCTCCTCGTCGTTATATTCACCGATATAGAGGTAGTCGTTGTAGACGATGAGGTTGGCAGCACCAGAACGGGTGCGGGCAGGATCGATGCCAAAGCAATACTTTGCACCGTCCGCCTCCTGGTCGCCGACAATCGGAGTCCACGAATAGCTCCCGTCGGCGTTCTTGTCGCCACGGACCATGGCAAACGACTGCATGGAATTATCATCGGGGGCATTCTCGGGCGTACCGGTGCAGATGGTCGCATAGAGATGGCCATTGTACGAGACCATATCCCAAATGGCGCCGCCGTAGATGCTGTCCTGATAGCGAATCGCCGGATAGTTAAACAGCGTCTCCGAGTTGGCTATCTCGGTGAAGCTCTCCTGGCCCTTCGAGGGGCCAGACGACGTCAGGATTGT
>URYU01000100.1 GCA_900552155.1 uncultured Collinsella sp.
TTCTGCAATTTCTCCGTCGGAGACATAGAATCGGTCGATTGTTAGACGAACTTTTAGGGCGAAGAGGCCGTCTAGTAAATATTTATTCCACATTTTTATTAAGCGTGTGGATTAACTACTGTCAAAAAGGCAAAGCCAGCCGCTCGAGCTACCATCTACGGCCGAACTGGTGCTGAATACTCGCGATTTTGCACATCGAAACCAGGGGGACCCGCCCAAAGAGCGTCAATTAGCAGCGAGGAACGCCCTATTCGATACCCTCGAGAAGTTCTGACACCGTCATGCCGAGTGCGGGCGCGATCTTAAATAGAACCTTGAGCGTGAAATTTGCCGTCCCATCTTCGATTCGGTCGAGGTAGGGTCGGCTGATTCCTGTCGCCACACAAAAATCAACCTTGGAGATACCAAGGTCCCTGCGTGTCTCTTCGACCCGCCTGCCAAGAATCTGTTTCGCACGTTCGTCCATGCAGCCGAGTTTGAAATGGAGCCGAACATAAACGTAAACTATAGTTTACGTTTTGCCGAATACACAGGAGTTTTCTATGTCGGGTTCTTCGGTCCGCATGTACCGAGCCACGCTTCGCACAAACAGCGCACCGCCCAAGCTCGTCGTCGTTGAAGCAGAATGCCTTTCGCCCGATGAGCGCACAGCATTTGCATTGCTATCAAGTCGCGTCGTCGCCGTTCTGATCCCTTGCCCGGCGCAAGGTGAACTTGCCATCCAATGCCAAACGCACAGCTGCCCGCTCAATCAGGCTGCCGTAATCGCAACCAGCCAACGCGGCCTGCCGCTCCTTCTAGAAGCCGGCATCGCACTCGCCCTTCGTGGCGCCGGATGCGAAAACGAGGCCGCCGCCGACATGGTCTTTAAACCACGATCGAGCGGCGGCCTCGCAGCAGCCATTGAATATGCGTGCAGGCTCGTTGCCTAAAAGGACAAGCTAGAAACCAAAGCCAAAGCCCGTTCCGGTAATCGCCGAATACATAAAGTAGACGTTGATTACGTTGAGGAACACGCCCGTGATGCAGCCGTTACGCAGGTAGCGCTCGCACGCAAGACGTGCCATCACAGCGGAGTCCTCGTTGTTCTTTGCCTGGCGTCCCGCCGTAAAGTACGTCGCCACGCCCAGCAGCAGGTTGAGCACCGGCAGTGCCAGCAACTCGTAGCTCTTGCCCCAGCGCGTCACCTCGCCGGCGGCATTAAACTTTGTTGCCACCTCGGGACCAATGTTGGGGAGCACAAACGCCGCTACCACCAGCGGAATCACCGTAAGCACGAGCAGCGCAATACCCATGTAGCCAGCTTTTTTGCCATATTTAAACATATGCGTCGTCCTTACACGTTAAAGCGGAAGTGCACGACGTCGCCATCGGCCATGACATAGTCCTTGCCCTCAATACGCAGCTTGCCGGCGGCCTTGGCGCCCTGCTCGCCGCCGAGCTCGATGTAGTCGTCGTAGCCAATGACCTCGGCCTTAATAAAGCCGCGCTCAAAGTCGGTGTGGATGCCACCGGCGGCCTGCGGGGCGGTCGCGCCCTGACGAACCGTCCAGGCCTTGACCTCCATCTCGCCGGCCGTAAAGAACGACTGCAGGCCGAGCAGCTTGTAGGCAGCCTGAGCGAGCACGTCCAGGCCGGGCTGTTCCAGGCCCAGGCTCTCCAGGTAGTCGGCAGCGTCCTCGGGATCGAGCTCGGAAAGCTCGGCCTCGATCTTGGCGCAGATGGGCAGCGGCTTAACACCATCGATGGGCGCCAGATCGTCGTTGAGCATATCCTCGTCCACGTTGGCCACATACAGGATGGGCTTCATAGTGAGCAGGAACAGGCCCTTGGCGGCAGCACGCTCCTCGTCGGTCATCTCCATGGATGCGGCGCGCTTGCCCTCGTTGAGCCAGGCAAGCAGGCGCTTAGCGACCTCGAACTTGGGCATGAGCTCCTTGTCGCGCTTGGCCTCCTTCTCGAGCTTGGGCAGCTGTTTCTCGAGCGTTCCCATATCGGCCAGGATGAGCTCGGTCATGATGGTGTCGGCATCGCCGGCAGGATCGACGAACTCGCCCGTGCGGCCCACCTCACGCATGACGTTGGGGTCCTTAAAGTAACGCACGACCTCGCAGATGGCATCGGTCTCGCGGATGTTTGCCAAGAACTGGTTGCCCAGGCCCTCGCCCTCGTTGGCGCCCTTCACCAGGCCTGCGATGTCGACGAACTCGACCGTCGCCGGCACAATGCGGCCCGGGTTGACAATGTCGGCGAGCTTTTGCAGGCGGCTATCGGGCACGTCAACGATACCCACGTTGGGGTCGATCGTGGCAAACGGGTAGTTAGCGGCAAGGCCGGTCTTTTTGGTAAGCGCGGTGAACAGCGTCGACTTGCCCACGTTGGGCAGGCCCACGATACCGATGGAAAGGGACACGACAGCTCCTTTTGGTACAGGTACTTCAAACTGCATAAGTATAGCGCCGCCGCAGCATCCGGGCGAATCCGGACACCGCGACGGCGCAAATGAAGCAGAGATGCGTGAGAGTTCGAGACAGCAGTCCTTACTTAAGCTCAGGCCAGAAATCCTTGTTGGCCTCGATGAGCTCGTCCAGAATCTGCTTGGCAACGCTCGCCGAAGGAATGGTCTTGGAGAGCGTGAGTGCCTGCCAGAGCTTCTGGTAGCTGCCCTCGACCCAAGCCTGGACAACGAGCTTCTCGACGGAAACCTGCTGCTCCATCAGGCCCTTCTGGAACTGCGGAATCGGGCCCTGGCAAATCTTCTCAAAGCCGTTGGAACCGACGATGCAAGGCACCTCGACCATGGCCGTCGGGGCGAAGTTGGGCACAGCGCCATCGTTGGGGACGATCAGCAGGAAGCGCTCGAGCGTGTTCTCGGCCAGTGCGCAGGCAAGGTCGACGATGTAGTTGGCATGTACATCCGGCTCAAAGCCGCCGTCCTTGGCAGTACCCTTGGCGATGATGTCGCGGCAAGCGCCAAAGACCTTCTTCTCGCGGCCGTCCATAACCTCATAGGCGCGAGTGTAGGTGGGGTCAGACGTCTCGACGACATAGTCCGGGTACAGGTAATACTTGAGGTAGGTATTGGGAATCGTCTCGGGATCGACAGCATAGACATCCTTGGCCTTGCCGAAGGTGTGAATCCAGCTCTCCTCGACATGCTGCTCCTTACCGGCCTCGTGCTCGATGCCGTCCAGGTAGCCGTTCTTAGCCATGTGCTCCTTAATCTGCGGCATGAGGTCGTTGCCGTCCTTGTCGTAGATTTTGCTCCACCAACCAAAGTGGTTGAGGCCGTAGTAGCTATACTGCAGCTCGCGACGATCCTTGATGCCGCACATACGGCTCATCTTATCCATAAGGTCGATCGGCATGTCGCAGATGTTGATGATGCGGCTGTTGGGGCGCAGCACGCGGCAGGCCTCGGCGACGATGGCCGCGGGGTTGGAGTAGTTGAGCATCCAGGCGTTGGGGCTGTACTTCTCCATGTAGTCGAGGATCTCGATGACACCACCGATGGAGCGCATGCCGTAGGCGATACCGCCGGCACCGCAGGTCTCTTGGCCAACGCAGCCGTACTTGAGAGGAATCTTCTCGTCGAGCTCACGCATGGCGTACAGGCCGACGCGGATGTGAGCAAGCACGAAGTCGGTCCCGGTGAATGCGGTCTCGGGGTCGGTGGTGTAGCTAAACTCAACCTCGGGGGCGTTCTCGTGGAAATAGATCTCGCAGGCCGTAGCCACGATCTCCTGGCGCTCGGCGTTGTTGTCGTAGAAGGTCACCTTGTTGACCGGGAAGCGGTCACGCTCCTCAAGCAGCATCAGAGCGATGCCCGGGGTGAAGGTAGAGCCACCGCCGGCAATGGTCACGGCATAGTTTTTCTTGGACATGATGTCCTCCTCATTCTGGCCGCTTGCTCAATCCATCCCCGTACGCGGCCTGCACGGTTTGGAATTGTTACCTAGAAGTGGAGTTTTTTATCTCTAGAATCGGCCTTGCGGTGCATACCGGCTCTGCAAGGCCGATTGTTTCGATGGACGATGGTTTACAGAAGAGTCTCGAACTTCAGAAGACTCTCGAACTTCTCGCGAACCTGCGGGACGCTAAGGCCGACGATGACCTGGATTGACTGACCTTGGACCACCAAGCCATGCGTACCGATCGCCTTGAAGGAAGCCTCGGGTGCAACGACGCTCTTGTCCTTGACGTTAACGCGCAGACGGGTAGCGCAGTTCGTTACATCGATGATGTTATCCGTGCCACCGAGCAGATCGAGGATGTTCTCGGCAAGCACCAAGCGCTCATCATCTTTACTCTGGGCGGCCGATTTGCCAGCAGCAGCACCGCCCTGCTTTTGCTTGTAGTCGGCCTTGGACTTGAGCTCGACCTCAACATCGTCATCCTCGCGACCGGGGGTCTTAAAGTCGAACTTGACGATCAGGAAACGGAAGACCACAACCCAAAGAGCGGTAAAGCACAGACCGACAAGGATGGAGATGGCGTACTGCAGACCGTGTGCGGCCCAAAGGGGCAGCCAGTCCCACGAGAGCATCGAGATGATGCCGCCGTCGAAGATACCCACGACGCCAAGGAGGTTTTGAGCCATGCAGCCAAGCGCTCCGAGCACGCAGTGGACGACGAACAGGCCGGGCGCGATGAACAGGAAGGTGAAGTCAAGCGGCTCGGTAATACCGCAAAGCATAGCGGTAAGGGTGACCGGGATCAGCAGAGCCTTGACGCGCTGCTTGCGCTCGGGGTTGGCGGGCATAAAAAACGCTATGGCGACGCCAAGCGAGCCGAAGACCTTAGTCCAACCAGGGCAGGTATAGGCAGCCCAGGGTGCGGCATCCTTAAGAGCAATGCTCGGATCGGCAGCCAGTTGGGGCAGGATGTTGGCCCAAGCAGCAAAGATGCCGCCGTTGACCGCCGCGTTGTCGTAATAGAACGGCGTATAGATAAAGTGGTGCAGGCCTGTAGGGATCAGCACGCGCTCGAAGAAAGCAAAGACACCCACGCCAAACGTACCGGCGGAAAGGATGAATCCCTGGAAGGCAGAGATAGCAGCCTGAACATGCGGCCACACCAGGCAGGCGATAAGAGCGACCGGAACCATAACGAAGAAACCGATCATATAGATGAACACGGAACCCGAGAACACGCCCAACCACTCGGGGAGCTCGGTGTCGAAGAACTTATTATGCAGCATCGTGGCGATACCAGAGATAATGAGCGCGCCCATGATGCCCATATCAAGCGTTTTGATGCTTGCGATAGTGGCAAGACCAGTACCGCTGCCCGCCTCGACAGAGTAGTCGACCCCAAAGACAGGGCCCCACTGCCCCAAGATTGTGCTAACAAAGTAGTTGAAGGTAAGGTAGATGGCCAAAGCCTCCATGCAGCAGCGAGCGTTCTGCTTGTTCGCGAGCGAGATTGGCAACGCTACGCAAAACAGCAACGGCATCTGGTTAAAGAGCGTCCAACCACCCTGGAGCAGCACATTCCAGCAATCAAACCAAAGATGGCCCGCAGTGGCCATCTCGCCAAAGATCGCCTCGGTGGTAAACAACGTACCCAGGCCGACGACGATTCCGGAAAATGCGAAAAGAATTGCAGGCGTGTACATTGCACCGCCGAAACGTTGTATCTTTTGCATCATGACGGGGAATCCCCCTCTCTTCATTCGGAGCGACTGCGGTTTTGGCTTCACTCGAGACCGCAGACGCGCCGTTTGCGTGTACCTCGTGCAATAGGACGGGTGGGCCCGCTTCCCTGACTTCTTGCGCTTCTATTTTTATCATATCGCTTATCTAGACAAGTTAGCATAAATACTACGGTCGGTAAACGGTTGATTATTGGCCGTAAACGGTATATGTCCAGTATTTCGCCTGTTAAATCTGACATAGCTGATGGCTGCATTATAAATTTCTTTTCTACTTGTCTAGATGTGCTTGTCTATATCTATAGACATACCTATACTTCATTACAACATTCACCGCTACGTTAAGGAGTCACCATGAAAAGCGCGGTCTTCTATGGAAAGCACGATCTCAGGGTCGAGGATTCGACAAAACCGACCGTGGGCAAGCGTGACGTTCTGATCAACGTCAAAGCTTGCGGCGTCTGCGGCACCGACGTGCATATCTATGAAGGCGACAAGGGTGCAGCCGACGTTACCCCGCCCACGATCCTTGGTCATGAGTTTGCGGGCGTTGTCGAGGCCGTGGGCAGCGATGTCACCGGCTTTAAACCGGGCGATCGCGTGTGCATCGACCCAAACCATCCCTGCGGCTGCTGCGAACCCTGCCGCGACGGAATCAACCACTACTGCGAGCATATGACCGGTTACGGCACCACCGTTAACGGCGGCTTTGCCGAGTACTGCTCCGTCGATATGCAGCAAGTCTACAAGTTGGGCGATCTCACCAGCTTTGAGCAGGGCGCCATGACCG
>URYU01000101.1 GCA_900552155.1 uncultured Collinsella sp.
ACCGGCGATCATGTCCTCGGGCGAGATGACGTTGCCCTTCGACTTGCTCATAACGTCGCCGTGCTCGTCAAGCACCATGCCCTGGCACAGCAGGTTGGTAAAGGGCTCGTCCACGCTGAGCAGACCCAGGTCGCGCAGCGCCTTGGTAAAGAAGCGGCTGTAGAGCAGGTGCAAAATGGCGTGCTCGATGCCGCCGATGTAGTTATCGACGGGCATCCAACGGTCTGCCGCCTCGCGGGAGAAGGGCAGCTCGGTGTTGTGCGGGTCGGTATAGCGCAGGTAATACCAGCTGGAGCAGGTGAAAGTGTCCATGGTATCGGTCTCGCGCTTGGCCGGGCGGCCGCAGACCGGGCAGGTGGTCTCGTAGAAGTCCTTGCACTCGGCGAGGGTCTCGCCGGCGCCCAGGTCCAGGTTCTCGGGCAGCGTCACCGGCAGCTGGTCCTCGGGCACGGGCACAATGCCGCAGTGCTCGCAATGGATGGCCGGGATGGGGTTGCCCCAATAGCGCTGACGGCTGATGAGCCAGTCGCGCAGGCGGAACTCGACCTTGCGACGACCGCAGCCCATGGCCTCGAGGTCGGCCACGATGGCAGCCTCGCCCTCGGAGTGCTTACCGCCGCGCATGCCGGTGTACTTGCCGGACTGGACGAGCGTGCCCTCGGCAGCGTGGGCGCAATCCCAGTCGACGGTCTCGGCATGGAAGGTATCGATGGTCTCGCCACTGGCCTCGACGGCAGCGCGGTCGTCATCGTCCAGGATGATCGGGACGATCGGGAGGTCGTACTTGCGGGCAAACTCAAAGTCGCGCTGGTCGCCGCAGGGAACGGCCATGACGGCGCCGGTGCCGTAATCGGCAACGACATAGTCGGCAACCCACACGGGAACCTTCTCGCCGTTGACGGGGTTAACCACGTAGCGCCCCGTAAAGGCACCGTGCTTCTCGAGGGTGCCCTGGGCACGCTCGACGGCAGAGATATGCTTGGAGTCCTCGACGATCTTGGTCACGGCCTCCTCGTACTCCGTGCCCTCGACGAGCTCGTGCAGACGAGCGTACTCGGGAGCCAGGACAAAGAAGGAGACGCCAAAGAGCGTGTCGGCACGCGTGGTGAAGACGGTGATCTTGCCCTCGTCGCCCTCGATGGGATCGCCGTTGGCATCACACAGGGTAAAGTCGACCTCGGCGCCCTCGGAGCGGCCGATCCAGTTCGCCTGCATCTGCTTGACGCGCTCGGGCCAGCCGTCCAGCTGATCAAGGTCGTCAAGCAGCTCCTGCGCGTAATCGGTGATCTTGAAGTACCACTGCGTCAGGTCGCGCTTCTCAACCGCGCTGTGGCAACGCCAGCATTCACCTTCAGTGACCTGCTCGTTTGCAAGCACCGTCTGGCACTTCGGGCACCAGTTCACCGGAGAATTGCGGCGCTCCACCAGACCGCGCTTCCAGAACTGCAGGAAAATCCACTGGCCCCAGCGGTAATATTCGGGGTCGCACGCCACAACGGTGCGGTCCCAGTCATAGGACAGGCCCATGCGCTTGAAGCTGGCCTTCTGCGTTTCGATGTTCGCGTACGTCCACTTCGCAGGGTGGCTGTGGTGCTTGATGGCGGCGTTCTCGGCGGGCAGGCCAAAGGCGTCAAAGCCAATGGGATGCAGCACGTCAAAGCCGCGCATACGGGCCTGACGGGCCATGGCATCGCCGATGGTATAGTTGCGCGCGTGGCCCATGTGCAGGTCGCCCGAAGGATACGGAAACATCTCGAGCACGTACTTCTTGGGCTTGCTGGCGTCGGTGTCGACGGCAAAGAGGTTGGAGTCCTCCCAGGCCTTCATCCACTTGGACTCAATGGCCTGCGCGTCGTAGGCAGGGATCTCGTCCTTATGATCTGTGCAATCGCACATATCAGCTCCTTTAATCTTAGCTGGGGTCGGTCGGCTTGGCTTTATTCGCTACTGCGGACAGTCCTGCGCAAGACGAAGAGCACATTAAGTGCTCTTCTTTGCGTGCGGAACTTGTACTTTCCTTCTAAATATTATTAGCACATACTGTCCTCTTCTTTGCGTGCGTAACTTTTTGCTAAAAACTCCATGCCCACCGACCCTAAGGTTAACTTGACTGATGATAGCAAATACGACAAGCGAGATGCCTGCGACTTGCAGGCATCTCGCTTTATCTTAATAACGTGGTTGGAACTCAACCTTTATGTGCGGCTCTTATCCTATCGATAAGACACAGACTGCTGCGAATCTTTGACGACTACGTCGTGGGCACCGCCTTCGACGATCGAGGTCGAGCTCACCAGGGTCAGGCGTGCCTTTTTCTGGAGCTCGGGGATCGAGAGGGCGCCGCAGTTGCACATCGTGGACTTGATCTTGTAGAGCGTGCCGCCCACGCCGTCCTTAAGGGAGCCGGCGTAGGGAACGTAGGAGTCGACGCCCTCGACAAAGCTGAGCTTCGCGGCGCCACCCAGGTCGTAGCGCTGCCAGTTGCGGGCACGCGCAGAACCCTCGCCCCAGTACTCCTTCATGTACTGACCGTTGACGTTGACGCGCTCGGTCGGGCTCTCGTCAAAGCGGGCAAAGTAGCGGCCCAGCATCATAAAGTCGGCACCCATGGCAAGGGCGAGCGTCATGTGGTAGTCGTAGACGATACCGCCGTCGGAGCACACGGGCACGTAGACGCCGGTCTCCTCGTAGTACTCGTCGCGAGCGCGGCAGACGTCGATCAGCGCGGTGGCCTGGCCGCGACCGATGCCCTTGGTCTCGCGGGTGATGCAGATGGAACCGCCGCCGATACCCACCTTGATAAAGTCGGCACCGCAGTCGGCCAGGAAGCGGAAGCCCTCGGCGTCAACGACGTTGCCGGCACCAACCTTAACATCCTCGCCGTAGTTGGCGCGGATCCACTCGATGGTGCGCTTCTGCCACTCGCTGAAGCCCTCGGAAGAGTCGATGCACAGGACATCGGCGCCGGCCTCGATGAGCAGCGGCACGCGCTCGGCATAGTCGCGGGTGTTGATGCCGGCGCCGACCATGTAGCGCTTGTCGCCGTCGAGCAGCTCGTTGGGGTTGGTCTTGTGGCTGTCGTAGTCCTTGCGGAAGACAATGCCCATAAGGTGATCGTTGTCGTCGACGATGGGCAGGGCGTTGAGCTTGTTGTCCCAGATGACGTCGTTGGCAACCTTGAGGCTGATGTTCTTGTCGCCCACGATGAGCTGCTCACGCGGAGTCATGAACTCGGAGACCTTCTTTTGGTGGTCATCGCGGCTGGGGCGATAATCACGGCTGGTAACGATACCCAGGAGTTTGCCCTTGGGAGTGCCGTCGTCGGTGACCGGCATGGTGGAGTGACCGGTCTTCTCCTTGAGCTCGATGACCTGCTCCATGGTCATATCGGGGGTCAGCGTGGAATCGGACTGAACGAAGCCGGCCTTGTGATCCTTGACGGCCTTGACCATGGCGGCCTCGGACTCGGGGGTCTGGGAACCGTAAATGAAGGACAGGCCGCCCTCGGTAGCGAGCGCGACACCCATGTCGACGCCCGAGACGGACTGCATGATGGCGGAAACCATGGGGATGTTCAGGGTGATTGCCGGCTTCTCGCCGCGCTTAAAGCGGGTTAGCGGCGTCTTAAGAGAGACGTTGTTGGGGATGCACTGCGAGGACGAATAACCAGGGACCAGCAGATACTCCGAAAACGTGTGGGACTCACCGGGAAAGAACGTAGCCATGTTTCTCCTTTTTCCATGCGACCGGTCGGCTGCAGGCCTCGTAGGACCCAGCCCAACCTTGGGCGCCCAATACTGGGGAAGTATCTTAACGCACTTTGACTGCTACAATGCATGATTTAAGAAGAGCACACGAGGGTTTGACGCAGGCTTTGCGTTTGCCCAGCAAACACTTTAGCGGAGAGACGTGGAGCGTATGGAGTACAAGACGACGGCGCGACTGGTCATTCAGTCGTGCGACAAGGATCTGCCGGGCGTGTTCGGCCACGGCTGTGTCTTGCTGCTGCAAGGTATCGCCCGCGAACACTCAATCAACCGCGCCGCCAAGAGCATGGGCATGGCCTATTCCAAGGCATGGCGCATTGTAAACGAGGCCGAAGGGCAGCTGGGGTGCAAGCTCATCGAGCGCGACGGCGCCCGCGGATCCACCCTCACCCCCGCCGGCGAGCGAGCCATAGCGGCCTACGAGGAGCTGCAGGCCGACATCAACAACGTCATTGCCACCAAAGCCGACGCCCTCATCGCCAGCATCAAAGAGTAGCTAATTTGCGGAGGGCGTTGTCTAGGGTGGCGGCCACGATCAAGGGGTCGTCGGTGCCGGCGAAGAGGCGGACGATGCCCCCCTGCTTGCCGCGTGGGGCCGAAAGGCGCGTCGTTGCGCCGCCGGCCGGCGATGTACGGAATTCATCCGGCAGCATGCTGAAGAATTCGCCCGCGGTGCAGTCCATCAGGTCAAATTCAACTGCCGGGCCAAAGCCGTGCTCGAGGATTCCCGTTGCAACCGCGTGGTCGGGATGCGAGGTCAGCCCGGGATAGCGCACGCCGTGCACCATCTCGTTCGCGGCCAAATACTCGGCCAGTGCACGCGCGCGGTCGAAGTGTGCCTGCATGCAGGTGTCGAGCGTGTCGAGCCCGTGCTCTAGAACCTCAGCCTCATCGGAGGACAAGTCGAGTGCGGCCAATCCGCACCCCTCGAGCAGCGCATGCGCGCACTCGGCAGCGGCATCCACACGATGGCGCTTGAGCTGCGAGCGCGCCACCGAAGCAGCAACGAGCTTGCGTGGAGCCTCACCGGCGCACACACGGTCAAGCGCTTCGAACGACAGCGCAGCACCCAGCCGCAGCGGATCGCAGCCAAAAGCCGACGCCACGGTGTTGTCAACAACCAGCAGCGCATGGGCCTCACGCGCCGCCCGACCCAGCGCACGCAGATCGGGCACACGCAGACCAAACCCGCCGATGGAGTTAACGAACCACCACAGGTGCGGACCCTCGGCATCATGCGAAGCATCATAACCCTTGGACGCTGCAGCAAACGCATCAGCAGACGGCGAACCCACCAGCGCGACATCACAGCAATCAAAGCCGCGCGTAAACGCATCGGCAAAGTCGTCCGCAAAGGCCACCAGGCGGTCACCGGGGCGCACAATCCCCAATTGCGACAGCGCCGCCGGTACATGCGAGGCCGCAAGCAACCGCGCCTCGCGCGCGCCGGCCCTCAAAGACCAAGCATTCTCAAGCTGTTGCACGTCCACGCAGCACCGTCCCTTCACAAGCAAAAACCCACGATGCGGGTGCTCCCCGCATCGTGGGCAACGGCTGCAGTATAGCGCCGATATGCGACGAATCGCCTAGATGTTGAGCGTGTGATAGTTCACGCTCGCACCCGGGGCGTCAACGGTCACGCCATAGGCCTCGGGATAGATGCGCGTCGAGAACACGAGCGCGCCATCGTTCACAAACACCTCGACCGACGAAACATCGCCAACAATGCGCACGTTACGAACCTCGTCGACGGGCTCCCAGCGCACGGTGCGACCGCAGCCGGCAGAAGCGCAGTCCTCTTCGGTAAATCGCATCTCAAAGCGCGAGGGCAGTTCGCCCTCGGCAGGCATAAACGCCACCCTTAGCTCGCCATCAACGGTCGCGGTGAACGCACCGTCAACACCGTCGACAACAACGTCAAAGCAGGTATCGCCGGCAACCTCCAACGAGCCCTCCCCTACACGCACCGAGGCATAATGGTGCTCAATCTCGCGCGCCGGCTGCTGCAGTACCACGCCGCCGTCACCGGCCGTAAGCTCGCGCGGCACCGTCATGCAGTGCTGCCAGCCGCACACCACGGTCGGTGCGTTGCCATAGGTCGGCTCATCGGGCATGCCCATCCAGCCGATTAGAATATGACGACCGTCCTCGGACGTGAACTCCTGCGGCGCATAGAAGTCAAAACCAGCGTCCCACAGGCGGAACTCGCCCAGCTCATAAGCGTCCTTGCCACCCGTAATGTCGCCCGATACAGGCATGTAGCCAGCGGCATACACATTGCCGCGATCCCAACGACCGCCCTCAAGGCCCTGGGGCGAGAACGACAAAAATGCAGCGGTATCGCCATTCGCATCGAGCTCAATATAGCCAGGGCATTCCCACATAAAGCCAAAACGCACGGTCGTAGACACACGGCTCTCGAGCTCCCAGCTCAGCATATCGGCCGAGCCATACACCAGGATCTCGCCCACATCGCGACCGGCGCCCTCGCCGTGCATAGCGCAAAATCGACTATCGACATGCGGCCCATCCACGCGACGACGCGCGCCCAGCACCATGTGATAACGCCCGTCCGCGTCACGCCACACCTTGGGATCGCGCACGTGGCAGGTCAAATCCTCGGGATAATCCTCGGCCGCCAGCACCCCGCGCTTATGGTTGAGC
>URYU01000102.1 GCA_900552155.1 uncultured Collinsella sp.
ATTCCGAACCAGCGCGCCTATGAGCCGGGCGATATCGAAAACGACCCGCAGTACGCCGAGCGCGAGACCCTTGTCGAGTGGGAAGACCAGATCTTCGGCGAGATGAAGGGCATCGGCATCACGAACCGCTTCAAGCACAACCCCTCGCAGATCGTGGCGTCCGCGCCGTGCTTCGGCGAGCACAACCGCGAGGTGCTGCAGGAGTTTGGATACACCGACAAGGAGATCGACGACCTCTACAAGAAGGGCGAGATCGTGACGTGGACGCCGGCGGACACCGCCCGCATCCGTCACCTGCCCGATTGGGGCTTCTTCTGGGATACCGAGCGCCAGTGTGAGCGCATCGGCATGGAGTGGCCGCTCAAGGACGAGTGATCCCCGCATACCGGACGGGCTGCGGCCCACACAGTCCGTCCGCCGCATTCTATATCAGCAAAGGAGAAACAAATGGGTAGACTTGATGGAAAAGTCTGTTTCGTCACCGGTGCCGGTTCCGGCATTGGCGCCAAGACGGCCGAGCTCTTCGCACAGGAGGGCGCAAGCGTCATCATGGCGGATATGCATGAGGAAAACCTCAGCAAGGTCGCGGCAGACATTCAGGCAGCGGGCGGCGAGGTCATGACGACAGTCGTCAACACCACCGACAATGACGCTGTGAAGGCGGCGTTTGCGGCCGGTGTGGAAAAGTACGGCAAGATCGACGCGCTGGCCAATATCGCAGGTGTGCTCGATGTCGCCATGCGGCCGATCGACGATTTTCTTACCAGCGATCTCGACACGACCCTGCCCGTGAACGTCAAGGGCACGATGTACGTTACCCGCGCGGCTGTCAAGCAGTTCATCGCGCAGGGCTACGGCACGATCGCGACCGTCGCCTCCGTCGGCGGCGTGAACGGCAACGGCAGCGCCGCCTACACGGTCTCGAAGGGCGCGGAGGTCGCGCTGACCAAGCACATCGCGCTGCGCTTTGCCAACGGCGAGCAGAAGATCCGCGCCAACTGCGTGTGCCCCGGCACGGTCATGACCCCCATGACCACGCGCGCCATGAAGGCCAGAGGCAAGTACACGAAGGCCGCCAAGGCCATGCAGGCCTCCCCCGCGAAGCACACCACGCTCGACGTGTGCACTTGCACGGATCTCGACATCGCCAAGATCCTGCTGTTTTTGTGCAGCGACGATTCTGCGCCGCTCAACGGTCAGGCGCTCGTTGCCGATTACGGCGCAAACCTCTGATCCGACTGCGCCGGTGCGCGCACACCGGCGCAAAGCTATAAAACCGCGCACACAAAATGAAAGGGAGTGTACTGTTATGAGTAACCGTTTGGAAGGAAAAGTCGCGCTGGTCACGGCGTGCACCCGCGGCATCGGCCGCGCGATCGCAGACCTGTTCGTCGATGAGGGCGCGAAGGTCTACTATGCCTGCCGCAATATGGAGACCGGCAAGGCTGCCGTTGAGGCCGCCAGAGCCCGCGGCGGTCAGGCCGAGCTCGTCTACTTTGAGGCACACGACCCCGCCACGCACAGAAGCATGATCGACGAGTGCATCGCCAAGGAAGGCCGCCTCGACGTGCTGGTCAACAACTTCGGCGAATCCAACCCCCGCAAGGACCTCGACATCACCAAGTGCACCTACAAGGAGTTTGAAAAGACCGTCTGCGTGGATCTCTCGACCGTGTTCAATGCCTGCCAGGAAGCGCTCAACAAGGCCATGATCAAGCAGCATTCCGGCAGCATCATCAACATCGGCTCCGTTATCGGCGAGGGTTCCATGATCGATATGGGCGCCGTGCTGGGCGGTCGCGCCACCGTGGGCAAGAACTGCCACATCGGCGCCGGCACCGTGCTGGCAGGCGTTGTGGAGCCCGCCAGCGCCACGCCCGTCATCATCGAGGACGATGTCATGATCGGCGCAAACGCCGTGGTCCTGGAAGGCGTGCACGTGGGCAAGGGTGCTGTAGTTGCCGCCGGCGCCGTGTGCGTCGAGGACGTCCCCGCCGGCGCCGTCGTGGCCGGTGTCCCCGCCCGCGCCATCAAGATGCGCGACGAGAAGACCGACAGCAAGACCGGCCTGGAAGAGGGCCTGCGCCAGCTTTAATAGTTACGGCGTTTTACCAAACGCCGTAACGGCCCGACGCTGCAAACGCCCCTAAGCGGCAATCTGACGTTCAATCGTCGGTCGCGTACCGAAGTACGCTTCCCTCCTCTTTCACGTCACCTTGCTCGCTTAGGGGCGTTTTCGCTGACGTGAGCTCAACCTGCGGCGCAATGTCAGCCACCAAGCCGAAAACAAAAAAGGCCGAAGTCCCAAAAGGCTTCGGCCTTTGTTTTTTGCAACGTCCAAGAGCAGTTTATCGATTCTCAATACTTCCGATGTTCTTGAGCTCGATGGAGATGAGGCCGTTGGGCTCGTTGACAAACTCGATGTACTCAGAGTTCGAACCCATCTCGGCCGGGAAGCTGATCTCGATGCCCGTGTCGGTACGGATCTTGTGGTTGCGCACCGCCGCGCGTTCGACCTGCTTGCGCTCCACGGGCACACGCTCAGGCACCTTCTCCTCAGTCAGTGCCGCGCGCACGCTCTCCTTGATAACCGGCTCGTCCTCAAAGACCTCATCGACGATATCCCAAGGGGGCAGTTCCTCGTCATCCTCAACTTTCTCGGCAACAGCAGCCTTAACCTTGGCGAGTGCTACAGCCGTGTTGGCACCGTGCTCCTCGGCGACTTCCTCGACCACACGCGTCACGGTGTCGATGACCTCCTTGCCCGATACCCCCGCGTCGCACTGCAGCAGGCCATCGGGAATGAGCATGCGATCCTCGCCGGCAATCTTGCGCTTCTTATCCACATAGCCGATCTCCATGGTGCTTGCACGCACGATTGCATAGCTCGGCACCTTTTGCGAGGGGTTCGGCAGAATGGCGTAGTGGCGCGCGATGTCGTTGCGCACCTCCCCCTCTTCGCGGCCCACTTCGTGCATAAAAGCCTGCTTGGAGCCCAGCAGCATCACGGCAAACCAGCGGGCATCCTCATCGTCGTCAAAATCAGCCACGAGCACGTCGGTGGACTCGGCTTTCTCGGCTTTGGTGAGCTCGGAGGAGATAAACTCCGCAATCTGCTGCGACAGGTCCACGAACTCGCGCTCGCCAAAGAAATAGCCCTTGAGCTCACCACCAAACGCAGAGTTCTCGGCAAACGTGGCGCGTTTGTTGTCGGCCGAGGTACGAGCGCGCCGCAGGTGCGTGGTTACGAAATTACGCACGGTGCGGCTCTCGATATCGAGCTCGCGCTGGCTCATAACGTTGACGGCAGAGTCAAAGTCCAGGATATGCAGAATCGCGTGATTGATTTTCATATACGGCATTCCGTTCTAGAGCGATTTCGGCACGAACCAGTATAGCGGTCGATCCCGCCCCAGGCGCATCGAAGATTGGTGCATCGGGGACAGGTTGCTTTGCACCAATGGTTAGCGCAGGAGCTCGGACTGCCAAGCCTCGAGCTGTTCTGCCAAGCTCTTGCCGGCAGCGGGCATGTCGATCTGGGGACGTTTGGGCAGAAGCGCACACTTAAGAATCGCAACGATAGTCTGCGAGACAAAGCGTCGCGTATCCTTGTCAAAGCCTTGCGCAGCCTGGAGCATCACGGGCAGGCTCTCGCGTAGATTCCCAGCGATATCCGCAAACCGCTCAGCACCCGTAGCCTCAAGCACGGAGAACAACGCATCTACAAAACGCTCGCGCTCGTTAGGCGACACCGCAAGCAGCATCTCGCGAATGGAGCCATCAACGTATCGAGCACCGGCGGACAGGCGCTCACAGTACACGAAGTCGCGACCATCAACCACCCAGCTAAAGGGATTATGCTGAAGCAGGCTGAACTCGGTGCTCTCAACGATGGCATAGTCCTCCTGTGTCTCGAACATCATGCCAAAGATCGACGACCGAGGTAGCGTCTTGTCGATTCGACCGGATAGATCGGCGAAGGCGTTGCCGCTCAGAAACTCCTCGACGAAGCCCGGGCCATCATGGGAATACGCCCTTTCGATTCGCTCACGGGCGACATCGGGGCACATCGCCGCACCGTACACCGCAAGGTTTCCACCCTTGGAATGACCTCCGCACAAAAGCGGCCCGTCAATCGCATCCGCCGCCTCGTCTACATAACGCGCCGCGGATTCCTGGGCCGGCACAGGACACCGGAACGCCATGTTAAAGTCCTCTTTCCAGCCCACAATCGTGCTGTCGGTCCCCCGGAAGGCAAGATAGCTAAACCCCGCCGGAAATCGGAACGTCATGGCCGCAAACTGCTCCGTTGTCTCGGCATCACTCACGCTACGATAGCCGCAAACACGAACGCCACGGTAGCGAGGGCTTGCTGCCACAGCCTCCAACAGGGCACGACTCCCCTCCGGATCCCACAGGTCGCCAATCATGTCTTGGTAGCACTCGGCGCGCAGCAGCTCGCGTACGTCTAGGCCCTGCCAGTTCGTCAGCTCCGCCATATCACCCGGCAAACGCAAATAGGACAACCACGCAAAGACCAGGCTATCCACCGCGCAGAACGGCCGTTCCTCAAACGGATCAAACGCCGTCTGGGCATAGGTCAAAAAATTAGGCGAATCCGACATGGCCCTCCCATCAACTATGGTGCATTGGGGTGGTGCAAAGTAACCTGACCCCCCTCGCACTAAAAAGGCGCCCGGACCGTGTGGCCCGGACGCCTTTCATTGTAGCCTGTTGCCCAAACGAGCCGAATTTAGCAGGAGAAGTCGACGCTGTCGATGATGTCCTTGAGGGCCTTGGCGGAGGCGGTGAGCTCATGCTGCTCGTCATCGTTCAGTGGCACGGGGACGCGGCAGACGACGCCGTCGCGGCCAACGACCGTCGGCATGGAGATGGCCAGATCGGACAGGCCATACTCGCCCACCATGAGCGAGGAAACGGGCAGAACGGTCTGCTCATCACGCATAACAGCGGTGCAGATGCGCTTAACGGCCATGGCGACGCCGTAGTAGGTGGCGTGCTTCTTCTCGATGATGGTGTAGGCGGAGTTCTTAACGTCCTCGGCGATGCGCTTCTCGGCGGTCTCATGCTCCAGGTGGCCGTGAAGCTCGCAGAAGGTGTTCAGCGGCACGCCGGCAACCTGGGCGCTGGACCAAGCGACAAACTCGGAGTCGCCGTGCTCACCCATGACATAGGCCTGAACGTCGCGCGGGTCAACAGCGACGTGGTCATCAAGCAGCTGCTGCAGACGGCCAGTGTCGAGCACGGTGCCAGAGCCGATGACATGGCCCTCGGGCAGGCCGGACATCTTGATGGCAGCATAGGTCAGAACATCAACCGGGTTGGAGACGATTAGCAGAATGCCGTCGAAGCCGGACTTCTTAATCTCGGGGATAATGGACTTAAAGATGTTGACGTTCTTGTTGACCAGGTCCAGGCGGGTCTCACCGGGCTTCTGGGCAGCGCCAGCGGTGACGACGATCATGGCGGCGTCGGCGACATCGGAATAATCGCCGGCGTAGATCTTCATCGGCTCGGCAAACGTCATGCCGTGCGCGATATCCAGGGCCTCACCCTCGGCACGGTTCTTGTCCACGTCGATGAGGACCATCTCGGAGAACAGACCACTCTGCATCAGTGCGAACGCCGAAGACGAACCGACGAAACCGCAGCCGACAATAGCGACCTTCATCTCGTTAACCATTAGAAACTCCCATCTCTCTCCACAAACAAGCCGCCCGGGAACGACCCGAGCGGCTTGCCGTAATCCCAATACATCCAATCGGGACTTTGATTATGCTCCTATTCGCAGCCAAAAATCGACCGTTTACCGAAATTGTTTGCAGAATTCGTAAAATAACTGCACGAAATCGGTTTCGAGCTATTGACGGGTCGAAATAGGTTTCTAATACAGGCCAGCCTCGCGAATGGCCTCGACAGCCAAAGCGATCTGATCGGGCGGCAGGACCAGTGCCATACGCACGTGCCCCTCGCCCGAAGGGCCAAAGCTCGCGCCCGGCGTCACCACAACGCCGGCCTTCTCCATAAGCTCCTCGCAAAACGCCAAGGAATCGGTGCGACCACCGGGAAGCTTGGCCCACACAAACATAGAGCCATGCGCGTTGGGACGCTCCCAGCCCAGGCCCTCAAGACCGTCGCACAGGGCATCGCGGCGTTCCTGGTACTTCAGACGCTGCGCCTCGACCTCATCGCGCGGACCGTTCAGGCAGGCGATGGCAGCCTTCTGAATCGGGAAGAACATACCAAAGTCGATCTGGCCGCGCAGCTTGGCAAAGGCCGAGACCACATCCTCGCGACCGACCAAAAAGCCGATGCGTGCGCCGGTGACGTTAAACGACTTAGAGAGCGAGAAGAACTCCACGCCCACCTCGTGCGCGCCAGGGTACTGCAGGAAGCTG
>URYU01000103.1 GCA_900552155.1 uncultured Collinsella sp.
CCGGTGCGCATGTGGGGCAGGGCTCCGCCGCCGGCATTCAGATGATCGTCGACACTCTGTGCCGGGTGATGTTTGAGGGCCAGCAGACGACGGTGCTGCTCGAGACCATGGCCGGCAAGGGCACCGAGGTGGGCCGCAGCTTTGAGGAACTGGCGCGCATCATCGAGGGCGTTGCTGCTGAGCGCCCCGAGCTGTCGGCCAAGCTGGGCGTTTGCCTAGACACCTGCCATGTGAATGACGCCGGCTATGACATCGTCCACGATCTGGACGGCGTACTCAACGAGTTCGATCGTGTGGTGGGTATCGAGCGCTTGCGCGCCGTGCATATTAATGACTCCAAGAACCCTTGCGGCGCCCATAAGGACCGCCACGAATGCATCGGTAAGGGCTATCTGGGTAGTGAAGAGTTTGGCGGTGGTATGCAGGTTATGCAGAATATTGTATCGAATGGTCGTTTGCGTGCATTGCCATTTATTTTGGAGACACCGAACGAACTTGCAGGTTATGCGGCTGAAATCAAACTGTTAAGGTTGTTGCAGCAGTAATAACTGTCGTAAAGTGGAGTGCTCCATTCACGTTATGGGTTTGTTTCAATCAGTTTTCTAATTGCAGATTCTCCCAAGCGGGTGCATAATAACCCTCAGTTTTTGCAGGCCCCTGAATCATGTGGGGTCATTGGAAGGAGACTGATTATGAAGCTGAAGAAGCTTGGCGCATTTGCCACCACGGGTGCTATGGCGCTCGCCCTTGCTCTGACGGGCTGTGGCTCGTCCAACGCCACCTCCGGTTCTGATGCCGGTTCCAGCAGCTCTGACGACGCTAAGGGCGAGAAGGTCGACGGCTCCAAGGAGTACGCGCTCGTCAAGGACGGTACGCTGACCGTCGGCACCTCTGCCGAGTACGCTCCGTTTGAGTACAAGGATGACAACGGCGATTATCAGGGCTTTGACCTTGAGCTTATCAAGGCTATCGGCGACAAGCTGGGCCTGGATGTCGAGTACGTCAACAATGACTTTGACACGCTCGTCCCCGGCGTCGCTTCGGGCGCCAAGTACGACGTCGCCATCGCGGCTATCACTGACACGCCCGAGCGTGAGAAGGAAGTCACTTTCTCCGATTCCTACTACATGGACGATCAGGCTATCGTGACCAAGGTCGATAACACCGACATCACGGCCGACAACTACAGCGAGAAGCTCAACAGCGCCGACGCTACCATCATCGTCCAGTCTGGCTCGACCGCCGAGGCCTTTGCCCAGGAGAACTTCCCCAAGGCCAAGATCGTCCCCTACAAGGACGCTACCGAGTGCTTCAGCGCCCTGCAGTCCGATAAGGGCGACGCCGTAGTCACCAACCGCTCCGTTGCCAGCCAGCTGACCGCTGAGCAGTTCAACACCTGCCAGACTATCAAGCAGATCAGCACCGGCGAGGAGTACGCCATCGCCATCAACCTGGGCATCACCATGCTCAAGGACGACATAAACCAGGCCATCAAGGACCTGACCGACGAAGGTACCGGTGACGCCCTCATGGCTAAGTACAACATCAAGTAAATAGATGCTTGATTGCGCGTAGGCCCTTTCCGTTTTGCGGAGAGGGCCTTTGCGCTTCTCTCGACGGAGAGTGTTTCCGTCTCGTTTTGCCGGCAACTTCTACGATAGGAGCCACCTTGTCTCGACTGAACAAAGGGGCCGCGGAGCAGCGTTTTTCACTGCCCGCCTTGCTCCAAAAGCTAGCCTGCGTCATGGCCGTGGCGCTCGCGCTGGTGTGCGCGGGGGCATATGCGCCCACGACCGCCCAGGCGCTTGAGACCGCAAAGATTACTGCCCGACCCAACACCGGTTCGGGCAGCGCTGTGGTCGGCGGCACCGAGACGCGCATTACCTGGGAAGATCAGGCCGATGCCGACGAGGAGCTGAGCGGTCTTTCGCTGACGTTTGTCGACGGCACGACGTTTGGTACCGATGACACGCGATTGACGATGCTCTCGGGCGAGGACCTCATGGATCGTACGCCCATGAAGCCCAAGTGCAAGGCTGACGGCCAGACGCTCAAGATCGACTTTGGCGAGACGGCGCCTGCCGGCGGCTTTTTCCGTGTCGAGGTTTACGGCGTGACGTTTCCCGTCGAGGGCGGCGATGAGGTCTTCAGCGGCACCTATACGCTCGCCGACGGTTCGACCAAGAAGATTTCCAAGATTCCTTCCGTCGAGATCAAGGGCGTGACGGCATTCGATAACTTCCTGGCCGACCTTAAGGAGCAGCCGTGGGTCGAGGCCTGGAACTCCAATATGTTCCTGCGCCTGTTCTTAAACCCGGTCATTTTGGTCCAAAGCCTGCCGATCGTCTTTAAGGGCTTCCTTATGTCGCTCTCGATCGTGCTCGTGGCATTTCCGTTGGCCATTCCCTTTGGCTTTGCGCTTTCGCTCATGCGCATTTCCAAGTCGCGTATCCTTCGTTGTCTTGCCGGCATCTATGTGAATATCATCCGCGGTACGCCGGCGTTCCTGCAGATCTATATTGCATTTTTTGGCCTGCCGCTTGCCGGCGTCAAGGTGGACGACTACGTCTTGGGCGTTATCGTCATGGCCATGAACTCGTCCGCCTACCTGTGCGAGATCTTCCGTGCCGGTATTCAGTCGATCCCCAAGGGCCAGAACGAGGCTGCTCGCTCGCTGGGCATGAATGCCTTCCAGACACTGCTCTACGTTATGATTCCGCAGACGTTCCGCAATGTCCTGCCTACGCTGACCAGTGAGTTCATCCTGCTTTACAAGGATACGTCGCTGCTCGCGGCCGTGGGCGTGGTCGAGATCGTCATGAACGCCCGTACCATCGTGGCCACGACGGGCTCCATCACGCCGTATGTGGTTGCCGCCCTGTTCTACCTGGTCATCACCCTGCCGCTTGCGCGCTTGGTGAGCGGTCTTGAGGCGAGGCTGCTGGGTACGGCCGAAACCAAAAAGAAGCGTCCCACCAAGAGCGCCGGACAGGTTGTCGCGACGCCCGCCGATCACATCGCCGGTCTGTAAGGAGGTCCTATCATGAGCGAAACCAATAACTCGAACGAGGTCGTCGTCAGCATCAAGAATCTCCAGAAGGCCTTTGGCGATAACGTGGTCCTGCGCGATATCGATCTGGACGTGCACAAGGGCGAGGTCGTCGTAGTCCTGGGTCCTTCGGGCTCGGGCAAGTCGACGATGCTTCGTTGCATCAATCGCCTGGAGCATCCCACGAGCGGCTCGATTGTCGTTGAGGGCGTGGACGTGTGCGCCAAGGGCGTCGACCTTAACAAGGTACGTACGCATCTGGGTATGGTGTTCCAGCAGTTCAATTTGTTCCCGCACCTGTCAGTCAAAAAGAACGTCATGCTCGCGCAACAAAAGGTGCTCAAGCGCAGCAAGGAAGAGGCCGAGAGGATTGCCGTCGAGGAGCTGACCAAGGTCGGCCTTGCCGAGCGAATTGACTTTATGCCGAGCCAGCTCTCGGGCGGCCAGCAGCAGCGCGTTGCCATCGCCCGCGCCCTGTCGATGAACCCGCACGTCATGCTCTTTGACGAGGCCACATCGGCGCTCGACCCCGAGCTGGTTCGCGACGTTCTGGGTGTCATGCGCGACCTGGCACGCGACGGCATGACCATGATCGTGGTGACGCACGAGATGGGCTTCGCTCGCGACGTCGCCGACCGCGTCGTCTTTATGGACGGTGGCGTCATTGTGGAAGAGGGTACGCCGAGCGAGGTCTTCGACCGCCCCAAGAGCGAGCGCACCAAGGCGTTCTTGGGCAATATCTCATAGCGGCGCGTCGAGGTTATCGATATAACAAACGGGGACCGGATGTGAATATCCGGTCCCCGTTTTTGTTTGGGCATGAGCGACTGTTGTTGTACGGTACTCGGCTGTCAGTTGCCTTGCGACTTTCTGACGGCTTCGTTAGGCCAGCTCCGCTCCCAGGGCCTTGCAGGCCGCTTCGCCCTCGTCGTCGGGTGCGTCGTAGCAGATGACGGAATCTACGACGTTGACGCCGGCCTCGTCGGCGTCGGCCTTCCAGTTGTCCATCCACTCGCCCTCGGCCCACGAGTAGGAGCCAAAAAGGACGACCTTCTTATCGCCGAGGGTCTCCTTGACCTCGTCCCACATAGGCTGGAACTCGTCATACTCAAGCTCCTCGGAACCCATGGCGGGGCAGCCGAAGGCAATGGCGGCATAGCTGGCGGCCTTGTCTGCGGAGAAGTCGGCGCAGGAGATGACCTCTGCCTCGGCGCCGGCACCGGTTGCGCCCTCGGCAACGAAGTTTGCCATGGCCTCGGTGTTGCCTGTACCGCTCCAGTAGACGACTGCGATCTTGCTCATATGTTTTCCTTTCGGCTGTGCGGCGTGCGGCCGCGTTTTGTATGCTCTATCGGGTTGCCTGGACAAGTTTTCCCAGGGTGCAGCCCTGTTGATAGATGTAGGTAAGGTATTGCGTGCATGCGCGATAGGAATCGAAGGTCGTGAGCGCCTGCTCAACGTTTGTGTATACCTTCCATGCGCCAAAGACCTTATAGTTTTCGCCGTGCTGGACGATAAACTGACGGACATCTTCGTAGGGATAGCCCAAAAAATAGCCAATTTCGTGGGGGAACTCGCACGTGCACCCCGTATCGCAGTGCCTATTCCGTGCGAGTGCGCAGACGCTGCCGTCATAGGCGCTTTCTGCGGCATTGCTGCTTGCCAGCGTGATGCGCGCGGCGAGATGCACCAGGGATGCGGGCAGGTTGTGGACATCGTAACCTTCGGCGGCAAGCGCCGTCGTGGCGCGGGGGTCGGAGAGGTATCGCATGAGGTCCGCAGGGCGGTACACATAGATGAGCGCCCCGCAGGGGCGCCAGACCAAAACGCTCATATGGATCCCGAGTGGCTGGAGCTCGCGGTTGCATTGGGCTATGACGGCGAGCAGGCGAGAGCGTCGCTCTTCGATATGGGCGGCGCCGGGTTTTCCGTTTTGGTTGGCGTAAACGCCGGGATAGGTAAAGAGCGAAGCCGGCTTGATACCTGCGAGCGTAGGGGAGCAGTTGCGCACGACAGCCGTTTGGTATGTCGGGATGTCAATGGTTCGAGTCACGATGCTCCTTTCGGGTCCTCAGTTGTTAGCCTAGGAAAACTTATACACGAAAGTAAGCCTTGGTCAACTAAAAAGTTTGAACAGGGAAACTAATTGACCGAACGGACATGATTTTGGGTTAAGATGGGGACGCCCCATGGGGGTATCTAGATAGGGCTACTTGAAAGGGGAACGCATGAGTGACTTGCTCAACCCTGCGAATCTCATCGTGCTTGCCGTGATTGCCGTTGGTATGTTCTTTGGCCTGCGTCGCATTGTCGCTTCGACACGCGGAAAGAGCTGCTGCAGCGATGGCGCGAGCGGTAAGAAGGCCAAGAAGGTAGTGGTTGCGGATACCGATCCGTCCCACTACCCCTATAGCGATGAGTTGCTCATCGGCGGCATGAGCTGCGACGGCTGCGCCCGGAATGTGACCAATGCCCTCAATGCGCTTGATGGCGTGTGGGCTACGGTGACGTATGCGGACCACACGGCACGCGTGCGCTCGAAGCGCCCGGTTGATCGCGACACACTCGAGACGGCAGTGAGGGGCGCGGGCTATTTCGTTATGAAAATGTAGGCGTTGCCCTCTCCGGTGGGTACCGGCCTCCTGCCCACTTTGACTATCGGCATACAAAAATTTGCGCAAAAAATAATCTTTAGATGCGGCAAAAGTGGAGTTTGGTGACGGTTTGCGCGGAATTCGCTACCAATCGAGCATCCATTAACCCGTCCAAAAAAATACAAGTGTATATTTATACCCTGATGATTACTGTGCTAAGATTGCAATTAACCGTGGACAGAAATGAAGAATGCTAAAACTGGGCTTTAGGACAGGGGAGGCTATAACCTTATGAGACGGGTGGGAACACTTGGCTTGGTGGCAGCGCTTGCCGCTATCTTGGTATCGCCGCTGCCGGCGCATGCCGAAGACGCTTCGGGTGCCGTTACCTACAATGCGGGAAATGGGTATTCCTTTGAGAAGCTCTCGCATCCTACGGTAGGAACGTCGCAGCCGGACGGCATCGTCGACTACCAGGGTGACGGTGCCGTTGCCGTTCCGGGCGCCGATGGTAATACGGCCAACAACGAAGGCGATCGCGGCCAGAGCTACACGTGGGCGGCTGCGAGCTATGGTGACTGGCTTTATGTGGGCACCTGCTATGCGGCGATGGGCAACACGCT
>URYU01000104.1 GCA_900552155.1 uncultured Collinsella sp.
CCGAAAGAACATCAAGCTATTCCTACCGGAATCGTATGAATGGCTCGTGTTGAAGTCGGGATTATTCAACAGCAAACACATTAAGGACATGCTGCTTAACCCCGATGAACATATCGAAAGCTCAAAGTTCTATAGCTGGGAGAGGTTCATTACTGCAGAACTCATCGAATGCTCACGAGACACACGTTTTCGATATGACAAGAGCTGCATGAACGAGGAGTACTTGAACCCCACCGCCCTTGCAGCTCTTGAGGATACTTTGCCGGAACTTGGCATTACTTCGCACTAAAACGAGAAGTACTCACTGTCGGAGGATAGGTTCGGTCCGAGCCACGGGTCACCATCGAGGAAGAGCTCCGGCCAGCGTTGCATGAACAGAGCTTGCTCGCGTTTCCAGCGGCGCAGCTTTTCCTCGTTAGCCTCTTCCCTGCCGCGCGAGGTGAACTCGTAGTGGTACAGCTCGGCATAGGGCGTAAAGATGGTGCGGTAGCCCGCCTCCCACACGCGCAGGCAAAAGTCTGCGTCGTTAAAGCCGACGGCGAATTCCTCGTTGTAGCCCCCGACCTGCTCAAATACGTCACGTCGCACCATCTGGCAGGCGCCCGTTACGGCGCTAAAGTTGCCCGGACGCACAGCACGGGCAAGATAGCCCTCGCGCTTTGCCGAGAAGTCTTGGTTGGCATGGGCAAGTGCGCCGCGCACACCGACCAAAATGCCAGCGTGCTGCACAAGGTGGTCGGCAAAATAGAGCTTGGCACCCACCACGCCCGCATCGGGACGTTGCAGACAACCCATCATCTCTTCGATAAAGTCGGGGCTAATGACCTCGGTATCGTTGTTGAGCAGCAGCAGGTAGTCGCCCTTGGCGTGCTCCACACCAAAATTGATGATCTGAGAGTAATTGAACTCGCCCGGCCAGTACACAACGCGCGCGATACCCTTGCCTTCGGATGCCGCAGCCACGCGCTCTGGCAGGGTTTCGTAATACGCAAACGTCTCCGGGGCTTCGCTGTTGTTCTCCACCAAGACGATCTCGTAGTTGGCATACGCGGCCTTCTGGGCGATCGACATCACACAGGCGTCAAGCGTCTCAATGTGATCCTTGGTGGGAATCACAATACTCACCAGCGGCGCAGGCTCCGGCAGCGCATAGCGCATGCGGTAGACAAACGGCGTCTCGGCCTCCTCGACCGTTCCGCAAATGCCCAGCGCGTCAAAGTGACGCTGAAGCGCAAGGCGCCCGGCTTCAATAGCATACGGCTTGCTATCGGCAGAGCCATCGGCGGTCGACCCCGGATGAACGCGCCAGTGATACAGCACGTGCGCAACATGCTCAAACCGCGCGCCCGCCGAAAGGCAGCGAAGCGTCAGGTCGTAATCCTGGGCACCCGCAACATCTTCCGGAGACATGCCAATGTGATCGATGAGCGCCTTCTCCACCATCAGAAAATGCGTCACGCAGTTATGGCTATAGAGCAGGTCGACGTTGAGCCGCGTCTTAAAGACCGGCTGGCCCCACTCCCCCGTTTTCTGGAACATGTCCTCGTCGCAGCACAGGACCTGGGGCCGCTCGCCCTCGGCGGCCCTGTTCAGCGCGGCAACATAATGGAATAATGCGTCCGGTTCCAGAATGTCGTCATGGTCCAAGAACGCGATGTAGTCTCCAGCCGCCTGCTGAATACCAGCGTTGGTGTTGAGCACAATGCCGCCGTTGCCGGGCAGCTCGATGCGACGAACGCGCTCGTCGTTGGCACTTGCTGCAAGATTGGCCACCGCATCCCATTCGGGCGAGGCATCCATAAGCAGCAATTCCCAGTTGTCATAGCTCTGAGCTAGCACCGAGTCCAGCAGCTCGCGCAGGTAGACCCGATCAGTCTTGTAGCACGGCACCACAATGCTCACGAGTGGTCTATAGGCAAAAGCCACCGAAGCGACACGCTGGCACGCCAAATTGCCCGGCTTTGCGCGATGCTGCTCAAACCAACGTCGATAAGCTGCGTCGTCTGCACGCGCATCCTTCATGCGGTTCCAGCTGTCGTCGACCATGCCGTTGTACAGGCGACCATCCATGGCGCAAAAACCACTCTGAATCTGCTCCGTGGGATCGCTCACAATCGCGACAAAATCTCGTATATCCTGAGGCATCTCAACGCTCAGATACGTTTTGTTGACGCGGCATCCGTTCTGCTGCGGTACATCGACCTGCGATTCAAACACATGCACGGTGATATCGATAGCGTTCATATGCGTATCGAAGACCTGGAGCTCAGGTGCGCACTGGGGGTCTCCCACCCACGTAACCTCATAGCGCCACACCGCGCCGGCGTCTGCCGGTAAATAACGAACGGCATCGATCTCATAGCGACCGCAGCACTCGCCGCGCTGTGCATCGCGAACGAGCGCACACATCGCAGCCTTTGCTTTGTAGTTAATCTTGGATTCCAGCTTGGCCACGCGGCTATCGAGGCGAATGGAGCCAAGCTTTTGGCCACCGGACACAAATGCAGCGTCGATCGTAGAGCCATCCAAAAACGGAAGCACCAAGACGGCAAGCTCGCGCTCGTAATCGGCAACGGAAGGGCAAAGCGCCAGCACACGGCCATGGTCAACCGGGAGTACCAGCGACGGCACATAAGAACCGCTCGTCGTCGCGCGGACAAAGGCCTGAGAACCTTCTTGCTCAATAAGCGCGGCGACATCCTGGCCGGCAAAACGAAGCAGCACAAACAGACGGCCCTGGCTGCGGCAAAGTGCCAAACGCTTGATACTCATCTACACTTCTCGCTTTCCCAGGGCGTTCGCTGCCATGCGTTTGCAGGCGCCCAAGCGCCCAAACCTCAAGACGTCGTAATCGAACATGAGCTTTTTGCACTCACGGGCATTGGGGGCCTTGCTGGTAAGCGCCGCACGCACCATAGCGGCAACAGACGGGGCACATTGCGCGAGCGCGGCATCGCTGCCTACGGCTGAACCGGCAAGGGCCGCGGCGACGGCAGCAAACACCTTGCCACAGTCCGAGCCCAGCAACCTGAGCGCGTCGTAAAGCACCAGATCGCACAGGAAATATGCCAGATCATCGGCGTGCTGTACATCGAGACCGTCGCGCTGCCAGTCAGCCAGCACCGCGGAGTAAATCTTCACGTGCTCCAGCAGGCGCGTCTCGTCGTCATAGCGCATGGTGTCCATGAGCGAGCCCTTGCGCGCCACGCGGTAGTCGTACAGCCTGTTCGAATTAAGCGCGGTCTTGCGCGAGCGACCGTACACGGCAAAATCGAAGACCTGGTCCTCGCCATACTTGACGGTCTCGTCGAACACGATCCCGTTGCCCAACAAAAACTCACGCTTGCAAGCGGTGCGCCATGCAAAGGGGCGAGACGCTTCCTTAAACAGCAGGTCGGAGCTATAGCCTTCAAACGACACATCGCGCGGGCTCAGCACATAGTTAAGCCACGGATACCCTGCCTCCAGCGGATACGGATTCGCGCCAAAGGTCAAAACGTCGCAGTCCTCGCGCTCAAAGGTATCGACGATCACGCGGCATGCATCGGGCGTAAAGCGGTCGTCGGAATCCAAAAACGCGACGATAGACGCCGTGGACGCAGCGATGCCTGCATTACGTGCACTCGACAGGCCGCCGTTCTCCTTATCGACCAGCCTAAAGCGCGCGTCCTTTTCGCAATAGGCAGCCGCAATATCGCGCGAACCGTCCGGCGAGCCATCGTTGACTAACACGCCTTCCCAATCGGGCATGTCCTGCGCAAGCAGGGAGTCCAGGCACCAGGCCAGGCACTCCTCCACTTTGTAGATGGGAACGACAACGGAAATCTTGGGGGTAACCATAATCACGCGCTCCTACTGTGCCGCCGGCACGTCATCGGGATGCGGGTTATCGCCATAGGCGCGCTGATACGTCAGCACGCGCCAGACCAGCGGCAGGCCGCCAATCTTAAAGTAGTGCTTAAACGTATTGAGTTTGCCCGGCTTCTTAAAGTCAAAGCGCGAATCGATATAGGCGCGGGGCGACTTGACCATCAGGCGCAAGTCGGTCTCGCCGCGCGGATCGAACAGCGACAGGTCAAAACGACCGGCATCCCAGTCGGCCTTGAGCACAGGAGCGGCCTTCGTCCAAAACAGCCCACGCAGCTCATCGACCAGTCGCTCGTCATTCCAACGGTACGTATCGACCTTCATGCGCATTAAAATGCCCTGGAGCTGAGCCTTGAGCTCGGGGCGCTCTTCCAAAAAGCGCTGCATCTCGGCATATTCGTCGCACACGCAAAATACCTTGTTGGGCGAATTAACGGAGCTCTTCTCGTTGTCTTGGCGATAGCACAAAATGGGGTCCGCGATAAACGCAGCACGCTCGGCGCATGCCCAGACCTTAAAGTTAAAACCCGCATCCTGCTACGAAGCACCCGGCGTGGGAAGGAAGCGAATCTGATTGTCGTTGAGGAACTCGCGCAGATAGATGGCAGACCAAATGGAAGGTTTGCGGTAGAAGATGCCCGGGCGATCGACGGGGCGATACGCGGCGCCCGTCATATGCTCGTCGATAATTCCAAACAGCTCACGGCGCTCGCTGGGCGCAGACCAGTACAGGTAAAAGTCGCCCTTAACGACATCGGCATGCTCAGCATCGGCCTTGGCGACCAGCTTTTGGAGCGAATCCTCAAACATGAAGTCGTCGGACTCAAGGATGCCCACGTACTCGCCGCGCGCCATCTCCAGGCCGCGGTTCATCGAGTCACCGTAGCCGCTGTTGGCCTTGTCGATCATCTTTACACGGGAGTCGCGCTCCATGTACTCGCGGATAATCGCCGGCGAGCTGTCGGTCGACCCGTCGTTGATACAGATAATCTCGATGTCCTTGAGCGTCTGCGCAACGGCGGAATCGAGGCACTCGCGCAGGTAGCGCTCAACATTGCAGATGGGAACAAGCAGCGAAACTTTAGGGGTATCAGAGTTCTGCAAGAGAACCTCCTGTTGGATAGCGTGTAACAGGGTTATTTTAGCAGCCGAGTTGCGGCGGGCGGCAGCGCTTGGAATTAGATAAAGCGCACCAGGCAGGCTTTGAGACCGCGAGTCGAAAGATAGAACAGCGTGGCGTCTGCCATCGAAACGCCCGAGGTCGTCGCAACGAGCTTGTGGGCAACGCGTCGAACGGCGCCCTTAACAGGCATATCCGCCCACTCCGTTCCCAAAAACGTCGTGAGGTCCATGTTGACGCGAGCCGCCACGCGATGGGAGTCATCGGCATCCAAGCGCGCCAGGTCGAACACAATTAGGTCCAAAAACCAAGTTATCAGCTCGCCGGGGCACAGGTCCAGAAGACCGTAGGCCGCCCAGTCCTCCAAGACCTCCTCGAGCATCCTCATGTGGGCGTCAAGCTTTTTGGCGCGAGCCTCGGCACTGTTGAACTCGTGCGTCGCCGATTCACTCTCCATCACGTAGTGGTAGAACTTGTCCGGCATGACGACGGTCTTGCGGGCAAGCGCATAAGCCGCAAATTGGAAGACGACGTCCTCGCCCAAAGCCAAACCGGGGGCGAAGCGAATACCTTCGCGATTGAGCAGCTCGCGCGAAAAAGCCGCGCGGCAGGCATAGGGCTGCGCATTCGAATGGAACAGCAGTTGGGGATCACGGACGCCGAAGGTACCAGCTTTGGGGCTCATGAGTTGCTGGACGCGTTTGGGGGCAGCATCGGCAGGTTCACAGACGCCGCCAAAGACGGCGGCCTCGGCATCTGCAGACTCCATGGCATGCAGCACACGCTCGACCGTCTGGGCATCGATGTAATCGTCGGCGTCCACAAAAAAGACGGTCTCGCCCTCGGCGGCATCGATACCGGCATTTCGAGCGCATGAGACGCCCGCGTTTTCCTGGTCAATCACCAGTACGCGATCGTCGGCCTGCGCGATCCGGCGCAACGCGTTCAACGAATCATCAGTCGAACCGTCGTTGACGCAGACAACCTGAATCGAGCGCTCGGACTGGGCCAACAGCGAATCGAGACATCGCTGAGCTGAGTTTGCAGAGTTGTATACGGGAACGACAATGGTCGCTTTGGGGCTCGCGGCTTCTCCCATACTGACCTACCCCCTCAGCGATTCGATGAGGAAGGCGGCGACCACGCCTGGGCCTCCAACCGAGGCGTAATACTTAGC
>URYU01000105.1 GCA_900552155.1 uncultured Collinsella sp.
TGCCCAGGTTCTCGAGCGTGTGCAGGTAGCGGTAGCTCATCTTGGTAACGAGCGTACGGCCGGCAACACCCATGCCGCCGATGGACTCGGTGACCCACTGCGGATCGCCAGTAAACAGGGCCTGGTACTCGGGGGTACGGGCAAACTTGACCATGCGGAGCTTCATGATGAAGTGATCCACGAACTCCTGGATCTGCTCCTCGGTGAAGGTACCGTTGGCAAGGTCGCGCTCAGCGTAGATGTCGATGAACGTAGAGGTACGGCCGATGGACATAGCGGCGCCATTCTGCTCCTTGACGGCAGCGAGGTAGGCGAAGTACATCCACTGGATGGCCTCCTGCGTGTTGGTAGCAGGGTTGGAAATGTCGAAACCATAGGTCTCGGCCATCATCTTGAGCTCGCCGAGGGCGCGGATCTGCTCCTGCAGCTCCTCACGGTCGCGGATGTTGTCGGCGGTCATGACCGTCGGGGTGGAAGCCTTCTGGGCCTCCTTGTCCTTGATCAGGTAGTCGACGCCGTACAGGGCAACACGACGGTAGTCGCCGATGATGCGGCCGCGGCCATAGCCATCGGGCAGACCGGTGATGATGTGAGCCGAGCGGCAAGCACGCATCTCGGGGGTGTAAACATCGAAGACGCCGGCGTTGTGAGTCTTGCGCTCGAAGGTGTAGCGCTCGACAACGTTCTCGTCGACCTTGTAGCCGTGCTGGCTGGCAGCCTGGCAAGCGATGCGGATACCGCCGTTGACGTGCAGAGCGCGCTTGAGCGGCTTGTCAGTCTGGAGACCGACGATGGTCTCCTTCTCGCGGTGGGCGTTATCGATGTAGCCAGCGGGGTGGCTCACGATACCCGTAACGGTCTTGGTGTCCATATCGAGGACACCGCCCTGCTCGCGCTCCTTAAGCAGCAGGTCGAGAACCTCGCCCCACAGCTCCTTGGTACGCTCGGTCGGGCCGGCGAGGAACGACTCGTCGCCCTCATAGGGGGTGTAGTTCTTCTGGATGAAGTCTCGGACGTCAACCTCTCCCGTCCAAATGCCTTCTTTGAAGCCTTCCCATGCCTCCTGCATTGTGTAACCACGCTCCTAGTTACGTGTAATGCGGCGCTCTCTCACACCGCTGCTTATTGAATTCTTGAATTTTCGGTTTGCACTACCGGCTTCTTCCGTTCTTCGCCACACGTTGGTGCAGGGAAAAACGTTTGTCCACCTTGGAACTGCAACCCAAAACCCAAGATTTCACCCGTTTGAGAAGGATAACATAGCGACCCTCTCCATCTGGGCTGTTATATGTTTCTTTTTTTATATCATAAGGGTGTTTTTTACAAACCCGCAGGAAATGCGAGCGCGAACAACTACCGTTCACCGATTTGTATGTTATTTTTCCTTGCCTTTGTACGACGTTCGCTCTAGCTGTTATGCCAGCTTTAGCAGGGTAAAGTGTCACAGAGACCCTACAGAAACTGCAGGGCGGCCACAGGATCCCCCGTGGCCGCCCTGTGGCGTGACTAGTTTTTAGCTTTGATTGCCGCTTGGCATTAGGCGGCTGCGGAGGCCTTGTCGGTCGTTGCCTTGCTGTGACCCTGGCCCTCAAAATGCTTGTAGCACCAGCTGGTGACCAGCGGGGTCAAAATAGCCGTCACGATTGCGCAGGCAGCAACCTGTGCCGTGGCCGTCGCGAGCACCGCACCGCCGTACAAGGCCTCGTTGACGCTTGCCATGGCAGCAGGCGTGGCCACATTGGCTCCGGCGCAGCTCGAAATGGCCGCACCTGCGACACCCGTACCGCCCGTGAGCTTATCGACCGCGATAACGGGAATTGCAAAGACCACCGAGCAGATCACGCCGAGCAGAATACCGGGAAGACCGCCATTAATGAGCTGGCCAAAGGTCATGGTCGAGCCCATGGCAAAGAAGACGAGCACGATGACGGCGGAAAGTGCCGGTGCCATCATCTTAATAAAGATGTACAAGAGGTTGCCCAGAATAATGCCAACGACGATCGGCAGGATGGCACCCACGAGCGACCAGCCGATCGGAGCCTGGCCGGCAGCGCCGAGCACAATCATCGTGACCGGAGGGCCGACAACGAGCGTGGTGATTGCGACGGCGCCACGCTCGGCCTCGTTGCCCATGGTGCCCATCAGACCAGCGTACATAGCGTTGTTGGCGCCGGTGCAAGCCGCCAGCATCACCATGGCAGAGATGCCAAACAGGTTGTCGTTGAACACATAAAGGATGAGCAGCGACACGGCAACGACCACGATTTGCTTGACGGCGATGATGATGGCACCGCGGGCAGCGGCGGCAGGAGCGCTCTTAAACGAAATCGTCGTACCGACGATCAGCAGGAAAGCGCCCACAAGCGGGCCGGCGCCCTGCTGGGTCATGCCAAGCGTAAAGCTGCCGAGCGTCTTGAACAGGTCGGGGAATAGCGTGTTGAGCAGGCAGCCCAACAGAAGCGGCACCAAAATATTGGCACCCGGGATGGAGGACATCTTAAAGAACGGCTCCTTTGCCGCCGGCGCCTCCACCGCAGTCGATTCACTCATATATATCTCCTTTGGATGCATGCGAATCGTAGCCGCACGCGCCTATGTCAGAAAGAAGGCGACGGTCCCGAGTCGCAGGAGCCGTCGCCGAATAATCGTCGCGGGGTATTACCCGTCCAGGACGATACCGCCGTCGCAGTCACCGATCTCGCCGTTCACGAAGCTGGCGAGGTCGGAGGCAAAGAAGAGCACCATCTGCGCAGGCTCGCTGGCCTGGGCGGCACGGCCCAGAGGAATACCGTTGATGATGCGCTGAGAGTTCTCGTCAGAGAGGATCGAGGTCATATCGGTAAGCGTGAGCGACGGGCATACAGCGTTGCAGCGGACGCCGAACTTACCGCCCTCCTTGGCGACTGCCTTGGTTAGACCGTTGACGCCGGCCTTGGAGCTCGCGTAGGCCGCGGTGCCGAGCAGGCCGCCGCCGATCTTGCCGGCAACAGAGCTCACGTTGACGATAGTGCCGGCATGGGCCGCCTTAAAGTGCGGGTACACGGCATTCATCATGGTGAAGGTACCGTTGAGGTTGATATCGATGGTGCGACGCCACTCGGTGTCATCGATCTCATCGAACTTCTTGGTGCTGATGACGCCAGCGCAGTTGATCAGGATGTTGGTTTGCGGCAGGTCCGTAAAAATCTGCTCGACAGTCTCGCGCGCCTTGGGCGCATCGGCGACATCGAGCTGATAAAACTTGTTGCCCTCGCCAAGCTCGGCCACAGCGGCCTCGCCCTTAGCAGCGTTCCTTGCGATGAGCGCGACATGTCCGCCGCCCGCGACGATGCCCTTGGCGATTTCGAGGCCAATGCCCTGAGTGCCACCGGTAACGATCGCGGTTTTGCCCGTGAAGTCAAATGCCATGACTCCATCCCCCTTTATATAAGGTGTCTCCTCGCGGGAAGTTGGAGCATCGCACGTGGCGATTATATGAGTCCCAGTCGTCATGGTGGTGACAACCCCTCGCCTAACCGCGTGCATGATAGTTCTTTGAAACACTTCAGCAATTGAATGATTTTAAGTCTTTATGCGCTCTTTATATTGCCCACTGTATGAGGCCCGCGTATGAGGGTATCATCTTTCACCGAAAATAGTTTCTAGTGTTAGGGGTTTTCGGTGGAAGATACCGATTTCCATGAGCTTGGGCGTCAGCTCTTAACTGAGTTTGGCAGCATGCATCAGCGTATTTCGCGCTTTGCGGACAAAGCTCTCGGTGGCGAGATGGCCGTCATGCGCGCCCTCATGCGCGCCGGCGGCTCGCTCACGCCGAGCGAACTCGCAGATCGCGCCTGGGTCTCGAGCGCCCGCATCGCCAATATCCTGCGCGCCCTCGAGGCCAAGGGCTGGGTCGAGCGCGAGCACTCAAAGACCGACCGTCGTCGCGTACACGTCACGGTGACCGACAAGGGATTCCAGGTCATCGAAATCAAACGTCGGGAATTCGAGGACCGCACCGCGGCCTTCCTCGAGCAGCTTGGCGAAACAGATACCCAAGAGATGGTGCGCCTTCTAAGACGTGCCAACGAAATTATCGACCGCAATCAAGAAAGGAGAGATGCCGAGTGAGGATTCTCAAGCTCTTTAAAAAGCATATCCTGGCACTGCTCGCGGCTATCGTACTCATCGTAATCAGCTGCAACGCCGATCTGGCGCTACCTACGTATATGAGCGACATCGTCGACGTGGGTGTGCAGCAAGGCGGTATCGCCTCGCCCGTACCTGACACCATCCGTGCCGAATCGCTCGACGACCTCGAACTCTTTATGAGCTCCAAGGATGCCAAGGCTGTGGAGGCCGTGTTTAGCAAGGCGGACAATAACGGCATTCGAACGTACAAGGGCACCGAGGAGGAGCGTGCCGACGGCGGCAAGATTGCCGACATCATGAGCCTGCCCGAGACTGTCGTCCTTTCGTTCAACCAGGGCATCGATGCCAACTCCATGGGCGACATGACCGGCGCATCTACCGAGGCAAGCGATGGCGGCGCCGCTCAGGCCATGCCCACCCCCGAGCAGATGGCGGCAATGACGCCCGAGCAGCTCGCCGAGATGCAGCAGAAGGCCGCAGCGGCGCAGAATATGCAAAAGCAGATTGATGCCGACGGCGGTAAGATCACCATGAAGGGTCTGCGTCTAGGCGTTGAAGGCGGCCTAATCGACCAGGGCAAGCTCGTGGAGGGCGCCAACGATATGGCGGACAAAATGGGCTCCATGTCGGGTTCCATCGTGACCCAACGCGCCGTGAGCTATGTGCAAGACGAGTACAAGGCGCAGGGCATCGACCCCGCCGACGTGCAGAACGCCTACCTGGGCCACATGGCGACCACGATGTTTGGACTGTGCCTCGTGTCGCTCGTCGCCACCATCCTGACCGGTGCCGTGGCTTCGCGCACCGCCTGCTCCATCGCCCGTGACCTGCGCCGCGAGACCTTCAACAAGGTTATGCACTTCTCGCCGGCCGAGGTGGGCAAGTTTAGCCAGGCCTCGCTCATCACCCGCTGCACCAACGACATTCAGCAGATTCAGATGGCCGCCACCCTGTTTATCCGCATGTGCCTGATGGCCCCCGTCATGGGCATCGTCGCCGTCATGCGCGGCCTGGCCAACCATACCGGCCTGGAGTGGACCATCGCCGTGGCCATCATCGCGGTCTCAGCCGTCGTCGGTGTGCTCATGGGCCTCACCATGCCCAAGTTCAAAAAGATGCAGAGCTTTGTGGACCGCGTGAACCTTACCGCCCGCGAGCTGCTCGACGGCCTTATGCCCATCCGCTCGTTCAACCGCGAGGAGCATGAGCTCGAGCGTTTTGACAAGGCATCACTCGACCTGATGACCACGCAGCTCTACACCAACCGCGCCATGAGCTTTATGATGCCGCTCATGATGCTCATCATGAACCTGGTGTCGGTGGGCATCATCTGGTTCGGCGGCCACGCCATCGACGCGGGCTCGCTGCAAACGGGCGACCTCATCGCGTTCATCACGTACTCCATGGTCATCATCATGGGCTTCCTCATGATCGGCATGATCTCCATCATGCTGCCGCGCGCCAACGTGGCGGCCGAGCGCATCGACGAGGTGCTCACCTGCGAACCCTCCATTGCCGACCCGGCACCTGAGCAGGCCAAAGACGCCCAGCTTGCCGCCGCGGCCGCACCGGGCGCGCAGATCGCGTTCAACGACGTGAGCTTCCGCTACTCCGATTCCGCCGAATGCGTGCTTGAACACGTCAGCTTCACGGCCGAAGCGGGCAAGACCACGGCCATCATCGGATCGACGGGCAGCGGCAAGTCCACGGTGCTCAAGCTGGCCGAGCGCTTCTACGCCGTCACGTCGGGCAGCGTCACCATCGGCGGCGTCGACGAACGCGAAGTCAGCCAGCATGCGCTGCGCGCCACGCTTGGCTACGTGCCGCAGCGGGCGTTCCTGTTCAGCGGCACCATCGCCAGCAACATCGGTTACGGTGCGCAAGACGCCGGCGAAGAGCGCATCCGCATGGCCGCCGACGTGGCGCAGGCGTCCGAGTTCATCGGTGAACGCGAAGAAGGCCTGTCCACGCCCATCGCGCAGGGCGGCACGAACGTCTCCGGCGGCCAGCGCCAGCGCCTGGCCATCG
>URYU01000106.1 GCA_900552155.1 uncultured Collinsella sp.
AGTGCTCATAGAGTCCCTCGAAGACCTCGCCGATTTCTTCGATCACTACCGCCAGGCGTAACGGCAAAGGTAGACTGTAATGAAACGGTCGGCCCGCAACGGATGCGGGCCGACCGTTTTCTGTCTAAGCCCGTGCTGTTAGCGCTTGTCTCGTTGAGCGGGCGAGGTTCGCGTGTGAGCGGTAAGTTCTATTCCAAAATGGAATACAGTGGGCTTAAGCTGGAATTGATGTCCGGGTACCTGCTTTTCTAGAATGTTTTCAACAAGATGAAAGGCGGTTCCAACCAATGATTATCGATGCAAATTCCTACTGGTTCGACGAGCACATCTTTCATGACGAGACGCTCTGCGAACAGTTTTTGGCCGAGGTACCCCGCGCCTATGACACCGAAGGCTATCTAACCATGAATTCCGCCGGCAAACGACAGATCGTGATCGAGATGCCCGCCGGTTCTCCGGGTCTTAACTACATTGAGGGCGACTACCCCCTCGAGAAGCGCTTGGCCGATATGGATGAGGCGGGGGTCGACAAGGCGATCCTCAAGCTCCCCGGTTGTCACGAGTGGATGTCGCTCGAGATGTGCCGGCGTTTCAACGACGGTATGGCTGCTGACGCGAAGGCGTCAAGTGGCCGTCTGATTCCGCTTGTCGCTGTGCCGCCCTTTGGCACCAAAGCGAATTTGGAGGAGCTCGATCGCAGGCTCGACGATGGTTTTGCGGGTGTGCAGCTCTGCGCTCACTACGGCAAGCGCTATCTCGACGACCAGGTCTTCTCGAGCTTTTTCGAGCACCTGAACGAACGCCATGTCACCGTTTACGTGCACCATGTTCCCGTGCCGGTCGAGAACGAATCGCTTCTCGCGTACGACAACCTTCGCCGCTCTTATGGCCGCTGCGTCGACCAAACTACGGCGATCGGCCGAGAGATCTTTGGCGATTTCTTTGAGCGCTACCCCAATATCAAGATGGTCCACTCCATGCTCGGCGGCGCATACTTTGCGTTCAAGGAGATGCTGCTGCCTCATGGTCCCAAGCGCCCTGATGCTTCGGGTCGCTTCCAGGCCGATATCGAGACGGTCTCCAAGCGTCTTGAGAACAACGTCTATTTCGACATGTCCCATGCTCAGCCCTGGGGCGATACGCTGCTTGCCTGTGCGGTTGAAGTCCTTGGTGCAGACCATATTGTCTTTGGTACGAGTTATCCCGTTAAACGCGAGTGGCTAACAGGGGGTGTCGCCTGCGTCCGCGCCACAGATTTAAGTGATACGGACAAGGACCTTATGCTTGGCGGCACGGCACAGCGCTTGTACGGCATCGAGTGAGCGACAGATAAAGGAGGGCGTTCGCCATGGATAAGGGAGAGATGAAGGCCGGAGCCGCCCGGGTGGCCATTAACTTAGAGGACGTATTGCCGTTCGACGGTTTCGACGCACTCCGTCATGAAATCTTTGCCCGTGCCTTCGTGGTCGAAGGGATGGGGCGGCGCGCTTGCATCCTTTCACTTGAGGTTACCTCGATCGCTCCGGCCCTACTCGTCGATCTGCGTGAGGTTGTCAAGGATGTCTCCAATTGCGACGGCGCCTTTTCTTGGGTGGTCCCGACCCACACGTTTTCTGCGCCTCACGTGCGCACCCCTGGGCATCTGGCCGACACCGATGCCCGCGATCGAAATGAGCGCTATCGTGCCGCGCTCATCGCCGCGACACGCGCGGCCGTTGAGCAGGCGGTTGCGGGCATTCGCTCTGTCACGCTCGCCTCGGCGGAGGGCTACTGTCCTGTGAACGTTAACCGCGACATTGAGACACCGGCCGGCTGGTGGCTGGGAGTAGACCCCAAGGGGTTTGCCGACCACGCGATGCCCGTACTTGTCGCGAGGGATGCCGAGGACGGGCTCGTTGCCATGCTTGCGACGGCTGATGTCCAGTCTTCCGTGCTCGACGGATCGCACGATTCTCAGGGGAAGCGCTTGGTGAGCGGGGACCTCTTTGGCTTTGCCGCCATGGCTCTCGAGCGCGAATTGGGCGGAGTCGTGTTGCTGCTACCCGGTGCCGCGGGGGATCAGAGTCCGGCGGAGCGCGCCGTAACCGTTGCGTTCGATTCGACCGGGGCGAAGCAAACGTTAGATGCTCACGAGAGTGGATATCGCATGCTGCATCGACAGGGTCGCGCTATGAGCGATGCGTTGATTGAGGCCGTCCGTGCGGCGCGTGAGGACGATGCCATCGGCGTCGATGCTCGCACGGTCGACGTCCTTTTGCCCGCCCAGACGCGCGCCGACTTCTGCTCATTGGCCCCGCATCGAACTTATGAGTTTCATGCGGCAGGCGAACAGCGTACGAGGGTCTATTTACTTCGGCTGGGAAATGCCGAGTTCGTTGGTATCCAGCCCGAGGTTTCGAGCTCGTTTGGCGCCGCCGTGCGCGCCGCCCGATTCTGTCCCGTGCTCTTTGCCACGCTTGTCAACGGAGGGCAGAAGTATCTGCCGGCCCCCGATGCGTACGAGAAAATCACCTATGAGGCCATGAACTCCGGTTTCGCCGCCGGTTCCCATGAGCGCCTCCTCCAAACCATCCTTGCCGCTTTAAACGCGGCGCGACAAAAAGGAGAACTTGCATGAATATCGGACATGCACGCCGCAAGATCACCCCGCAAGGCGACATCTATCTAATCGGATACCGTAACCTCCCCAACCGTCTGGAGCCTGCGACAGGCGTCCATGACGACGTCTTCGCCAACGCGATTCTTTTCCAACAGGACGACCGCGAAGTTTTTCTCTTCAACGCCGATGTTCTCGAGTTTGAGGAGAGCATGGCCGAGGAGGTTAAGACGATGCTCGCCGAGCGCTACGGAATCGACCGTGACTGCGTCCTGCTCTCCGCGACGCACGACCACACTTCGATCGTCGCCTACCATCGCAGCTGGTGGACGGGAAAATTCAACGAGGACTACTATCGCTGGTTCCTCGATACCATCTGTCAATGCTTCGAAGAGTGCCGCGCCAACGCGCGACCTGCGACCTGTCGCATGGGCAAAAAAGTCATCACCGGTTTCTACGACAACCGCATCATTCCCGGTGAGCTTGCCGACAATGAGGTTATCGTGGTGTCGTTCTTCGATACCGAAGGCAAGCCATTTGCGGGCTTTGTGAACTGGGCGGTGCATTCCGCTTGCGTCGGACCCGACTGCACAGAGCTCACGAGCGAACTCGCCGGTCTTACCGGCAAAAAGCTCGCTCAGAGTCTTGGTTACTATCCGGCCATGGTCGTCGGTGCTGCTGGCGACTGTAGCGACCGCAATTTTCGCCAGGGACGCGGCATTCCCGAGGTTGAGCGTGTTTCGACCGGTCTTGCCGAGGCGATTTCCCAGATCAAGCTCGATTGCGAGGTCGTTCTTGACCGCATCGAGCCTCAGACGTTCTATCACACCGTTGCCCGTGACGACTTTTCACTCACGCTTAAGTGTGCCGTCATCAGTCTGGGCGGCTTGCATCTCTTTGTGTTCCCGAGTGAACTCGGCAGCGACCTGGGCATTCGCATGAAGCGCGAATGTCCGGTCGAGGGAATAGTCTGCGGTTACACCAACGGCTATTTTGAGTATTTCCTTCCGGCACGCGAGTACGGCCTCTCCTTTGAGACCGAGCGTACTCAGATTCCCCAGGGCGAACCGGAACGTCTGTGTGACAAGTTCTGCCAGACGACGAGACTTCTCGGCGCAGCAGATTCGCGTCTGTAGGCCTGATTGCGTGATATGGGCCAATGAGGCTCATTGCCATGTGATCGGCATCTTCCATCTTCTCTGCCGTTCCCCATCCCGGGCGTACGTGCGTCCGCGGATTTCAAAGGGGGAAGCGGGTTCCTTGCCCTCCCACGTCGACTACGGAGGCATGAAATCGATGCTATACCCCGCTCAGAAAAAGGAGAATTCCATGAAATACCAGAAGCTTTGCGATGAAATCATCACAAAGGTCGGGGGTCGAGACAATGTGTTAGACGTGAGCCACTGCATTACGCGTCTCCGCTTCCACCTCAAGGATGAATCGCTCGCCCAGACCAATGAGCTTAAGGCGACGAAGGGCGTCGTTGACGTCATCCAGGCCGGCGGACAGTATCAGGTCGTGATTGGTGCCACTGTCGAGGCCGTCTACAACGACCTCGTTCAGATTGGCGGGTTCGACTCCAAACCCGCGCTCGATATCGATGAAGGCGACGACGTCAAAAAGAGCGATCCATTCTCGCGTCTGCTTGCCATCATCTCCGAGATTCTGCAACCGGTTCTTGGCGTGCTTATGGCCGGTGGCTTTATCAAGTCGATGCTCGCGCTCTGCACGGTTGCCGGTTGGCTTGCCAAGGACAGCAATACGTATGTGACGCTCTCGGCAATCGGAGATTCGGTCTTCTATTACTTTCCGCTAATCATTGGCTGGACGTCGGCCAAGAAGTTCGGACTTAAGCCCGTTATGGGAATGGCGCTCGGCGGTATCCTCGTCTACCCGACGCTCGTTGCCCTTATGGGCGGAGATCCGCTCTATACGCTCGGCGCCGGCACGGTCTTCGAGTCCAATGTCTACGGTGATATTTTTGGCATCCCGCTGATCATGCAGAATTACTCATCGACGATTCTGCCTGCGATCTTTATCGTCTGGATTGCCTCCAAGGTGCACAAGGCCCTTTCTAACGCGCTGCCCGCGCTTGTGAGCTCGTTCTTCTCCAACATCCTGACGCTCCTCATTTGCGGCATCCTTGGCCTGCTTGTGGTCGGTCCGGTCATGACGGTCCTCTCCAACATCGTTGCCCAGATCATCTTGATGCTCATCAACTTCCAGCCCGCCATCGCCGGCTTCGTCTTCGGCACGTTCTGGAGCCTGCTCGTCATGTTCGGCCTGCACTGGGGTATCATCCCGCTGTGGTTTCTCGATGTCGCAACCTACGGCTATGACCTCATTAACCCGCTCGTGTATGCAGGCGGTTGTGCCATCGCCGGTGCTGTGCTTGGCATGGTCATCCGAACCAAGGACTCCGAGGAAAATGCTGCCGTCAACATTCCCGCCCTTGTCTCTTCGATTTTCGGTGTCAACGAGCCTGCGCTTTACGCCATCTTGCTGCCGCGTAAGCGTCTTATGTGGGCAACCTTTATTTCCGCTGGTGTAGGCGGCGCCATTGCCGGCCTCATGGGTGCCAAACTCTATGCCTTCGGTGCCTCCGGCCCGCTCGGTTTCCCGAGCTTTATTAACCCTGCCGGCATCGACACGGGCTTTATCGGCCTTGTCATCTCCGGTGTGGTCGCTTTCGTTCTGGCTCTTGTCGCCGCTATGGCGATCGGTACCAGGAAGGACGAGGGCGGTAAGGCGCTCAACATCTCGGTGGACTAGTCTGTCTGCGCACTTTAACTAAATATGCCTCGGACGGCGACGTGCCGCCCGAGGCATATTTGTGTTTTGTGCCGTTGTCAGCGTGTTTGCGGACACAAGTCTGCGGTTGTGGAGCAGCGGGGATTATGACGGTCGTGCCGCGGTGGAAGACGCACGGTCGCCCTGCAGGAGCTGACGGTAGGGGAGGAAGCCGATGAACGAGACGACCGCCTGCGAGTGCGCGGCGTTTCGCTTGAGGTAGAGCCTGACCTCGGAGGTCGTCGCGGGCTCGAGCGGCACCAGGGCTACCTTTCCGCTGGCGAGCGATTCCGCCGGCTTGCGCATGAGGAATGAGACGCCGGCGCCGCGCGCGACAAGGGAGATGATGTTCTCGGCTCGTTTGCCGGTGAACGTAACACGTGGGCCAAATCCAGCTTCGCGACAAAGGGAAAGGACGCGCTCGCTTACGAACGAGCCTTGGGGAAGCATGAGGAAATTCTCGTCGATAAGGTCGTCTATCTCGACGGCGTCACGTTCGGCGAGCGGATGGTCGAGCGGAAGGACGGCCACGAGCCGGTCGGTCGTAAAGGGAATCTTTTTGAACTCCGGCTCGATGGCGCCGCCGTCACGGATGAAGGCCAGGTCAATGTCCTCGTGCAGGAGCATGCGCTTGAGTGTGTCGCCCTCGCCTTCGATGAGCTCAACAGAATATGAGGGGTTCG
>URYU01000107.1 GCA_900552155.1 uncultured Collinsella sp.
CGACCACCTGCAACGCTCCGGCATCCTGGAGCAGGTCTACGCCGGTATCTGCGTGCGTATGGCTATCCTGTATCTGCTGCTTGGAGGTGCCGATAATGGCCTTGCTTCTTAAGAATGCCCACGTCGTCGACCCGTCCGTCGAGCTTGACGGTGTCGTTGACGTCCTGATTGACGGCGACAAGATCGCCGAGGTCGGCGAGAATCTCGCCGTCGAGGGAGCCGAGGTCCGCGACCTTTCCGGCAAGTACCTCGTCCCCGGCCTGGTGGATATGCACGTTCACCTTCGCGAGCCCGGCTACGAGGTCAAAGAGGACATCGAGAGCGGTACCCGCGCAGCTGCTAAGGGTGGCTTTACCGGCGTGTGCGCCATGCCCAACACCGATCCCGTCACCGATAACGGCACCGTCGTGGAGTTCGTCAAGTCCCGTGCTGCCGAGGTCGGTCACTGCCGTGTCTATCCGTCGGGCGCCATGACCCGCGGTCTTAAGGGCGAGGCCATGTCCGAGATGGGCGATATGGTCGCCCACGGCGCCGTCGCCTTCACCGACGACGGTCGCGGCGTGCAGGGCGCGGGCATGCTTCGTCGTTGCATGGACTACGGCAAGATGTTCGGCAAGGTCTTTATGAGCCACTGCCAGGACGAGGATCTGGTCGGTCACGGTCAGATCAACGAGGGCAAGGTCTCGACCCGTCTGGCCCTCGAGGGCTGGCCGGCTGCCGGCGAGGAGCTCCAGATCGCCCGCGACATTGAGATCGCCAAGCTGACCGGTGCCAAGCTGCACATCCAGCACATCTCCACCGCCCATGGCCTGGAGATCGTGCGTGCCGGCAAGGCCGCTGGCGTCCAGGTTACCTGCGAGGCCACCCCGCACCACATGTTCCTGACCGAGAACGACCTGGACGAGACCTACAACACCTCGCTCAAGGTCAACCCGCCGCTGCGTACCGAGGAGGATGCCGAGGCCATCCGTCAGGGCGTCATCGACGGCACCGTCGACGTTATCGTCACCGATCACGCTCCTCACACCCCGTGGGAGAAGGCCCGTGAGTTCGAGCTTGCGCCCTTTGGTATGATCGGCCTCGAGACCTCGCTGTCGCTCGTACTCACCGAGCTGGTCAACACGGGCAAGATGAGCATGGGCCGCATGGTCGAGCTCATGGCTATCAAGCCGCGTGAGATCCTGGGCCTCGACCAGGTTCAGGTCAAGGCGGGCTCCGTTGCCGACCTGACCGTGTTCGACCCCTCTGCCACCTGGACGGTCGGCGAGGACGGTTACGAGTCGCGCGCCGAGAACTCCGGTTTTGCCGGCCGCACGCTTACCGGTCGTGCCACCGATGTGTTTGTCGGCGGTAAGCAGACGCTCGCCGACGGCTGCATCTGCTAGCATAGCCTTATCGCTTTTGTGCGCGGCGCCCTTGCGGTGCCGCGCTTTCTATTCGTTTGGACCATGCAACCGCATGGGGGATTGGAGCATCTATGCCCACACCTTCCACTGCACGCATGCACGACTTCGAGGTCGTCTCGAACCGGGAGATTGCCGACGGCATCTTCTCGCTCGTCATCTCGGCCCCCAAGCTTGCAAGTGCGCTCAAGCCCGGTCAGTTTGTGAACATCGCCGTACCCGGCGATGCGTCCTCGCTGCTTCGCGTGCCCCTGAGCTACTACCGCGCCGACGCCGAGGCCGGCATCGTCGAGCTGTGGTATGCCGTCGTGGGCGACGATACCCGTCGTCTGTCCCAGATGGGCCCTGGCTCCTCCTCTAACCTGCTGGGCCCCGGTGGCCGTGGCTGGATGGTACCCGAGGGCACCAGGAAGGCCCTGCTCGTCGCCGGTGGCATCGGCGTTCCGCCTGTGCTGTGTCTTGCCGGTATGCTTGCCGAGCAGAGTGTTGATGTGGACGTGTGCCTGGGCTTTGGCACCGCTTCCAAGGCCGTGGGCAGCGACGAGTTCCGCGCGCGGGGCGCCACGGTTAACGTGTGCACCGACGATGGCACGCTGGGCACGCACGGTTTTTGCACCGACCCGGCAGCCGAGCTGCTCGGCGAGGGCGGCTACGACTACGTCGCCAGCTGCGGTCCCGCCGTCATGATGAAGAAAGTCGCCGCCGCTGCCGCCGAGGCCGGTGCGTACTGCGAGGTGTCGCTCGAGCGCATGATGAGCTGTGGCTTTGGCGCCTGCAACACCTGCAATGTCGAGACGGTCGACGGTATGAAGGGTGCTTGCATGTGCGGCCCCGTGTTCGATGCTTCCAAGGTGGTGGTCTTCTAGTGGGTACCGTGAACATGGCCGTCGATTTCGGCGGCGTCAAGATGCAGAACCCCATCAACACCGCAGCCGGTACCTTTGGCTACGGTTGGCAGTTCCAGAACTTCTTTGATGTTTCCCAGCTGGGCGCCATCACCACCAAGGGTTGCGCTGCCGAGCCCTGGCCCGGCAACCCCGCGCCCCGCATGGCCGAGATCCCCGGCGGTATGATCAACTCCGTGGGCCTTCAGAACCCCGGCGTGGCCGCCTTTGCTCGCGAGTCCGGTCCGTGGCTCGAACAGCTGTCCAAGGACGGCTGCCAGGTCATCTGTCAGGTTGCCGGCCACTCCGTTGACGAGTTTGTCCGCGCACTCGAGATGTATGTCGAGCTGTGCCCCTGGGCTGCAGGCTACGAGATCAACGTGAGCTGCCCCAATATCGCCGCCGGTGGTGCCGCCATGGGCTCCACGCCCGAGGGCGCCTCTTCCGTTATGGCTGCCTGCCGCAAGGTGACCGATAAGCCGCTGTTCGTGAAGATGGCGCCGGTCAACGTCGCCGAGATCGCCAAGGCCCTCGAGGCTGCCGGCGCCGACGGCCTTTCGGTCATCAACTCCATTCAGGGCATGGCTATCGACGTCCATACCCGCAAGTCCCGCGTGGCCAAGCCCAAGGGCGGCCTTTCGGGCCCGCTGTGCCACCACATCGCCGTGCGCATGGTCTGGGAGGTTGCCCAGGCCGTCGATATCCCCATCAACGGTGTCGGCGGTGTCATGACCGGCGAGGATGCGGCTGAGTTTATCCTGGCCGGTGCCACCTGCGTGTCGGTCGGCATGGCCAACTTCGTCGATCCGTGCGCTTCGCTCAAGATCGCGCATGAGCTCGAGGCCTGGGCCGAGTCCCAGGGCGTAAAGGACATCAACGAGCTGGTAGGTGCTTTTGAATGCTAGAGACCGATGCCCGCGACCGCGTAATCGTCGCCCTCGACTGCGATCGTGAGCGTGCGCTCGAGCTCGCCCACGAGCTTTCGGGCCATGCCGCCTGGCTCAAGGTTGGCATGACGCTCTATTACGCTGAGGGCCCCGAGATCGTCAAGACCTTTAAGGACCTGGGCTTTAAGGTCTTCCTTGACCTTAAGTTCCATGACATTCCGCATCAGGTTCGCGGTGCCGCCCGCTCGGCCTCGCTTGCCGGTGCCGACCTGCTTTCGGTCCACGGCTTGGGTTCGGGCGCCATGCTCGCTGCCTGCCGCGAGGGTGCCGAGGAGGCGCGCGAGGACCGCGCCAAGCTCGTCGCCATCACCGTGCTCACGAGCATGAATCAGGATGCCTTGAGCGAGATCGGCGTCGAGTCGCCCGTGGCCGAGGAGGCCGCCCGCCTGGCAAAGCTCGCTCAGGCCAACGGCATCGATGGCATTGTGTGCTCGCCGATGGAGGCTCACGACATGCGTGAGCTGCTGGGTCCTGATGCCCTGATCGTGACTCCGGGTGTGCGTCCGGTGGGTGCCGCCTTAGGCGACCAGTCTCGCGTGGCGACGCCTTCCCAGGCTATCGAGCGAGGCGCAAGCCACATTGTGGTGGGCCGTCCCATCACTGGTGCCGACGATCCGGTTGCCGCCTTTGACGCCATCGTCGCCGAGCTGGTCGAAAACGTCGCGTAAAAGATTCCCCTAAGTCACCACTTTTGGGTCTCATTAGCACAAAATAGCCCCTGTGCCTGCGTAAACTTTCCCATCCTTTGTGTGGAATCGCAGGTCAGGGGCTTAACTTTGGGCGCAGTATATTGCACTTTTTGCGGGTATCGTCTAACCTATGGAGCCGCGATTGGGCATTTTGTACGTTCTACGTGCTAAAATGCCAATTATTGAATCAGATATAACCCAACTATTTGGAGGTACGAATGGCACTCCCTCAGCTTACCGATGAGCAGCGCAAGCAGGCTCTTGAGAAGGCTGCTGCCGCACGTCACGCCCGCGCTGAGCTTCGCGAGCAGATCAAGAAGGGCGAGAAGTCCCTCGAGTCCGTGCTCAACTCCGATGACCCCATCGCTTCCCGCATGAAGGTTTCCACCCTCATCGAGTCTCTCCCTGGTTATGGCAAGGCCAAGGCCCCCAAGATCATGGAGGAGCTCGGTATCTCCGCTACCCGTCGCGTCCAGGGCCTCGGCGTCCGTCAGCGCGAGCAGCTCCTCGAGCAGCTGACCAAATAAGTGAGCGCTCAGGATTCCAAGCTCTTTGTGATTTCTGGACCGTCAGGCGCAGGCAAGGGTACGCTCGTCACTCGTGTGCGCGAGCGCCGCTCGAACCTGGGCCTGACGGTTTCGGCTACCACGCGAGCACCACGCAAAGGTGAGGTCGACGGCGTCAACTACTTTTTTCTGACGCGCGAGGAGTTCGACCGCCGCGTGGCAAACGGAGAGTATGTTGAGTGGGCCGAGGTCCACGGTAACTGCTACGGCACGTTGGTGAGCGAGGTCCAGTCCAAGCTCGCCTCTGGTTCGTCTCTCATCTTGGAGATCGATGTCCAGGGTGCCCTGCAGGTGAAGGAGCGTTTCCCCGAGGCCGTGCTGATCTTTATCAAGCCACCTTCGCTCGAGGTGCTTCGCGAGCGTCTAGTCGGTCGCGGTACCGAGACGCCCGAGACGATTGAGCTGCGTATGGCAAACGCCGCCGATGAGCTTGCCCTTGCCGACCGCTACGACGACGTCGTGGTGAATGACGATCTCGACCGCGCGACCGATGAGCTCGTTCGCGTTCTCGATATGCATGAAAGGATCTGAGGTCCGTGTCCGTTGTAAAGCCTTGCATTGACGATCTTCTGGAGAAGACCGATCACAACCGCTTCCTGCTCGCTTCGCTTGCCTCCAAGCGCGCCTGCGACATCAATAGCATGTTGCGTGGCCAGCACAACCGCGTGCTTGCCGTCCAGGATGTCGATGACATCACCATCGGGCTTTCCGGTGCCGATACCATTTCGATGGCTATGGATGAGATTGTCGACGGCGACATCTCTTACGACGAGGCCCGTTATGAGAAGGCGCTCGGCCACAAGGTTGCTGAAGCCTAAATGGCGGCTCGCGTCTGCCTGGTCCACTATCACGAGGTTGGACTGAAGGGTAAGAACCGCGCACATTTTGAGCATATCCTCATGGATAACATCAAGGCGGCCTTGGCCGCCTTTTCCGTGAATGCCGTGTCTCGAATTTCCGGTTATATCCTCGTGACCTTTAACGAGCATCAGGCCGACGAGGCGGCGCGTGTCATTCGCACCGTTCCCGGCGTTGCTCGTGTGTCTTTGGCGTATCACACCAACCGCGACCCGCAGGAGTACTGCGCCGCCGCCGCGAAGGCGCTGCACGAGTTTGGTTCCTTCGATTCGTTTAAGGTGCACGCCAAGCGCTCCAATACTGACTATGGGCTCACCTCGATTGACATCAATCGTCAGGTGGGCGAGGTGTTGTGCGAGGCGTTTCCTGATAAAAAGGTTCAGATGCACGATCCTGACGCTATGGTGCACGTACTGGTGGTCCAGGGTAGCGTCTACGTGTATGCGCGCTCCGAGCGCGGTGTGGGCGGTCTGCCGGTGGGTTCTGCCGGCAAGGTCGTGACGCTGCTGTCGTCGGGTATCGATTCTCCGGTGGCGACCTGGATGCTCGCGCGTCGCGGCGCGGTGTGCGTGCCGGTACATTTCTCCGGTCGTCCGCAGACGCCCGATACGAGCGAGTATTTGGTGCAGGACATCATACGTGCGCTTGAGCCG
>URYU01000108.1 GCA_900552155.1 uncultured Collinsella sp.
TGCTGCACGGCGTCAAGGTGCGGGATGCCCGTCTCCTGTTGCCGCAGCTCCCTGCCATCGCTGACCTTTGCCTGGAACTTCTGGCCCGGGTCAAGGCCACGCGCGTGGATGCCGTCACCGGCCTTGCCACGGAGAACGTGCTCTACGGCTCCATGGAAGACGAGGCCGCCCGGGTGCGCGAGATATTCGCGGACCCCTCCCGCGGGGACGGACAGAGCTCCCCCCTGCACCGGCTGTGTATGGGGCTGGTGCTGCTGCATTTTTCCAACGGGCGCGAGATCGTGGGCCGCATGGGCTTCCGCTTTGCCGCTGCGCTCATGCGCCGCGCGGCCGAAGCCTTGCAGGAGGAGCTGCCGTCGGATGTGGTGGCCGCCCGTGTGGGGCGCGTCGGCATGGCCCTGCTGCTGCCGTCGGTGAGCGGCCGCAGCGCCTGCCAGAAGATGGCCGAGGCCGCGCTGGCCCTCCCGGCCCGGAAGCTGAGCGGCGGGCAGAAGCGCCGCCCGGCCCTGCTGCGGGCCCTCTGGGCACCGGGGGACACCCTGCTGCTGGACGAGCCCTTTACCGGTCTAGACATCGCTGCGCGCGACGCATGCACCGAGGTCGTGCTCGACTTGCTCGACGGCCGTATGCTGTTGCTTGCCACGCACGATTCCGCTGACGCTCGGGCCCTCAATATCTCGGACATCATCACGCTCTAAAGACTTACTCAGCAACAAATTGATCCGTTTTTTCTCCGTCCCCATGGGGTCGGGTATGGTATTCTATCTGCGGGGTAATACTTAGGAATACCAAGTAATACCAACGCCGTAGAACAAACTCCAGATGCGTGCCAATCTGGGTGCCTTCACAGCCCGTCGCCCAGCCGCGTGGCCCGCATCCATCCGCACCACCGTCGTTTCAAGAAGGAAGCGCCATGGCAGAACACATGCCCCCGGTTGTCGCGAAGGTTTTGCCCGAGGAAAAGGCGGCCTTCGCGGCGGCAACCCAGCTCGTGGGCACTACGCCGTCCACCGCCATCCGCATGTTTATTGCCGCCTTCAATCGCTGCGGCACCTTTCCGTTCGACATTTCGCCCAGCGGGGCCTTTGGCAAAGACTGTCCCCAACAGCTAGTCGTTGAAGAACGTCCCCAATGACTAGTCGTTGGGAGGAGGTCGGCATGCTCAATGCGCTGGTTTGGGCGCTTGCCTGTTTTGGCGTCGTCGCTGCCGATATTGTCCTGAGCATGGTTTTGTTCTCCGTGCTGGACATCGTGTCGGCGCTGACGGGTTTCCCGATCGACAACCTCGATATTCAATGGTTTCAAGCCGTCGCTCAGACGGCGTCGTTTTTGATGGCGCTGCTATGGTGGCGTTATTTGTGGCCGCGGTCGTTTATCGCGCGCTGGCAAGGTGAGCGTCCGCTTGGCGGGGGAGTGCGTAGCGCGTGGAAGCGCATTGCCTGCGTTATCGTGATCGGCTTGGCACTGCAGGTGGTCGTTGGCTACGTGACCGACGCCGTACTGTCATTGTTGCCCGAGGCCGCGGCCGATTACAGTGAACTTGTCGAGGAAACAGGTATGGGCGACACCAGCTATCTCGCCGTCCTGACTACGGTGCTCGGCGCCCCATTTTGTGAGGAGCTGCTGGTGCGCGGCATTATTTTTGAGTTTTCGCTCCGAGCGTTTAATCCGCAGTGCCGCCCACTTTGGAAGCGCCGGCGTCGTGCGAGCGCGCAGGACGGTGCCATGGTGCCCTGGGCGGCCCCAAGCACGTGGGGTATCGCCGCGGCGATTGTGCTGCAGGCGGCAATCTTCGGTTTTATGCACATGAATTGGGTGCAGGGTTGCTACGCGGGTGCCGCTGGCTTCATCTTTGGTTGGGTGCTCGTGACGACCGGAAAGCTCCGCTACACGATCCTGCTGCACTTTGCGTTTAATGCCGGGTCGTATCTCATGGGGCTGCTGTGGTTTGTGAGCACACCGCTCGATGTGGCGGTCACGGTTGCCATCGCCGGCTTTGTGTTGGTAGAGGCGATGCGCTCGCTGCTTCGATTGTGCATTCCCGTGTCGCGCGAAGCTGATCGGTCTGAGTAATAACGCCTTTAATTAGACCGATGCGTCCTGAACACACCTGGCGTTTCGCCGAATGCTTCTTTGAATTTTGAGTAAAAGAATGACATGTTGGAGATGCCGACTTTTCGGGCTACATACTGCACGCTGCGCTCGGTGTTATTGAGAAGATATGCCGCCTCTGTGAGCTGCTGGTTGAGCTTGATTTGCGAAAACGTTTTGCCGGTTTTTTGCTTGATCAAGCTGCTGAGATAGCTGGTGCTATAACCCGTATCGCTCGCAATGCTTTCGAGTGTGCAGTCGCCGTAGCTTCGCTCAATATGATTCAGAATCGACACGATGCGTTCGTCCGACATGATCGCCTGGTTATCAGTTGCGGAGCGTCGGTACAGTCCTCGAATGAGAACAAGGAATAGGCTGACGGCGAGGTGCCTCATGAGTTCATTGGAATAGGCATCTTTAAAGTGATATTCGATAAAGAGCATCTCGATGAGGCGTCGCGCATGTCGGGCGTATTCCTCTGGAAGAATGAGATATTTTCGGGCCTCGCGGTTTTTGGACACAAAATCAAATAGAAGATTCGTTAATGGTGACGCGCCGGGTAGCTGGCTCAGGAACAACGAATCGAACATTTCTTTTTTGAAGACGATCGAAATGACGATATCATGTTCGCCCTTAACGTATGGAACGCTTCTGACTACGCCGGTGTTGCAAATGAGCACGTCGCCCTTTTTAAGGAGTAGTCGCCGTCCGTTGACGATAAACGTGCAGACGCCGTCGTACACGTAGTTAAGCTCCATATCCCGATTGATATGAGGAGGAATATCGGTAAAGCGCGACTCCTTGATAAGGCCCACGGGGTTTTCGTCGAGAGTTTCTTTCCAATCAAACAGATAGACCTCTTCGCCGTTAATGGTTGTGGTTTCCACCCTGTTATATCGCGGGCTGAGCTCTCCCGGATGTGTGCGATGCCACTCTTCGGTCTCGGTATGCGTATAGAGCAGCTGTTTGAGATTCGAATCCATGGGGTGCTCCAGGGGTGAACGGTAGAATCGATGCCTTAAACGGTATTATATCTAAAAAAATGTTATAAACCCACGCTTTCTATGCGATATCTTATGCATCTTGTTCTTCCTAGTATTGGGTTATCCGCTGGAGCATCCGATCAAGGAGGGCAAATGAGTAAGTTAAAACATGGGTTTGACTCCGACTTTTTATGGGGCGGAGCCATTTCGTGCTCGCAGGCCGATGGCGCCTGGAATGAGGGCGGAAAGGGAAAGTCGACGCAGGATTGTCGATGGCTGGATGGTACCTGGACTCATGACCAGATTGAGGACAAGCATCAAAACAACCCCTTCTGCCATGACGAACTAATGAACGCTCTCGCAGATGATGGTGTTGAGTTCTACCCGTTTAGGCGCGGTAACGACTTCTATCATCACTACCGTGAGGACATCGCGCTTTTTGCGGAGATGGGCCTCAAGCTGTTCCGCACTTCTATTTGCTGGAGCCGAATCTATCCTAACGGAGATGATCTTGAACCTAACCGCGAAGGCATCGAGTGGTATCGAAGCATGCTGGGTGAGTGCAAAAAGCACGGCATTAAGACCTTCGTCACCATGCTCCACTATGACATCCCGGTAAATCTTGTCACCACATATGGGGGATGGAAGAATCGCAAGACGATTGATTTCTTTGCCCGCTATGTCGAGACAATCGTTACGGAATTGGGCGATCTGGTCGATTTCTGGCTGCCTTTTAACGAGTTCAATGCAGCACGTTTTTCGCCTTGGGACGGGGTCTGTCTGGTCAAAGACGAAGAGGGGGAGAACTTCGATCGAGCCATCTTCCAGTGCCTGCACCACGAGTTCGTTGCCAATGCGCGTGCCGTCGAGATTGTCCATCGTCTTTCGCCCGATACTCCCGTTGGCGGCATGATCGCTCGATTCTGTACGTATCCCGCCACCTGCCGTCCCGAAGATAACATGCAGGCTATTCACGACGACCAGTATTCCAACTGGTTCTATACGGACGTGATGGCTCGTGGAAAATACCCCGCTTATATGAATCGCTATTTCGATGCGTGCGATATCGAGATTCAAATGGAACCGGGCGATGAAGAGCTCATCGCTCGCAACACGGTCGACTTCCTGGCCTTCTCGTACTACTTTTCCCAGGTATCCACCTGCGATCAGGGATGGGAGAAGACTGCGGGTAATCTGGTCATGGCAAACAAGAACCCTTATCTCGAGACGAGTGAGTGGGGCTGGCAGCTCGATCCCATTGGCCTGAGGGTTACCCTTAACCAGATGTATGACCGCTATGGGCTGCCCCTGTATATCGCCGAGAACGGCCTCGGTACATCTGATGTAGTCGAGGAGGATGGCAGCATCCACGACGAGTATCGAATCGATTATTTGCGCCAGCACATAAAGTGCCTTAAGGAAGCAGTGATCGATGGCGTTGACGTGCGCGGATACATGATCTGGGGATTCATTGACCTTGTTGCCTGCGGTCCTCTTACGATGGACAAGCGCTACGGGCTTATCTATGTCGATCTGGATAATTGCGGCAACGGCACTGCGGAGCGCTCGCGTAAAGACTCTTTCTATTGGTATCAGAAATGTATCGCCACTAATGGCGAGGATCTTGGGTAGGAGTGATTGTCGTGGCAGACAAGAAGGAACTGGCCGCTCGTGTCCTCGAGCTCGTGGGCGGCGCCGATAACGTTGTTATGGCAACGCACTGCATTACAAGGCTCAGATTCAACCTGAAGGACGATAGCAAGGCAGACCTGGAGGCCCTTAAGACGCTTGACGGCGCCTTGGGCGCGCAGGTTAAAGACGGACAGTGGCAAGTTATCATCGGCGCCAGCGTGGGGTCGGTATATGACGAATTGGAGCCCATGCTAGGTGACAGGATGGGTGGCGAGGTCTCCGCCGACGCCGAGCAGCCTGAGCTCCAAAAAGGTTCGGCTCGCGTATTCGATATCATCACCGGCATCTTTTCCGCTATCATTCCCGCACTGGTGGCGGGAGGCATCGTAAAGGGCATCCTGGCTGCTATCGCGGCTTTTGGAATCGACACGGGTGCCGGCGACTTTGCGATATTCAATATGATTTCGGATATCCCGTTCTACTTCTTGCCGTTTTTGCTGGCAATGTCTACAGCTGATAAGTTCCGGGTCAACCGTTCGCTTGCGCTTTGTGTTGCCGGATCGCTGATGTACCCGACCATTGTCAACGCTGTCGGTACGGGCGAGACGCCCCTTGCGCTGTTCGGTTTTGCGGTGCCGATTTTTAGCTATGCCGATTCCGTGTTCCCGGTTATCTTTGGCGTCATTGGCTTGTCTTTTGTATATCGTGCAATCGACAAAGTCGTGCCGGATCTTTTTAAGCTCGTTGTCGTTCCGGCGCTCTCCCTTGCTATCGTGATTCCCGTCAACCTGTTTGTGCTCGCTCCGATTGGTGCCTGGTGCGGTCTTGGTCTTGCCAACGGTATCGTTTGGCTATTCTCGACGTTAGGCCCCGTTGCCGGTTTTCTGCTGGGCTTCTTTATGCCGCTTATCGTGCTCTTCGGCATGCATCAGTCAACGAGCCCTATCCAGATTTCCAATATCGCAACGCTTGGGTATGACTATCTGCTCCCGATCTCTTTCTGCCATAACCTCGCCGAAAGCGGTGCGTCTTTTGGTGCGGCCCTGCGCATGACCGATGAAAAGCTCAAGTCCGCTGCGATGACGTGCGCCTTCTCGGCATTTATGGGAATTTCCGAGCCTGCCTTGTTCACCGTTCAGGTTCCTAACAGGACTCCGCTTATCGCTGCGATGATCGCGGATGGCATTGGCGGC
>URYU01000109.1 GCA_900552155.1 uncultured Collinsella sp.
CGTCGCTCATAATACGAAAGAGCTGAAGGAGCTCGGAGGACTCAGTTGCCATGCCGATGGCAAGCGCTTTTGGCGTGTGATATTTGCGCCAGTCGCGTGCATCACAAAAGTCCCTGACTTGTTCCGTCATGGCATCGAGCTTATCCATCGTCCGCAACCTCCCTGATGTTCATTGTTTTATTATGGCCGTATCTGGGATTTATTGCACATCATTTGGGGCGTGCGGTTTGTTCGGTCGCGATTGGCCGGCAGGAAGTTTCACCATGAAGATCGATGCCGATGTTGACCAGCTGCGCGAGAGCCTGCTCGACCGCGCAGGGAGTGCGGCAGGCGCGGGCTTTCCGGCCGCCATGCTCGACGTGATGGATATCGAGGACGAGTCGCCCCAGGAGCTCCTATCCCGAGCCGAACGCGAAGGCCTCGACCTCCGCGACTTTGCCGCCGACGATGACTAGGGTAGCTAATTTGGGACGGGGCGTCTGCACCCGCAGCTGCGCGAAAATGCACGATAAGCCGTCGCAATGGAGTCTACTGACCTCGCGACTGTTCTATTTTGACTGCACGCTGGCTAAGTGAGTAGGCTTTATTGGAAATCCTGAGCACCCGACTAATTTGCTTCAACAAACCCGCAGGTCACAGACTTGTGTTTTGGAGACGTGGTCGGCGATTCGACAAAAGTCTACTCACTTAGTTTTGAGAGACGCTAATTGTCCGCAACGAGACCCCAGCCGGGGCGATTGATGCTCAAATGTAGCCAATTCGGGACGGCTACCCCGCCCCTCTTAGGGGCAAGGCAGGGGCTGCGGTGACTTTACGCACAAAAAATGCCGGGTGTAAGATCCCGGCTCTTGGAGGCCCCTCTTTTAGAGGGTACCGATTTCTTTATAGCATGAGATCGGACGGCTTTCAAATGGCGCCATGTGGATGGGATGGGATGGCGCGCCTGATAAAGCCCTCAATGAATGGCATCTAACTAGCGTTCGTGATATAAAGAAATCGGTCATCTCAAAAGAGAGGGCTTCCAAGTGCCGGGGACGTTTTCCCCGGCTTTTTTCATTTCGGTGTCAATTCAAATGTTTTTCAACCCATCCCCTCAATAACTTGCGGTGAAATAGGGACTGAAATGGCTGTTCAGAAGCCTATTCAATCCCTATTTCACCGCAACTTATGGGTGGGGATGGCTACGATGCCAGTGTGGCGATGACGGCTTCGTCGCCGGCGTATATTAGGGTGTTGCCGTCGGGGATGATCGTTTGGCCGTCGCGCTTGAGCATCACCACGATAAAGGGGTGCTTGCCCTGCGGCACATCGCGAAGACGCTGGCCGGCCAGGCGACCGTGGGGGGTCACGGTGACCTCGCGCAGCGTAACCTCGGCACGCTCTTCAAACGTTGGCGCGGCCATCACCAGCAGGTCACCTTCCTCGATGACGGTATCGCCGTTGGGCAGCACCGGGTGCGCACCGTCGCGCAGCACCAAGACCACCAGCATGTCCGTCGCGCTGCCAATGTCCGCGAGCGAGCGTCCGGCAAACGGATGTCCAGCGCCCACCTTGAGCTTTACAAACGACATGCCGTCCTCGTCGCGGTAGTCGTTAAAGGTGCGGCGCACGTCGCCGGTCGCATCGATCATATCGAGCTTCTTCGCCACCGCCGGCAGCAGCGAGCCCTGCACCACAATGCTCGACACGGCAATCACAAACACCAGGTCAAATAGGTTGTGTCCGCCGGGAACGCCGGCCACCACGGCAAAGAGACTAAAGACGACCGAAGCTGCTCCGCGCAGACCCGCCCAGCTTACGAGTGCAACCTGGCGAGGGTTCGTCCTAAACGGCGCCAGCAGCATGCCTACGGCGATGGGGCGGCTCGCAAAGAGCATAAACGCCATGAGTGCCAGGCCCGGTAGCAGCATTTGCGGCAGGCGTGCGGGTGTAACGAGCAGGCCCAGCAAAAAGAAGATGGTCATCTCTGCCATCTCGGTGAGGGTGTCAAAGAAGTGCGCCATCTCGACTTTGCCGGTGATGTCGCTGGCACCCAGCACAATGCCGGCCAGGTATACAGCCAAAAAGCCGTTGCCGCCCAGGTAGCTCGGCAGCGCGTAGGCGACGATGGCCACGGCGAACAAAAAGATGGTCTGCGCGTCCTTGGCCGTTGCGTGCGCGCGTTCAATCAGGCGGCCCGCCGCCCAGCCGATGGCAAGGCCCAGGCCCACGCCCAGGATAATCTGCTTGGCCAGCAGTGCGGGAATGTTGATGTCGCCGCCGGCCGCGAGTGTAGCGAGCACAGCGGTGAGCATGTAGGCGATGGGGTCGTTGGAGCCCGATTCGACCTCGAGCAGCGAGTCGGTGCCGCCCCTCAGCGAAAGGCTGTGCTCGCGCAGAACGCTAAAGACGCTGGCCGCGTCGGTGGACGCCACGACCGATCCCAGCAGCAGGCCGCCGATCCAGTCGAAACCCAGCACAAAGTGGGCGAATACGCCGGTGATGCCGGCAGTGATGACGACGCCGAGCGTGCTCAGCAGCACTGCAGGTATGGCGACGGGCTTGGCGCGGTCGATGTTGGTGTTAAAGCCGCCGTAGAACATGATGAACAGCAGCGCCGTGCTGCAGACGGTTGCGGTGAGTGCGCAGCCGCTAAAGTCGATGTGCGCCGGGCCGTTGACGCCCAACAGCATGCCGAGCGCGATAAAGATGAGCAAGGTGGGGAAGGGGAGTTTTTTGCCGACGGGTTTGATGGTCAGGCACAAAATGATGACGAGGCCGATAAAGAGAAGGATCTGGTTCATGGATGGTGTCCGCTCCTGGGTGGTTGGCGTGGCACGGTCAGTTGTCTGCGGTTATTTGTACCCAAAGATGGTGGGTTTATGGGGTTGGATTGCGGGCATGCGCGATACCGTCATAGACGGCTGCCGTCTTTGCCTCTGCACGGAAACCCTTTCCAGCTTTATTGCAACGGAGTACTATGGGTAACGTTTAAGTTCAACTTGAAGTTTTAGTTGCGGCACCGGGCTTCGGCCGCAATGCAAGGAGAGGCGTACCATGGCGATCTATGTGACATCTGATGCTCACGGGCACGTGCGTGCGCTTGACGAGGCCCTGTCTAAGATCTCGTTGACGTACGACGACACGCTGTACGTGCTGGGCGACATGATCGATCGCGGGCCCGATCCGGTCGGCGTTATTAAGCTCGTGCGCTCGCTGCCCAACGCCCACGTGCTCAAGGGTAATCACGAGCAGATCATGCTCGATGCCATCATTGGTCAGGATCCGCTCGATGCCGAGACCTGGGATATCAACGGTGGCTGGACGACGCGCGAGCAGCTCAACGACATGGAATTTGAGGCATACGAGGAGCTCGTGCGATGGATGGCCGCGCTGCCGCTCTACGCGGTGGTCGAGACCGAGGAGCGCCCGTATCTGCTGGTACATGCTGGAATCGAGATGAAAGCGGCGCGCGCGTTTTTGCTTGAGCATGGCGTCGATTGTGCCGATGGCGTCGGAGCGGTGGGTGCCGATCGCGAGCTGCTGCAGCAGATGCTCGCGGTGCAGTCGTCCGATGACCTGCTATGGATTCGTCACGGCTATTGGGATGTGCCGACCGGGCTGCTTTCTGCCGAGGGCAAGGGCCCGGTCGTGGTGAGCGGTCACACGCCCACGGTATCGCTTGGGCGCTATTGCGAGGTCGGTGGTCTGGCGGGGCTCGATGAGGAATCGGGACGCGGGCAGATCGTGCGCTTGGGCGGCGAGGACACTGCCGGCGTGCCCGATCGCATCGATATCGACTGCGCTGCCGCCACCGGCTCCGAGTTCGGTCGCGTGGGCATCCTGCGGCTCGATGATGGGGCGGAGTTCTACGCAAACATTCTTCCTGGCGAGTAATTAGCTGCTCCACGCTGCAATTAGGCGCCGTACGGATTCCGGTCTCTCTCGATGCGTTGGCGGATGCGGCGGTACTCGATAATCAACAGTACCAGCAGTAGGGCCATGATGGCTAGGTAGCTCACGACGGCGCCCGTCAGGCCGAGCAGATTGATCAGAATCACCGGGAGCACCACGCTCACGGCAAAGCAGATCAGGTAGATCTTGGTGACGTCTCCAGCGTGGCGCAGCACCGTGATGATGGCGTAGATAAAGTCGATGGCCGCGGTGACGCCGCCGGCGAGGACCATTAGCAGCGCCAGCGTACGGTAGCGCTCAAAGCTGAGACCGTACATAAAGCTCATGAGGGGAATACCGGGACCTGCCATAAATGCGGCGCACACGCCGGTGATGACCACGATCAGCGCCATAACGGCAACAATAATCAGGTCAAAGCGACGACGCTTGCGAGGATTAGCCCAAATGCTCGACAAGCGCAGGAGCTGCGGTTTATAGACAAATCCAATGCTCAACAGAATAGCCTGAGCTGGAAAAAACAGGGCATTAAAGTACAGCTGGTATTTGTAGGCCAGTGTTCCTTCCATCACAAACTTGGGCATGCTCTCGATAAGATTGAACAGGAATAGCGCGCCAAAGAGTGGGGCGCACTGGACAAACAGGTGGCCGACCTCGCGCAGGCTTACGCGGCGCGATTTTTCGGTCTCGAGCAGGGCGAGCGGCGCGGTGACCAGCACGAGCGAGGCGATCGCGGCGATGCTCATGGCCATGGCCGCGATGGGCATGCTACGCGTGAGGAACAGCGCCACGCTGAAGACCGCGATGACGGCGACGGAGCGTAGCGTTTGACTCATTCCAGCCAAGTAGAGCTTGTCGGCCTGCTGCAGGCGGCCTTCGTACACGTCGGCGACGCCATCGATGACCTTATACAGGTAGACGCCCAGGCCGATCGTCGCCATCTGCGCATCATAGCCGCGGGCGCTGCTGTACATGAGGCCGCAGCCTAGGGCGAGCGCTCCACAAAGCCAGCGGTTGAGCTGGTAGGAGGCAAAGGACGTCTTTTCGTCGATGTCTGAGACCTGGAAATTGCGCACGCCGTAGTTGCACGCGATCATGATGAGCGTGCCGGTGACAAAGGCGATGGAGAATTTGCCTGCTTCTTCGGCGCCCACGAGCTGCGTAGACACGATGGTGAGCAACGGAAACGCCAGGCCCCATACGGCGGTGCCGAGGGTGTTCCAAAGATAGTCGCGGCTGGTGGCGTGCTCCTCGTATTCCGCTTCCTGCATGGAGAAGCCGCCGCCGTAGACGGCGCCGAGCAGACGGTTCCACCAAGCGTTGACCATGCGGCGGACGGGGCCGGGCTCCCGATCGCGTTCGCGCCGGCGACGTGTGGCTTGGCTGCTATCGGGTCCGCCGGCGTTGCGCTGGCTCAGCTCCTGGATGCGCGCGAGCTCTTCGGCCGTGTGGGAGGCGGGGAACAGGCCGTTCTCGATGCGGCCGCCCTGGGCCTTCGCGGCGCCGTCTTTCGATGCAGCGGGGTTGGAGACGCCGTTGCGGCGGGCGATGGCGCGGCGAATGCTATCGAGGGGCGTGATGCTCAAAGCGGAGTCCTTTCTATTGCTGCGCTTTAGTATAGACGCGACGGTGTTCGTTCGTGTTTTTGAACGGATTGTTCAATAATTTCGGCGGGCGGCTGTAATTTGTCGGTAAACGTGCGGTATCCTGTTGAAGTTTTGTGACACCCCCGATGCCGCCCACGCGGTACCAAGGAGCTTCTACCTATGGACGTCGCCGCATGCTTACTGGCTCTTGTGCCGATTATTTGGCTGGTCGTGATGCTGCTGTGCTTTAAATGGCCAGCTTGGAAGGCCGCTATCGGAGCGTTTGTCCTTTCGTGCTTGCTTGCCTTCGCATGGTGGCACCTGCCGGCAGCGCAGATCGCG
>URYU01000110.1 GCA_900552155.1 uncultured Collinsella sp.
TGTTGTGGGTGACGGCGTCGCAGGCCTGCGCCAGGTCGGGCACGCCATACATGTAGCCGTGGTCGGTAATGGCCACGGCGGGCATGCCCAGCTCAACGGCACGGTTGACCATATCCTGGATACGGGTTGCGCCGTCGAGCATGGAAAAGACAGTGTGGTTGTGCAGATGGACGAATGCCATGTGATGAGCTCCGATGCGGGTTCGTGTTCTGACTGAACGATTTTACCCCACGGCACGGACAGCACCCGAACCTAGCCAAACCCACACGGCTCCTCTTGAGTTGCGGTGAAATAGTTCCTGTTTAGCGGTCTATGGAGCCCAAACAGGAACTATTCCACCGCAAGTTATTGGGGAATGGAGTGCGGGCAGCCCCGGTCGGGCTAAAGATTGTAGGTGACTACTTGGGGCTCAGCGGGTTCGACGAAGATGGTTGGATTCGCCTGCTCCACGCGGACGAACTTGACGGTCACGGCCTCAAAGCCCGCTTTGTGCAGAACATCAGCGTAGACGCGCGCCTGCAGGGCGTGCTTCTCGAGCAGCTGGTCCGGCGTCTCATCCGACGTGCCACCCGTCTTGTAATCGATGACCAGTGCGCGTGACGGATCGGCCGGGTCGGTCGCCAAAGCGTCGATGGCGCCTTCGGCATATGCACCGTAGCGGGCGATGTCCTCGTCCTCGCAGCCCAGCGAGAAGAACGGCACTTCGGCACGAACGCACGGCCACGCGAGCAGGTCGGCACGAACAGCCGACTCGAGCCAGCGGTCCAGGGCAACGTCGAAGCGTTCGCGCTGCTCCGGCGTCAGGCGCCACAGGCGCGCCAGCGCATCGGCACGCTCAGCGGGCAGTGCATCGGAACCCATCTCGATCAGCAACTGGCAGGCGGCATGGAACGCCGAGCCCAGCGCCATAGGGTTGCCGGCGGGCTCAACAGCGGCCACGTCTGCATCCGTCATCTCGGAACCATCCGACTCCGCATCATCACCGGACTCGTCCATGGGCACACGCGCCTCGGCGGCACGGTCTTCTGTCTCGGCATGGAGCGCCGCGGCGATTGACGAGTAGCTATACGAGTCACGCACCGGAAACGGACAGATGCCCATGCGCACGCCCACTGCCCGGGGATACACAAGCTCAAACGAATCGGGCTTGGGGTCGGCAGGACCGGGGACGATTGTACTGGCCGAATCGTCGGCAGCATCTGTATCGGCATCGCCACGAACAAGCCTGCCTTCGGCATCCAACGAAGCGTTGGCCTCAAACGCCTGCTCGCCAAAGGTAAAGCCCGCGAGCGAAATGAGCTCGTAGTCGCCCGGTTTGGAGTTGTCGAACACCAAACGGTCGCTATCGAGCTGCGGCATGTCCAGACTGTCGGTCGGCAGGATGCGGCGCAGCACGTCGTAGGTCAGATCCGTCTCGACATCGAAGGTCGGCGCCGTCACCTTGCCACGGCTCACGCCGGTATCCATCGCCAAGATCACCAGCTCGCGCGCACGCGTCATGGCGACATAGAGCAGACGAGCCCGCTCCTCGAGCGAAAGCTGCAGGTCGTCGTTGCGCAGGCGAACGAATGCCTCGGCGGGAGAACCCGTCGCACAGACGTCCTCCATGAGCTCCGGCGGCAGCCACAGCGACGTACCCTTGCCCTTAAACGCGTGCTCAAACTGCTTTTTGACGTCGTCGCCCTTCACGAAGGTCCCGTCGGCAAGCTTAACGCCATCAAAACGAGCAGGCAGTGCCACGACTTGCGCCCCACCGTCGACGCGACCCATCTGTGCCGCACCCGAGGACTTACGCACGCCAAAGCACTCGGCGACCGCCACGACCGGATATTCCAGACCCTTGGACGCATGCACGGTCATGATGCGTACCGCGCCGTCACCCTCCTCGTTGAGCGCGCCCGGGGCCTCCTTGCCCGCCAAGAAGCGGTCGAAGGCGAGCGCGATGGAGCTCGGAGAATTGCCGAGCTCGGCCTCTGCCTCGGCCACGGCGTCGAGCGCCTTGAGCACGTTGGCGGCAATGGCCTTGCCCTCGGGACCACGCTGTCCCAGACGCACAAACCAGCCGGAGGCGTTGACCACGTCGCGCACGATGGCGGCGAACGAATCGCGGCCCACGCGACGAAGCGCATACCGCAGCACCTCGCGGGCGCGCGTCACAAGCGGCAAGTCTTGCAAACCCGGCACGTCAAAATCGCTCATGATGCCCATGTCGATATTCCGGCGCGAGGTCTCCCCTGTCTCGCTATCGAGCTTGGTCGCCAGCGCCAGGAACTCCTGGGCGCCGAGCGCAAACATCGGCGAGGCGAGCAGCGGCATAAGGCCCTGCGCCGTATCGGCCGGATTGGCGAGCGCGCAGACCAGGGCGCGCACCGTCTGCACCTCGGCTGCCTGGGCAAAGACCGAGCCGCCTGCGATCACACAGTCGAGCCCCTGGTCGCGGAAGGCCTGGGCGTAGACGTCGGCGTTGGTCATGCGGCCCAGCAGCAGCACCATGCCGCCCTGGGGCTGGCCGGCATCGGCAAGCGCGCGGAAGCGCTCGGCGAGCGCACGGGCCTTGGCCTGTGTGCGCTCCTGCGTACTGCCGCCGGCAACAAAGAGGGCCTGGCGACGCGAGGCATCTGCCACCAGCGTGTCCTTGCGGCCGTCGCTCGCCTCAAGGTCCAAAACGCCCTGCATCAGGCCGCCGTCATCGCCGTCGAAGACGCGTGCCACGTAACGCAGTACCTCGTCATGGCTGCGGAAGTTGCGCACGAGCTTGACGAGTTCACCGGCCGGTGCCCCGGACGAGGCCGACACCTCGGACGAAGCGAGGACGGCGCCCGGGGTGCTGGCAGCTGCCGCCGCGCCCGAAGCGCCTACCTTGCGCTCCTGGCGACGGAACACCTCGACCTCGGCGCCGCGGAAGCGATAGATCGACTGCTGTGCATCGCCCACGGTGCACAGCGCGCGCTCCCCCGCACCCGTCAGGTAGCAGATCAGATCGACCTGCATCTGGTCGGTATCCTGGAACTCGTCGATCATGACCATCTTAAAGCGGCTCTCGTATGCCACTCGGATGGCCGGGTAATCGCGCAGGGCCTCGTAGGCCATGCGCAGCAGGTCGTTGTTGTCGAGGGCAGACTGGGCAGCCTTCAGCGCGCGGTACTCAGCCTCTACAGAGCGGGCCAAGCCCACCAGCGCATCGAGCGCCGGGCCACCGCAGGCAAGCACGATATTGATAAATGCATCGGCAGCCTCCGCCTTGAGCAGCTCCTTGGGGAACGCCTTGCTCGCGCGCGGCAGGGTGCACGACATCATGAGTCGCGCCGCATCGGCCATGGTCTTGCCGCTCGCCTCGAACGCGTCGATGGCATCGAGCGCCGTCTGCGCCTTCTCGGTCGCGGCCTTGCTTGCGCCCAGCGCCGCACGATAGGCATCGGCAAGTGCCGAGGTATAGGCCTGGCCGCGCGCCACGCACACGTCGTCCATACCGCCCGGCAACTGGCTCGACAGCTCCAGCAGGTCGCGCACCAGGCCCTTGATGGTCGTGCCGGTGCCAAAGGGGCCGCCCTCGCCCGCCATGGGATACCAGGCATAGAGGGCCTTGAGCGATGCCGCGAGCTCGGGGGCGGCATCGGGCGCCGTCGCGCGGGCCAGCACATGCTCAACAGCCTGGTCCATAAGCTCGTCGGTATCGGTGAGCACCGTGAACTCGGGGTCGATGCCCAGCTCCAGCGCATGCGCGCGCAGGATACGCGAGCACATGCCGTGAATGGTCGAAATCCACGCGTCGTCGACGGTCAGTGCTTCCTCGTCCATGCCCTCGTCGATAAGCGCACGGCGCACGCGGTCGCGAATCTCGGCCGCGGCATCTTTGGTAAAGGTGATGGCGAGCACCTGGTCCAGATGCTCGACGAACGGACCGGATTCGGGCGAGAGCGCGTAGACGATGCGGCGCGTGAGGGTAAAGGTCTTGCCCGAACCGGCGCCCGCCGAGACAAACAGCGGACGGTCGAGCGTCTTGACGATCTGCAGCTGTTGCGGCATCAAAGTCGAAAGATCCATGGTCTACACGCCCCTCCATACAAACGTTCCTTGGTGGTTATACGAACAGCGCGCATGCGCGGCTTGCGCCGATGTCGGGGCGACAGCGGCGACGTCACCTGCCTCGAGCTCGCGCAGGCGCTCGGCAATGCCGGTCTCCACGCGGTCGAGCAGGGCATCGAAGTCCATGCTGCCGCCCTCGCCCGGGAAGCCCTTCTTGAGGCCCGGGATGCGACCGTCACCACGCTCTTCCTCGAGCAACTCGGCACTCGCCGCGCCGCGCAGCGCGGGCTTGCCGCCCTTGGTCGAAAAGTAGAGTGCCGCGCGGGTGTCCAGATCCAGCGCCCGGCGCATGGCCTGGGCGTAGATAAGCGTTTGGGTATGTGGTGGCAACCAGCGCGGATCGTCGATGGGCGCCGTGCCCGATTCCTCGTCGCGCACCGTAGGGTCGGCGAGCTTAAACTCCTCAACACCCGAACGATGCTTGTAGTCGATTACCACGGCGCGATTCTCGGCATCCACATCTACGCGGTCGATGCGCCCGCCGAGCGGCCAACCGGCATACTCGACCTGGAGCTCGTTGAACGCAAACTCCAGGTAGCGCGGGGCAAAGGGGGCAAGTGCCTCGGACTCGTAGGCAAGCACGCCCTCCAACTGCGGCAAGATCTCGGCCACCTGACGCTCCTCCACCGGGGAGAGCGGCACCAGCGGGCCCTCGGCACCGCGCTTGCCGGCGTGCTCGGCCAGGGTCTCGGCAAAGACCTCGCGCAGCAGCTCCTGCGCGCGCGGCAAATTCATGGGCGTCACGCGCTCCATGCCCTCCTGCGGAAAACGTGCATGCAAGTGCTCCAGCACGTCGTGGACAAAGTTACCCTTCTCCATATTGCCAAAGCCGGCGTCGATCGACTGGGGCTTCACGCGGTACGAGACGAACCAGCATAGCGGGCAGGTCGAATAGGCCTCGATCTGCGAAGCGGACGTCAGGCGCGGCACCAGCGGCGCGTCCTCACCCTCGCCATCGCGACGGCGCAGGACCAGATACGGAATGGCTTCATCGCTCAGGTGCTGAGGAGCTTCGCAGGTCACGCGCTCGCGCCTAAGACCTTCGCCTGCCGCGGGAGCAAAGTCAGCGATGATATCGCCCTCGCCCACGCGCGTGGGTTTGACAGCGCCAGAGGCCTTAGCGTTGCCAGCGGCCCTAGCGTTGCCAGCGGCCTCGGCATGCGCCCGCAACTCGGTCCATACGGCTGCCGGGTAGCACTCTCGCGCCTGGCGATCGTGTGTCACGCGGGCAAGCGCGACCGGACCGCTCGTCGCCTGCATTGCACGGCCAAAGCGCACGCGCAGCAGGGCGGCGGGCTCCAAAGACACGCCGTCGCGGCGCAGCTCGGTCGTCAACGTGGCAAGCGGGCCCTCTTCGTGCGAAAGCGGATAGCTGTCCAGGTCGACATCGGCAAACAGCACGGCATCGTAGCTGCCAGGGCGAAGAACCGACGCATCGGCAAGCGACGCGAAGCGCACTTGTGCTCGTGGTGTGCGATCGACCTCTTAGGTCTCGTTATCGTAGGCGGTACTGCGCTTGTCCACCTTGGTTCGAACGCCGTCGAGAACCGGCACGGTCGCGGCCTGCGACACGTCGAGCGCGCGAGCATCGTTCATAAGGATGTCGATGGCATGGTGCAGCAAAGCCGTCTCTGCCTGACGACGGGCCTGGCCGTCAAGGCCGCCTAGAGCGCGATCGGGCAACGCCTCGGCACCGGCAAGCATGGCCTTAAGCGC
>URYU01000111.1 GCA_900552155.1 uncultured Collinsella sp.
TGCTGATGATGGTCGCGCAGTCGGTCGATATGATTCCCGGTGAGCTGCTGCACGTGATCGCCGACGCCCATATCTATGATCGTCATGTCGATATCGTCCGCGAGCTTATCGAGCGTCCGCAGTTTGCGGCACCCAAGGTAACGCTCAACCCCGATGTGCATGACTTCTATGCGTTTACGACCGATGACCTGATCGTCGAGGGCTATGAGCACGGCCCGCAGGTCAAGAACATTCCCATTGCGGTGTAGGTGGTGCTCATGACGTGTAAGCTATCTGCTATCGTCGCCGTGTGTGACGATTGGGGCATTGGGTGCGAGGGCGACATGGTGGTGTCCAATCGCGCCGATATGCGCCATTTTGTGGCCTGCACCAAGGGCTGCCCGGTTATCATGGGACGCAAGACCCTGCTGAGTTTTCCCGGCGGGCGTCCGCTCAAGAACCGCCGCAATATCGTGCTCACCCGCGACGAGAGCTTTGCCCCCGAGGGCGTCGACGTGGTGCATAGTATCGACGAGGCGCTCGCCGCGGTTGCCGATGAGCCCGTTGCCTGGGTGCTCGGTGGCGGCGATGTCTATCGGCATTTTTTGCCGTATTGCGTCGAGGCCGAGGTCACGCATAACCACTGCGTCCATGTCGTGGATACGTACTTTCCCGATTTGGAAGCCGATCCTGCGTGGGAGATTGCGCAGCGTAGCGGGGTCGCGACGATTGCCGCCGGTGAGGGTGACGAGGGCGTCGATTATGAGTTCGTGACGTATCGTCGCATCGAGGCGTAAATCGTCTGGCGTGAACGGTATCATCGGGTTGATTGAATGCATGGGGCGGCGCTTAGCGACGCCTCGTTTGGTATAGATGTGCTGTAAAGAAGGGTGCGGGCTGGCTGCTATGACTGATGCCGTTGAGGTTCTGCGAATTGAATCGCTCGAGGACGAGCGGCTCGATGCCTACGTGCGACTGACAGAGCGTGAGCTTCGCTGCGTGCTGGAGCCGCAGAAGGGCATTTTTATCGCTGAGAGTGCCAAGGTCATCGAGCGTGCGGTTCGCGCCGGATATGAGCCGGTGAGCTTTCTTCTGGGCGAGCGCTGGCTCGACCAGATGATGCCGCTGTTTGACCAGCTTGTCGTGCGCGAGGGAGCGGGTCCGGTTCCCGTGTTCGTGGCCTCCATGGAGCTCATGGAGCAGTTGACGGGCTTTAACGTGACGCGCGGCGCGCTGGCGGCGTTCCGTCGCCCGCGTCAGATTCCGGTTGATGAGTTCTTGGGCGGCGTTGTCGAGGCGGCGGGGGGTCGTCCGGTGCGCGTGTGCGTGCTTGAGGGTGTTGTCGATCACACCAATGTTGGCGCGATTTTCCGCTCGGCTGCCGCATTGAACGTTGACGGTATTTTGGTCAGCCCGACGTGCTGCGATCCTCTGTATCGTCGCTCGGCCCGCGTGAGCATGGGCACCGTGTTTCAGGTGCCGTGGACGCGCATTGGCAGCGAGGCTCGTGTGTGGCCGCATGATGGTCTGAGCGCGTTGCACGATGCCGGTTTTTCGTGTGCCGCTATGGCGTTGACGGACGACTCTGTTTCGCTTGATGATCCTGTACTGCGGAAGATTGATCGCTTGGCGATTTTTATGGGCACCGAGGGTGCCGGCTTGGGCGCCAAGACCATTGCCGGCTGTGACCACGCGGTGCGCATTCCGATGGCGCACGGGGTCGATTCGCTCAACGTGGCCGCGGCGAGCGCCGTCGCCTTTTGGCAGCTGTGCCCGCACGTGAGCAATGAGTATCACTACCAGCCGGGTTTGTATCACTAGGCAGATATTTTGCACTGGGCTCTGATTCGGGGTGTTTCGGTCGACGCCGGTCGGTGCTAAGCTGGTATTTGCTTTGGTCTTAAATTGCCGTTTTGTTGTTTAACATACGTTGGCGGGGAGGGCGTGTGGCTAAGAAATCTACGGCTATCGATGTAACGCAGGGTGTCATTTGGCAACAGCTGCTGTCGCTGTGCGTTCCCATCTTTTTTAGTTCGTTTTTTCAGCAGGCCTACACGCTTATCGGTACGTATATCGTTGGCCAGTTTGGCGGCAAGCTCGCGCTGGGTGGCATTCAAGCCACGATGGTGCTCACCGAGCTCTGCATTGGCTTTTGCGTTGGCGTCGGCGCCGGCTGCGCGGTCATTACCGGTCAGTATTTTGGCCAGCACGATGATGAGCGACTGAGTCGTTCGGTCCATACAGCCATGACGCTCGCGCTGGTGGGCGGTATCGCTTTCTCGATTCTTGGCATAGTGTTCGTTGAGCCCATGCTGGTGCTTATGAACACGCCGCATGAACTATTGGCCGAGGGCGTGGCCTATGCTCGCTGTTATTTTGCCGCGATGGTTGCGGCACTGCTGCTTAATATGGGAACCGCACTGCTGCGTGCCGTGGGCGACACGCGCGGCCCCGCCGTGAGCATTGCCTCTGGCTGCCTGGTTAACGTGGTGCTGGATATCATTTTTGTCGCTGTGTTGCATATGGAGGCGCTGGGCTGCGGCATCGCGGTGGCGCTGACCATTTGCTCCAATGCAACGATGATCGTGTTGCGCATGATGCGCGCTCCGGGTGCATGGCGTCTTTCGCTGTCTAAGCTCGGTATCGATCGCGGTATTTGCAAGAGTATGATCTCGTGTGGTCTGCCACTCGGTTTTCAATCGGCTGCCTATTCGATCTCGAACGTGCTGATCCAGGTATCGGTTAATTCGTTTGGCGCCGATGTCACGACTGCTTGGGGTCTATCTGGGCGCCTGGATGGCATTATCTGGATGGTGACCGAGGCGCTCGGCGTATCGATCACTACGTTCTCGGCGCAGAACTTTGGCGCGCGCAACTACGAGCGCATGCGCAAGGGCTACCATACGTCGCTCGTGCTGTCGTTTATGCTCATTGGTGGCCTGTCTGCCGTGCTGCTGGTGTTCTCGGGTCCGTTGTCGCGTCTGTTTGTCGACGATGCTTCGATTTCGGCGTACACCACGACGATTCTTCGTTTTATCGCGCCGTTCTACGCGATCTTCTCCATTATCGAAAACGCATCGGGCTCTATTCGCGGTGCCGGTGTGAGCTTGCAGCCCATGCTGCTCACGATTTTTGGCACTGTCGTGCTCAGGGTGATCTGGGTGTTTGCGATTATGCCGTTCGATCCGTCGCTTGAGCACCTGCTGCTGGTTTACCCCGTAACCTGGCTCATCACGGCTACGATGTTCACCATCTACCACCACAGCGGCAACTGGTTAGGCCGTGCCACCGCCTAGTCATTGGGGACGTTCTTAAATGACTAGTCGTTGGGGACGTTCTTAAATGACTAGTCGTTTGGGACACTCTTTGCAACACGATTTTCGGGTTTTCATCCAGTTTGTCTTGCATGCCCTTGTAAACTGTCAAAACGGGGTCAGCAAATTAGATCGTCCGCGCCTATCAGATGTTGCCCGGTGGGGTTTTGATGGGAGGGCGATATGCCAAGAACGGGTCGAGTCGTTTCGTTAACGGGCTATAACCACATTATCGCGCGTGGAAATGGCGGCATTTGCATCTTTGAAGACGACGAGGATCGATATCGGATGCTCACGTTGTTCGAGGATAAACTCGTCGGCAATGGTATTGGCGTTACGGCTTGGTGCCTCATGTCGAATCACTTTCATCTCATGGTTGATGACCCTCATGGGAGTATTTCATCATGCATGAGTGGAATCCTTACCTCATATGCTAAGTATTTCAATCGCAAAACTGACCGTGTTGGTCATTTGTTCCAAGATCGGTTTAAGAACATTCCAGTTGAGAATGATATGCAGGCAATTGCGCTCGCTGACTACATCCATATGAACCCAGTTAAGGCGGGTGTTTCCGCTGTCGATACATATCGCTGGTCTAGCTATCGAGCATATGCGTATGGTTATGACGGATTTGGGTTTTGCGATCCAGGTATGGTCCTGGACCTCGTGGGCGGTTCGCTGGAGTATCGGCATTATCTTGATGATCGGCTTGAGAGCGCGCCTTATAATGCCGAGCCCCATCCTCGTGTTCTCGACGACAAAGTGCTCGAAATCGCAAAACAGATTGCAGCTCCAGCTTCTCTTTCGGATATCAAGGCGATGACTCCAACCGTGCGTTGACCCATTCTTTGTAAAATGCGAAAGTCGGGTCTTACGGTTAATCAAATTGCTAGGGCGGTCGGTCTTGGGCGCGCAACGATCGCAAATTGCACGACGGGATGGCGTGATTTTTAGAGAGTCATCGGTGTTCTTCTTGGGAAAGAGTGTCCCCAACGACTAGTCGTTTAAGAACGTCCCCAATGACTAGTATTCGATGCCTTGGCGGGCCAGGAGGCCTTCGTCGAAGTTGTGTTTGACGGGGCGCATTTCGGTGACCAGGCCGGCGAGGTCCGCGAGGGGCAGCAGGCCGCGGCCGGTTAGCACGAGCTCCGTGGTGGCGGGCTTCTGCGCGATCAGCCCCTCCACATCCTTGCGCGTTACAAAGCCGCGGCGCATCGCTTCGCCGAGTTCGTCCAGGATGAGCACATCGACCTGCGAGATCTGCTCGTGTGCTAGATCCAGAATCTGTGCCGCGCAGGCCTCGGGCGTGTCGCGGTCGGCTTGTACGATGCGCAGACCCAAACGGGGCGCCGCATCATGCTCGGCGCGGTGCAGTTTCTTGGCAAACTGCAGCCTAAGAACGTCGAGTCCGTAGCCCGTCGCGCGCAGCGCGAGCCCCAGCGCAGCCGTCGTCTTGCCCTTGCCGTCGCCTGTATAGATTTGAACCATGCCGACTTACAGTGATGCCATCTCTGTCCTTTCGTGCCCGGCGTCGGTTTATCGCCGTCCGGGTTGGGTATTCTAGAAAGCATTATCAACCCCAGTAGATGGAGTTCAAGCAGATGGAGATGGATGACAACAAGCGTAGACGGAATATGATCCTCTACGTGCTCATCGCCTTCGTCGTCTACCTCGTGCTCTCGACCGTTCTGTTCCCCAACATCGGTCACACGCAGCAGATTACGAAGACCGATTACTCAACGTTTGTCAAGGCACTCGATAAGAAGAGTGTCGACAAGGTTGAGTACAACACGGACGATTACTCGATTTATTACACCAAGAAGGGCGAGGACGAGAACATCGCCTATAAGACGACCGGTGTGCCGAATGATGCGGGCTTTACCGATCGCGTGCTTGAGTCTGGCGCTTCGCTGGAGTCGGTCGTACCCGATAAAAACTCGGGTTTGATGACCTACTACCTGCTCACACTCATTCTTCCCATGGCGATTTTCTTCCTCATCGGTTGGTGGCTCAACCGCCGCATGAAGAAGGCTATGGGCGATGACGGCCCGTCGATGAACTTTGGCGGCGGCGGTTTTGGCGGCGGCGGACTGGGTAAGTCCGGCGCGCGCGTGATCGCCTCCAAGGACGTGGGCGTGACCTTTAAGGACGTCGCCGGCCAGGAAGAGGCCAAGGAGTCTCTCAAGGAGGTCGTCGACTTTCTGGAGAAGCCGCAGCGCTACGAGGAGATCGGCGCCAAGCTGCCGCGCGGTGCTCTCCTTGTTGGCCCTCCGGGTACCGGTAAGACCCTGCTTGCCAAGGCTGTTGCCGGCGAGGCCGGTGTTCCGTTCTTTAGCATTTCGGGCTCTGAGTTCGTTGAGATGTTTGTTGGTCGCGGCGCTGCAAAGGTTCGTGACCTGTTTAAGCAGGCCAAGGAAAAGGCCCCGTGTATCGTCTTTATCGATGAGATCGATACCATCGGTAAGAAGCGCGATGGCGGCGGCTTTAGCGGCAACGCCGCGCGCG
>URYU01000112.1 GCA_900552155.1 uncultured Collinsella sp.
CTTTGTCGTTGAGCTCTCGCGCGCGCTGCCGAGCGCTATCGCCGGCTACGGCGTCATCACCTCACCCTTTGGCGGCGTGTTCCGCCTGGATTACGCCATCGTCGCCGTCATCCTGTTTGCGGCCGACTACCTGCTCACGCGCGCCTCGCGCCGCGTCCGCTAGGGGAGCGCCATGTCCAGCAGCTACCTCATGAACCTACTCGCCAGCGCCGTCGCCGTCATCGTTGGCCACGTCATCCACGCGAGCGCACACGACGCCGCTGCCTGGGCGCTCGGCGACAAGACGGCCCGCTCGCGTGGCCGTGTCTCGCTCAACCCACTCAACCACATCGACCCGTTCGGTACCATCCTGCTGCCGCTGCTCATGCTCGCCGCCGGTGGCCCGGTGTTCGCCTTTGCCAAGCCGGTGCCCGTCTACCTCAACAACCTTAATCACCCCAAGCGCGACGAGGTCCTGGTGAGCGCGGCCGGTCCCGCATCGAACATCGCACTCGCGTGCCTTGCGGCCGCTCTCATGCATGCAGCATACGGCAACCTCTACGCCAGCATGTCCTTTGCCGTGGCGTCCCAAATCATGAACTTCGGTGCCACCTTTATCGTGGTCAACCTGTCGCTCGCATTCTTTAACCTCATCCCGATCCCGCCGCTCGACGGCTCGTCGATCATCGTGCCGTTCCTCAAAGGCAAGGCGCTCGCCAATTACTACCGTCTGCAGCAATACGCCATGCCGATCCTTATCATCGTGCTGTACTTGCTGCCCATGTGGATCGGCATCGACGTGATCGGCCGCTATTTCGACGTTACCGTGTATCCGCTGGCCGAGTGGCTGCTCAACTTCGCAATCGCCGGCATCTAGGGTAAACTTACAGGTCGACCGTGCAAAACGGTTGCAACATGCACCCAAACCGCGCCGCGAAGGCGCCGTCAAAGGAGGTCGAAGATGTCGTATCGCGTGTCGCCGCAGGTCTACAGCGGACCGTTCGACCTGCTGCTGCAGCTGGTAACCCGCCAAAAAGTTGATATCGGCGCCATCTCAATCAGCGAGGTGGCCGAGCAGTACCTAGCAGAGGTCGAGCGCATTGAGGCGCTGGACCTGGACGTGGCGAGCGACTTTTTGCTGGTTGCGGCAACCCTTTTGGACATTAAGGCCGCCTCGCTGGTGCCCCAGGAGGCTCCCAGCAAATCCGTTGAAGATGACGAGGACGACGAAGACCTCGAGGAGCTCAGCGCACTCGACGGCGACGCCCTGCGCGAGGTCCTGATCCAGCGCCTGATCGCCTACAAGCAGTTTAAGGGCGCGGCGGCAGCCCTTAGCGCGCGCATGCAGGCCGAGAGCCGCATGCATCCGCGCGTGGCCGGCCCCGACCCCGAGTTTTTGGGCCTTATGCCCGACTACCTGGCCGGCATTACCCTGCGCGGCCTCGCCGTCATCTGCGCCGACCTGGACGGCAAGCGTCAGACCTTCCTGCTGGAGGCCGAGCACGTGGCACCGCATCGCGTGCCGCTCGACCTGACGGTGGCCTCGGTCGACCGTTTTACCATGGCGCACCAAACCTGCACCTTCCGCGAGCTGCTGGACGGCGACGCCACCACCGAGCAGCTCGTCGTCACCTTCCTGGCCATGCTCGAGCTCGCCAAACGCGGCTCGCTCACGCTGAGCCAGGACGAGATCTTTGGAACCATTCAAATCAACCGCGTCGAGGGCGCCGAGGCATACGTTCCCGGCGAGGGCCCCGAGCTCACCGAATAGGAGCGGCTACCATGTCAACCCTTTCCACGCTAGAGACAAACAGCCTCAAAGGCGCCCTCGAGGCACTGCTGCTTGTGTCGAGTGACCCGGTGAGTGCGCCCGCGCTGGCCGGCGCACTGGATATCGCCCCCGGCGAGTGCGCATCGCTGCTCGCCGAGCTCAAGGTTGAGTACGAGGAGGCCAACCGCGGCTTTCAACTGCGCGAGGTCGCCGGTGGCTGGCGCCTGTTTACGCACCCCGCCTACCACGACGTGGTCGAGGCCTACGTGCTGAGCTGGGACACTCAAAAACTGTCGCAGGCAGCGCTCGAGACACTCGCCGTTATCGCCTACCACCAGCCCGTCACGCGTGAGGTGGTCAAAGGCATCCGCGGCGTCAACTCCGATGGTGTCATCGCGTCGCTCGTGGACAAGGGCCTGGTGCGCGAGCTCGGCCGCGACCCCGAGCGCGGTCAGGCAATCATCTACGGCACGACCAACGCCTTCTTGGAAAAGTTCGGTCTTCGCTCCACCCGCGACCTGCCCGATCTGGAGCAGTTTGCCCCCGACGAGCAGTCGCGACAGTTTATCCGCGAGCGTCTGAGCGGCCGCAGCATTCAGTCCACGCTCGAGGAGCAGGCCGAGGACCTGGACGAAGAGCGCGAACTGATCGATACCGATGTTGAGGACGCCGATGACGCAGAGCTTCTGCCCACTGGCGATATCTCGGAGGACATGCATGACGAGGACTAACGAAGCAGAGGAGACGCGCACTGCACGTGCCGTGGGCGCTACATCGCCCGCGACCGACGCCCAGCCCGTCTACCCGCACACCATGCGCCTGCAGCGTTTTTTGGCGCGCGCGGGCGTGGCGAGCCGCCGCGGCTCGGAGGACCTGATGACCGCCGGCCGTGTGACCGTCAACGGCCAGGTCGCGACCGAACTGGGCACCAAGGTCGATGTGGATCGCGAACATATCGAGGTCGACGGCATGCCCGTCAAGCTCAACCAGGGCGCCGTGTACCTGATGCTCTACAAGCCAACCGGCTACCTCACCACCATGAGCGACCCGCAGGAGCGCCCTTGCGTGGCCGACCTGGTCCCCCGCGACCGCTTTCCGGGGCTCTTCCCGGTGGGTCGTCTGGACCGCGACACCACGGGCCTTTTGCTCTTTACCACCGACGGCGACCTGTCTCAGGATCTGCTGCACCCCAGCAAGCACGTCTACAAGACCTACCAGGCGCTGGTGGACGGCCAGCTAACCGATCGCGATTTGGAACCGCTGCGTCGCGGCATCGAGCTCGACGACGGCCTGTGCCAGCCGGCGATCTGCCGCGTCATTAACGCGCGCGAGGCCGAGGCCGTGGCTCCGCAAGGCGTAAAGCCCGGCACCACCGCCGTGGAGGTCATCATCCGCGAGGGCCGCAAGAACCAGGTCAAGCGCATGCTGAGCAAAATCCACCATCCGGTGATCCGCCTGCACCGCTGCAACTTTGCCGGCCTGGAGCTCAAGGACGTGGCCAAGGGCTCGTGGCGCGAGCTCACCGACCGCGAGGTACAGATCCTCAAGGCCGGCGGCATTCCGCCCAAGCAGGCCGCCTCCAAGCGCGTCGCCGCGCCCGCGAGCAACACCGCGAGTCGCACGCGTCACCACGGCAGCCACGCCTCCGCGCCCAAGCGAAACACCTACCGCGAGCGCTATACGGGCTAGCCAGTCCGCCAGCATGCAGCGTCCGCGTCCCATACCAGCACGTCAACCACCGAAAGGAAGCATTGCATGATCGTCGCCATCGACGGCCCCGCCGGTTCCGGCAAGTCCACCATCGCCAAGGAGATCGCCCGCCAGCTGGGCTTTAACAAGCTCGACACGGGTGCTATGTATCGCGCCGTCACCTTCGCCGCGCTCGACCGCGGCATCGACCTGGACGACGAGGCTTCCATCGACGCCCTCGCCAAGCAGATCGAGATCCGCTTTACCAACGGCACCGGCGAGGACACGCGCCTGACCATCGACGGTGCGGACGCATCGGCTGCCATCCGCACCCCGCAGGTGGACGCCAACGTCTCCAAGGTCTCGGCCTATCCGGGCGTGCGCGCCGCCATGCTCATCCATCAGCGCCGCGCAGCCGAAGACCGCGATATCGTGGCCGAGGGTCGCGACATCGGCACCGTCGTGTTCCCCAACGCACAGGTCAAGGTATTCCTGACCGCCGACCCGCGCGAGCGTGCCCGTCGCCGTGTGCTGCAGCGTCACCAAAACGACCCTCAGCCGCTCAGCGAGGCACAGCTCGAGGCCGAGGTCGACGAGACCCTCGATGCCCTCAAGCAGCGCGACACGCTCGACAGCAGCCGCGAGGTCGCACCGCTCGTGCCCGCCGAAGACGCGGTGCACGTCGACTCCACCGCCCACACCATCGATGAGGTTGTCTCGATTATCGAGGACCTCATCAACCAAAGGAGGTAGCCCATGCGCCTGTTTAAGCAGACGCCCGAGGATTACTACAACGCCCCCTACGCCGAGTTCCCGGTACTCATCCGCGGCACTGTTGCCGTTGTCATGGGCATCCTGTGGGTCTTCTCCAAGCTTATGTGGCGCTGGAAGGTCGAGGACGCCGACCTGCTGTTTGAACGCCAGGAAGGCCGCGGCAGCGTGGTCATCTGCAACCACACCTCGATGGCCGAACTCTTGGCCGTGGAGACGGCGCTGTTCTTTGGCGGCCGCCGCATCCGCCCCATCTTTAAGTCCGAGTTCGCCAAGAGCAAGATTGTGCGCTGGGCCTTTAGCCGCGTGGGCGGTATTCCTGTCGAGCGCGGCACCGCCGACATGAAATGTCTGCGCGCCGCCCAGCATGCACTGCAGCGCGGTGAGGACGTCCTGATCTTCCCCGAGGGCACGCGCATCCGCTCGCGCGAGATCAAGCCCGAGGTCCACGGCGGCTTTGCGCTCATCGCCCAGATGGGCAAGGCGCCCGTCAACCCACTCGCCATTTGTGGCTGGTCCGACATCACGCCCAAAGGCAAAAAGCTCATGCGCCCCAAGAAGTGCTGGATCCGCGCCGGCAAGGCCGTCTCGCTATCCGATGCACCGGCCGAGCTCAAGCGCAAGGAGCGCCTGGCTTGGTTTGAGTCCGAGGCAATGAGCCGCGTATACGCCATGCGCGACGACCTGTGCGACGAGCACCCGGGCAGGTTCTAGCCATGGGTGAGAACGTCATGAATACTGCCGCGACCGCCGCTGAGGAGGTCGTCCCCACCATAGAAATCGCTGCCCACGCTGGCACCTGCTACGGCGTGCAGCGTGCGCTCGACATGGCGCTGGCCGCCGCGCCGCAGGCAGGGGAGAGCGCTCAGGTCCACACCCTGGGTCCGCTCATCCATAACCCCATCGTGGTACGCGAGCTCGCCGAGGCAGGCGTGGGCCTGGCCGACACCTTGAACGACGCCGCGTCGGGCACTGTGATCATCCGCGCGCACGGCGTGGTGCCGCAGGTCATTGACGCCGCTCGCGAACGCGGCCTTACCGTGGTCGATGCCACCTGCCCCTACGTGAAGAAGGTTCATGTGGCCGCCGAGCGCCTGGTGCGCGAGGGCTACCGTGTGATCGTCGTGGGCGAGCCGGGCCATCCCGAGGTCGAGGGCATTCTAGGCCACGCCGGCGATGACGCGCAGGTCGTGAGCTGCGCTGCCGATGCGGACGCGCTGTCGCTCAAAGGCAAGGTGGGCCTGGTTGTGCAGACCACCCAAACCGCGCAGAACCTGGCCGAGGTTGTGGCCTCCATCACCCCGCGCGTGCAGGAACTGCGCGTGATCAACACCATCTGCGCCGCCACGAGTGAGCGTCAACAGGCAGCCGCCACACTTGCCAACCGCTGCGACTGCATGGTCGTGGTGGGCGGCAAAAATTCGGGCAACACCCGTCGCCTGGCGCAGATTTGCGCAGACGCCTGCGAGCGCACGCACCACATCGAGGAAGCTTCCGATCTCGCGGCCGCATGGTTTGCCAGCGCGCGCCACATCGGCATCACCGCCGGAGCCTCCACCCCGCAAGAACACAACGAACGCGCCG
>URYU01000113.1 GCA_900552155.1 uncultured Collinsella sp.
CGACACCGTCCAGGGCTCCACCAAGCCGGCCACGATTGACACCGGCGCTGTCATCCAGGTCCCCATGTACCTCAACGAGGGCGAGGTCATCAAGGTTGACACCCGCGACGGCAAGTTCGTCTCCCGCGTCTAGCAACCAACTCTTCTAGGAGGACTCATGCCCCAGGAAATCAAGATTGACGGCATCGGCATTTCGCCCGATGTTTTGACCGCCATCGTCTCGCGCGCCGTGTCGGATGTCGAGGGCATCGCCTCCGTTGGCGTCAAGGACCTTGCCACAAACCTTGTCTCCATGATGCTCTCGTCCAAGGCCCCTGCTTCCGAGCCGGCGGTCGAGGCCGAGGTCGTCGGCGACAAGCTCGCACTCACCGTGCGTGTCGTGGTGTTCTTTGGCTATCCGTTCAAGAAGCTCGCCGAGGCCGTTCGCGCCGCCGTGGTCGCTGCCATCGATGCTCAGGTGGGCGTCGAGGTCGAGCGCGTTGACGTTTGCATTGACGGCCTCGTTTTCCCCAAGGAGTAACCTTTGAGCCTTAAGGTTTATCGCGGGCGCACGCTTGCCCGCAGTCAGGCGCTGCAGCTGCTGTTCCAGGCCGAGGCCACGGACAGCCCGCTCGAGCGCGTCCTCGAGGGCGATTTCCTGATCTCGAAGGGTCCCCTCGACCCCTATGCGCTGGAGCTTTGCCGCGGTGCCTACGAGCATATCGATCGTATCGACTGCGCTCTGCGCGCCGTCGCCAAGAACTGGGATCTTATGCGCATGCCCGGCGCCGACCGCAACTTGCTGCGTATCGCCGTCTATGAGATGCGCTTCCTCACCGACGAGGAGGTCTCGGACGCCATCGTAATCAACGAGGCCGTCGAGCTTGCCAAGGCCTATGGCACCGACCAGTCCGCTTCGTTCGTCAACGGCGTGCTGGGCAAGATCGCTCGCAGCGAGGAGCTGCCAGGCGAGGACCTGTACCAAGAGCTGCTGGCCGAAGATCGCGCTCGCGAGGAGGCACAGGCTGCCGAGGCTGCCGCCAAGGTTGCGGTTGCCCAGGCTGAGGCTGGCGTGCTGGCCGAGGATGCGGACGCCGCCGAGGCTGTTGTCGACTCCGTCGAGGAGTAGCTATGCCAGAGGGTTCCGTCCGCAACTTCGACGAGATCTCGGACCGCTTGGACCAGATCATCGCTACCGTTCGCTCCAAGGATACCTCCTTGGAGCGTTCGCTCGATTTGTTTGACGAGGCGATTGAGCTGGGCTCCCGCGCGGTCGATATGGTCGACAAGTTTGAGCTGACGCCGCGTGAGGCCGACAAGCTCGAGCAGGAATATGATGAGGATGCGGCAAACGAATCCCAGGATAGCTAGGCTGCATCTCCGGATACGAATGGTTGATGGCATTCATGAAACGCGTGCGTCTTGATGACGAACTGATTTCACAGGGCATCTGCGCCGATCGCGCGGATGCCCTTCGCACTCTTATGGCCGGCTTGGTCTCGAGTGGCGGTGAGCGCTTGACTTCGCCGGGTCTTAAGGTGATGCCGGGGCTGCCGCTGCACGTGAGGGGGCGCATTCCCTATGTTGGCCGCGGCGGTCTTAAGCTCGAAGGCGCGCTTGATGCGTTTGGCATCAATCCGACGGGCCTTGCCTGTCTGGATGTGGGCTGCTCTACCGGCGGCTTTACCGATTGTCTGCTCAAGCGCGGAGCTGCGACCGTTGTCTCGGTGGACGTGGGTCGCGCCCAGTTCGATTGGTCGTTGCGCCAGGACGATCGCGTGACGCTGCATGAGCGCACAAACGTGACGCAGCTGCCTGAGCTTGGCTATGCCGGCACTATCGACCTGGCTGTGTGTGATGTCTCGTTTACCAGCATCGCGAACATTATCGATGCGGTACTGGCGTGCCTGGCGCCTACGGGTGCATTCTGCACGCTCGTAAAGCCGCAGTTTGAGGCTCCGGCGGCGCTGGTGGGCGAGGGCGGCATTGTGACCGATTCCGCCGTGCGCCGCGATACACTCGTGGCGGCGGTTGAACTCTTTGCTGCCAAGGGCCTGTTCCCGGTCGATGTGTGCGTGTCGCCCATTCATGGTGCCAAGGGCAACGTTGAGTTTTTCCTGTACGGCACGAGATTTGACCCCGGCGATCGCTCGCAAGACGAGCTGCAATCCCAGGTATCGGTTATGAGCGAGAAAGCTGCAACGCTATGAAGGTCTTTCTGGTTCCCAATTACTACAAGCAAGAGGCGGTCGAGAGCGGCCTGATGCTCGAGCTTTGGCTGACGCACCAGGGCTATGAGGTCGCATGGGCTGCCGACCAGCGATCGAAGATTCAAAGCACGCCTGATATTGACGGCTCCGATCTGGTCATTACGCTCGGCGGCGACGGCACGTTGCTGCGCGCTGCCCGCATCCTCAACCATCGTGAGATTCCTATCCTCGGTCTTTCCTATGGTCACCTGGGTTTTTTAACTGCTGCGAGTCCCGAGGAGCGCGACATTCTGCAGGTCGTGAGCGACGCCCTGTCCGGCGAGCTGCATGTGAGCCGTCGCGCTACCATCGCCGCGGATATCGTGTCCGTGCGCGAAGATGGTACGAAGGATGTCGTGCGCACCTTCGCCCTCAACGACATGGCGCTTACCCGCGGCCCCCTGTCCGATATGGTCGAGTTCGACATCACGGTGTCCGGTCACCATATCGACCGCCTACGCGGTGACGGTGTCGTCGTTTCGACGGCGACTGGTTCTACGGGTTACGCGCTCAGCGCCGGTGGCCCCATCGTGAGCCCTGACTATACGGGCATGGTCTGCGTACCCATTGCGCCGCACACCATTCAAGCTCGCGCTTTCTTGACTTCGCCGAGCGATGTCGTCGAAATCTTTATGTCTGATGACCGTCCGAGCGTTCCGGCGATCGCTATCGATGGACAGTTTATTACCTGCGACGGCACGGTCGAGAGCGTGGCCGTGCGCCGAGGCCCCGGCGATGTGCTGCTGCTCGACTACGGCCCCGAGAGTTTTTACAACTCGGTGAGCCGCGTATTCTACGGAGTCCGCCATGATCGATGAGCTGCAGGTTTCTAACATTGCACTCATTCGCGAGGCGACGCTGGTGCCGAGTGCCGGCCTGACTGTCCTGACCGGCGAGACCGGCGCCGGCAAGACCGCGCTGCTCTCGGCCCTCAAGCTTATTTTGGGTGAGCGCGCGGATTCGTCGACGGTGCGCGAGGGCGAGGCGCTGGCGAGTGTCGAGGCGCGCCTGTTTGACGGCCCGCACGACACGGAAGGCTTCACGGTCCAGCGCAGCCTTTCCGCCGAGGGCCGCAGCCGCGTCAAGATTGACGGCAGTATCGCCAGTGTGCGCGAGCTTTCGGAGCGCGTCGGCGTGATGATGGATCTGTGCGGCCAACACGAGCACCAGCGCTTGCTCGATTCGGCACATCACGTTGCGATGGTCGATGCCTGGGCAGGGCGCCCTGCACTCGAGTCGCTCGAGCACTACCGTGCTTGCTTTAAAGCCTCGCGCGCGGCCGCTAAGGAGGTTCGACGTGTCGAAGAGGCCGCGCGTGCGCAGGGGAGCCGCGTCGAGGAGGCGCGCTTTGCGTTCGAGCGCATCGGCGAGGTTGACCCCAAACCGGGCGAGTATGAGGAACTCGAGGAACTGCTGCCGCGCTCCGAACATGCCGAGGTACTGGTTGCCACGGCCAATGATGCCCATGCATCGCTTGCTGCCGTAGGGGTAGCGCGCGATGCCGTGAACAGTGCCGTGGCAGAGCTTTCCCGTATGGCTGCCGTCGATCGCAAGCTGGGCGACATTGCCGATGCGCTTTCGGATGCCTGTATCTCCCTTGAGGATTGCGCGAACGAGCTTCGTTCCTATCGCGATGGCGTCGCCTTCGACCCGCGCGAGCTCGCTCGCATGCGTGAGCGGTATTCCGACCTCAAGGGTCTATTGCGTCAGTGGGGTCCCACTATGGACGATGTTTTTGCCATGCGCGATCGCTCGCAAGAACTGCTGTCCCTGGTCGATGATGGCGATGAGCAGATCAAAATGGCGCGTGAGGCACTCGGGAGCGCCGAGCGCGAGTTGTTTGCCGCTGCCAAGGCACTTAAGCGCGCTCGCAATACGGCGGCCCCGCGCTTCTGCCACGAGGTTGGCCGCCAGATGGCGCGCTTGGAGATGGGTAGTGCCGAGCTCGTCTGGGAGTCGCGCGATCTTCCCCGTGCTGAGTGGACGCCCGTTGGTCCTTCGAGCTACGAGCTGCTATACCGCAGCGGTGCCGGCTTGACGCCACGTCCCCTGCGCCGCATTGCGTCGGGCGGCGAGCTCAGCCGCGTCATGCTGGCAAGTAAGGTTGTCCTCGGTAACGCGGACGGTGTCGATACGCTGGTGTTTGACGAGGTCGATGCTGGTGTCGGTGGCTCCACGGCGCGTGCACTCGCGGGCGTGCTGGCAGATCTCGCCGCTACGCATCAGGTGATTGTCGTAACCCACTTGGCGCAGGTCGCCGTCATGGCGGACAAGCATTATGTTGTTAGCAAGGAACCGGGCGATGTTCCCCAGACGCATTTGGACGAGGTAACCGGCGAAGCGCGTACCGCCGAGATCGCCCGCATGCTGAGCGGCGATCAGTCCGAGGCAAGCTTGGCCCACGCGAAGCAGATGCTCGAAGAAGCTCGAGGTTAGGTCGTATCAGCGGTGTTGGTGGGACAAAATAGACTGAAATTTTTGTCCCACTACGCGTTTTACTCAACGACCTTATCCGGCTGGATGAGCTCCTCGTAGTAGCTGATATGCTCGCGAGCGTCTTCAATCTCGGGCAGCAGGAAGTTGTAGATGACTTCGATGATCATCGTGGCGCTGATCTTAGAGAACGCAAAGTCGCCCGTTGTCAGCAGCGCTTCGTGGTTGACGGTGTTAAAAGTGTAGTCTGCCAGGCGCGCGAGCGGGGATTTATTGTCGCTGCTGATGACGACTACGGTTGCGCCGCAGTTGCGAGCCGCTTTTGCCATGCGATTCAGTCGGCGCGATTTGCCAGAGTTTGAGATTAGCACGATAACGTCACCCGGGCGCAACGTGAGCGCAAAGCCGATTGATGTTTCGCTAATGGTGCTCGCCATGCAGCGCAGGCCCAGCTGCGAAAACTTAAATGTCGCGTCGAGCGCGACCGCGTTTGTATTGCCCACGGCGGCGAACTCAATAACGCCGGCATTCTTAAGCGCGTGTACAACTGCGGCCAACGTGTCGTGATCAATGCCGTCGATGGTCGCATTAAGCTCGCTCACCTTGGCAGCCAGGATGTTCTTGAGGCTCTGCTCCATATTGTCGAGCGAGACCTCGTCAGTCAGGCCCTCGTTACGCTGGCTTTCCAAATCCCTCGCCAACGAAAACTGAAAGCTGCGGAAGCTACCAAAGCCCAGCTTGCGGCAGAACCGCGAAACGGTCGCCTCGGACGTGGCGGCAGCGCGCGAGAGCTGAGCGGCCGTGAGGCGTGGCGCTTCGGACTGGTGCTCCAATATATAGTCGACAATGCGCTGCTCGGACTCGCTGTATCCCTGATGGGTACTAATGAGGGAAAGTGCGCTCTTGCTACTATCGGTCATGGATGGCTCCTGGTTGGCATGAAAATCTAACTTGATTTGCAACGCCATAGTATACGGGCATTTTCAATTACAAGATACACCTTGCCGTTTCAGGTGTTGATGGTAAACTTTCACCTACCGTTTACGGTTATGAAAGAACCTTTCA
>URYU01000114.1 GCA_900552155.1 uncultured Collinsella sp.
CGGCCGTTCCCGCTGGCGGTGCCCTGGCGGTCGACCGCGTCAAGTTTACCGAGTTTGTCGAGGCCGAGGTTGCTGCCCGTCCCAATATCGAGATCATTCACGGCGAGGTCACGCAGATTCCCGAGGGTCACGTGGTCATTGCCGCCGGCCCGCTGTGTTCACCGGCGCTGAGCGAAGAGGTCATGAAGCTCGTCGGTGGCGATGCCCTGGCATTCTTTGATGCGGCGGCGCCGATCGTCGATGCCTCTACGCTCGATATGGATGTGCTGTTCTCGCAGTCGCGCTACGAGGAGCAGGGGAGCGGCGACTATCTCAACGCTCCGCTCAATAAGGAGGAGTACGAGGCCTTTATCGAGGCGCTTACAACGGCCGACCGCGTGGTGCTCAAGGATTTTGAGGGCGGCGAATTGTTCCAGGCCTGCCAGCCTGCCGAGGAGGTTGCGCGCACCGGCAAGGACGCCATTCGCTTTGGCGCCATGAAGCCCGTCGGCCTCACCGACCCGCGTACCGGACGTCGCCCTTGGGCGGCGATTCAGCTGCGTGCCGAGAACAAGGAGAAGACCGCCTATAACCTGGTTGGCTTCCAGACCAACCTGACCTTTGGCGAGCAGAAGCGCGTCTTCCATATGGTGCCGGGCCTGGAGAACGCTGAGTTCTTCCGCTACGGTGTCATGCACCGCAATACCTTTGTCGACGCCCCGCACGTGCTCGATGGCACCTTTGCCGTGCCCGGTACCGGCGTGCGCCTGGCCGGTCAGATCACCGGCACCGAGGGGTACATGGAAGCCGTGGCGACCGGTCTGCTCGCGGCGCTCAACACCTATGCAGAGGCTATCGGCGCCGATTCCGTCGAGTTGCCCCGCGTGGGCGCCCTGGGTGCGCTCGTGGGCTATGCGACCGATCCAGCCACCGTGGGCTATCAGCCCATGCATGTCAACTTTGGCCTGGTGCCGCCGCTCGAGGACGGTAAGCGCCGCAGCAAGCGCGACCGCTATCAGGCCTATGCGGACCGTGCGCTCGAGGCCCTCGATGCCTACTTGGCCACGCGTTCCGACTTGTTTGGAGGCGACCGGTCATAGCCTTTGACCTGTACGACACCGTCGACTCTTTTATCGCCTATATCGCACGCGTTGAGGGGCTTTCTCCCAACACGGTGACGGCCTATGGCTCGAGACTGGAGCGCTTTGCTGCCTGGTGCGAGCGCGAGGATATTGATGCTTTCGCTGCCGACGTGCGCACCATTCGTCGCTATCTTGCTGAGCTTTCGCGTGAGCAGGTGGCTCCCCGAACGCTTGCGGCGCACCTGTCGGCTATCCGATCTCTCTATCGCTGGATGGCTGCCGAGGGGATTGTCGAGGGCGATGCGGTCTCGGCGATCGCGTCGCCCAAGCTGCCGCGTGACCTGCCGGGCGTCCTTACGACCCAGCAGGTCGAGGCGCTGCTCAAGACGCCTGATACCTCAACACCCGCGGGACTGCGCGATGCGGCGATGCTCGAGTTGCTCTATGCCTCGGGTGCCCGCATCTCAGAGCTTGCGGCGCTCAATGTGGAATCCATCTCATGGTCCGAGCGCACGCTGCGCCTGTGGGGCAAGGGGAGCAAGGAGCGTATCGTCCCCCTGTATCGTCGTGCGCTCGAGGTGACGCGTCTCTATATTGAGGAGGGGAGGCCGGAGTTGCTCGCTCAGGCAAAGCGCCGCGACCCCGCTACCGGGCCGCATCCGCTGCTTATATCGGCGCGCGGCAATCGCATGAGTGCCGCCATGCTCAGGCGGCGGTTCCATATGCTGGCGACGCTCGCCGGCATTCCGGCCGACATTGCCCCGCATGCGATGCGCCATACCTTTGCGACCGACTTGCTCGAGGGCGGTGCGGACCTGCGCTCGGTTCAAGAGCTGTTGGGTTATTAGTTTATGGCGACGACGGAGATCTACACACTTCTCACACCCGATCGGCTTAAGCGGGCTGTGGCTCAAGCCCATCCCCGCGGCGAATAGTGGCTGGGACGTCCCGCGCCGCGCTCAGGTGTGTGGTTTTGATTGCGGGTTGGCAGGAAGAAGCATTCCTGCTATCATTCATCGGGTTGCTTCACGGCAACATGTTTTTATCACGCACGCGCGGCTACTTCATACCGTGGTGCCCGGGCTTTGGTAGCACATGTCCGGGTTGGTTTTGGAGGATGACCCCGCGCGGAGGCAAACCACAGGAGGTTTAACATGGCTACCAAGATTAATATCCGCACCCTGCTCGAGGCCGGCTGCCACTTCGGTCACCAGACCCGTCGCTGGAACCCCAAGATGAAGCCGTTCATCTTCGGTGAGCGCAACGGCATCTACATCCTCGACCTCAAGCAGACCATCCTCGACGCCGACCAGGCCTACACCTTCGTCAAGAACGTCGCCAAGGGTGGCAACGTGCTGTTCGTCGGCACCAAGAAGCAGGCTCAGGAGGCCGTCAAGAACGCTGCTGAGCGCGCCAACATGCCTTACATCAACCAGCGTTGGCTCGGCGGTATGCTGACCAACTTCGTCACCATCCGCTCCCGCATCAACCGCATGGAGGAGCTCGAGGCCATGGTCGAGGACGGCCGCATGGTTGTTCTGCCCAAGAAGGAGCAGGCTGTGCTCGGTAAGGAGCTCACCAAGCTCCAGACCAACCTCGGTGGCGCCCGCGACATGAAGGGTCTGCCCCAGGCCCTCTTCGTCATCGACACCAAGCGCGAGGAGAGCGCCATCAAGGAGGCCCAGCGCCTGAACATCCCCGTCGTCGCCCTGATCGACACCAACTCCGATCCCGACGAGGTCGAGTACGGCATCCCCTGCAACGATGACGCTATCTCCGCTGTCACCCTTATGTGCGAGCTCATGGCTGACGCCTGCCTCGCTGGCTCCGGCAAGGAGCAGGTCTCCGAGGCCGAGATGGCCGCTGAGCCCAAGGCCGAGTAAATCAGTCTTAGTTAATTCTTTTTCATCTCTTTGAAAGGAACCACAATGGCCCAGATTACCGCCGCTATGGTCAAGCAGCTCCGCGAGATGACCGACTCCCCGATGATGGAGTGCAAGAAGGCTCTCGTCGAGGCTGACGGCGACATGGACGCCGCTGTCGACGTTCTGCGTAAGAACGGCCTTGCCAAGGCTGCCAAGAAGGCTGGCCGTGAGACCAACGAGGGCGCTGTCGCCGCGTTCGTCTCCGAGGATGGCAAGACCGGCGCTCTGCTCGAGCTCTCCTGCGAGACCGACTTCGTTGGCTCCAACGCCAAGTTCACCGGCTTTGCTTCCAAGGTCGCTGAGGTTGTCGCCACCACCGAGCCGGCCGATGTCGATGCTCTGCTCGAGAAGCCGATGGGCGAGGAGACCGTTTCCTCCGAGCTCACCGAGATGATTCACATCATGGGCGAGAACATGAAGATCTCCCGCTTCGCCGCCCGTAAGGCCGAGAACGGCGCTCTCGCTTCTTACATCCACATGGGTGGTAAGATCGGCGTCCTCGTCGAGTTTGCTTTCGAGAAGGCCGAGACCGCTCAGGCTGAGTCCTTCAAGACCTTCGCTCACGACGTTGCCCTTCAGGTTGCCGCCGTTGCTCCGATCTGCGCTACCCGCGATCAGGTTCCGGCCGAGACCGTCGAGCACGAGAAGCAGATCTACATGGCCCAGGCTGCCGAGTCCGGTAAGCCCGAGGCTATCCAGGAGAAGATGGCCGTCGGCCGTCTGGAGAAGTTCTACAAGCAGTCCGTGCTCACCGAGCAGGAGTTCATCAAGGACAGCTCCCTCACCATCAAGAAGTACGCTGAGCAGGTCTCCAAGGAGCTCGGCGACACCATTACCGTCGTTGCCTTTGACCGTCTGGTACGTGGCGAGTAAATAAGCTCTTGTAGCTGGTAATGAGCAGGCTGTGGGTTTTACTCACAGCCTGCTTTTTCATGGCTCTTCTTAGAGCCTTTGATAGAATGTTGAGAGTTCAATCTAAAGGAGGATCGCTTAGGCCGACATCCGATATAAACGCGTGCTTCTTAAGCTTTCCGGCGAAGCACTGATGGGCGACGGCCAATATGGCATCGACCCCAAGGTTACCGACCATCTTGCCAAGCAGGTCAAGGAACTGCTCGCCGTTGGCCATGAGGTCGGCGTCGTTGTCGGCGGCGGCAATATTTTCCGCGGCATGGCCGGCGCTGCCGGTGGCATGGAGCGTGCTCAGGCCGACTACATGGGCATGCTGGCTACAGTTATCAACTCCGTGGCTCTGCAGGATGCGCTGGAAAAACTGGGCGTATCCACCCGCGTGCAGACCGCCATTGAAATGCGGCAGATTGCGGAACCCTATATCCGCCGCCGCGCCATTCGCCATCTGGAAAAGGGAAGGGTAGTCATCTTCGGCGCCGGCACCGGCAATCCCTATTTCACCACCGATACCACCGCGGCTCTGCGCAGCGCCGAAATCGAAGCAGACGTTATGCTCATGGCAAAGAAACAGACCGACGGCGTATACGATGCAGATCCCAAGTACCATCCGGAAGCCAAAATGTTTACGCACCTCACCTACAACGATGTACTGCAGAAACAGCTGGCTGTCATGGATAACACGGCCATTACACTGTGCATGAATAATAATATCCCTATTGTTGTCTTTAATATCGACGTTCCCGGAAATATTGTCAAAGCGTGCAAAGGCGAAACCCTGGGCACCCTCATTGAAAGGAAATAATTATGTACGAAGACGAACTGAAAACCTTATCCGAAAAAATGGACAAGTCCATCAACGCCCTGAAGAGCGAATTTACCTCCATCCGTACAGGCCAGGCCAATGCCAGCCTGCTGGACCGGATTTTCGTAGAATATTACGGCAGCCGCACCCCGGTGACCCAGGTAGCCTCCGTTACCGTACCGGAAGCCAGGATGCTGGTAGTGCAGCCCTGGGATAAATCTCTGTTGAAAGAAATTGAAAAAGCCATCCTCCAGTCCGACCTGGGCCTGGTTCCCATGAACGATGGAAACCTCATCCGCATGGCCATTCCCCAGCTCACAGAAGAAAGACGTAAAGAACTGGTAAAAGTGGTCAATAAGAAATCGGAAGAAGCCAAAGTCGCAGTCCGCAACATCCGCCGCGACGGCAACGTATTCCTCAAAAAAGAAGAAAAGAACAGCGACGTGTCCAAGGACATCATCAAAGATACGGAAGACAAAATTCAGAAGCTCACTGACAAGAAGATTAAAGAAGTAGAAGCAGTGACCGAAAGAAAAATCAAAGAAATCATGTCCGTTTGAGACCCCTTCACGGGCAGGGCTGAGAGGATTTTCCCCGAAAGGGTTATAATTGGGCGCCTTTACATCATAAAAGGCGCCCTCTTATGATGTAACTGTTTTAGCCTGTGAGCTGGTGGCGGCCAGGATCGGGGTTGAGGTGCCCGCATGTCGTCATTTCTACTGATGCGAAGGAGGAGTGGAGAAATCTCCCGGCAGAATGGGGCTGGCAGCTGGGGCGGCCGGGAATGGGATCGGGGCATGCTTTCCCGTATTCCTAGAGGGGCCTGTGGCTATGAGGGTTGTGGCAGGCGCCTTAAATAGATGGCGCCGGTTTGTATAAAACTGGGGTAGTGACCCGGTGGGCTGTGAAAACCATACAACCGCCCTGCGGGCGTCGGAAATGCACCCCTTTTGGTGGCTGGCGCCACCACCTTCCCCCCGGCG
>URYU01000115.1 GCA_900552155.1 uncultured Collinsella sp.
TGCCATTCGCATGGACACCGACCTTGCGGCCGATACCATTACCTGGTCGATCGACTACGGCCGCTGCATCTTTTGCGGCCGCTGCGAGGAAGCCTGCCCCATGGAGGCCATCAAGCTCACCGAGGAGTTTGAGCTTGCCGTCATGAGCAAGGACGACCTCACCAGCAAGAGCGTCTATACGCTCGAGCACTGCTCGCGCTGCGGCAAGCCGTTTGCCCCGCACAAGGAGATCGACTACGCTAAGCGCCTGCTGCAAAAGGCCGGCGGCATGGAGGCCATCCAGGCTGCCCGTACCGTCGGTATGTGCCAGGAGTGCAAGCGCGAGCTCGACGCCCTGCGCGCCGCCTCGGCCGTAAAGACCGGCAACGCTGCCGGCATGGCTGCCAACGAGACGCTTGCGTCCGGTGAGCCCCAGGGCCCCGGCATGGAGTATCTGGGCGGCCACGGCGTGAACCCGGAGTATATCGACCACGAGCTCAACCCCGATGCGCCCGAGATTCCCGCCGGTCCGGCGCCGGTCGAGGGCATCATCATGGATTTTGAAACGAAGGAGGAGTAACCATGGCCGAACCCACGCTTTTGCCCGAGCGGCTCCAGTACCGCCCGACCAAGATCGAGCTCGACGAGAGCATCGAGAAGGCCAAGGCGACCCTTCTTAAGAAGATCAAGCGCTCGGTGTACGTCTACCGTGTTGACTGCGGCGGCTGCAACGGCTGCGAGATCGAGATCTTCGGTTCCATCACGCCCGTCTTCGACGTCGAGCGCTTTGGCATCAAGGTCGTGCCCTCGCCCCGTCACGCCGATGTGCTGCTGTACACCGGCGCCGTGACGCGTGCCATGCGCATGCCGGCCCTGCGCGCCTTTGAGGCCGCACCCGATCCCAAGATCGTGGTGTCCTATGGCGCGGGCGGCTGCACCGGCGGCATCTTCTACGACAACTACTGCGTCTGGGGTGGCACGGACAAGATCTTGCCGGTCGATGTCTATATCCCCGGCTGCCCGCCCAGCCCCGCGCAGACCATCTACGGCTTTGCCATGGCACTTGGCCTGCTGGACCAAAAGCTCCATGCCGAGACCACGGTGGAGGCCGCCGGCGAGCAGGCCGATATCCTGCACCCCGGCGTGCCGTACAAGCTGCGTGTGGCCATCGAGCGTGAGGCTCGCGCCATGAGCGGCTACCGCTACGGCCGTGACCTGGCCAACGAGTTTATGGATACGCTCGAGGGCGCGCCCAAGGGCGATATCCGCGGCGCCATGGCGCTGCTCATCGACAAGCAGGATGATCCTCGCCGCGTTGAGGTGTACTCGGCGTTACAGGATCTGGTACTGGCCGGAGGTCGCTAGATGGAGCTCACGGACCGCTCTGGTTACTTTGCGGGCCCCGGCATGCTCGGCGGCTCTTTTGGCGATGCCTCGCGCGCAAGCGACGAGGCCGCCGAGGGCGTCGCCGACCCCTGCCTGGGCCATACGCCCGACCAGGTGGTCTTCTATGAGCTCACGCGTAAGTTTGTGGAGACCGAGGAAGACGTTCCCCAGGAGGCCTGCGACGTGCTGTACTACACGCTCGCCGTGGGCCACCACACCGGCGTGCTCGACTGCTTTGAGCCGCGCCTGTCGGTGCCGGTGAACGTGTTCTATTCGCTCGTCGACGCGCTGCCGGAGGGGGAGGCCAAGACCAAGTTCGAGGCCATCCGCTCCTTTGGCGAGTGCCAGCTCGACAAGGCGGCGGTGCCGTCGCTGCTCGAGGCCTGTGACACGCTGCTCGACGATCGCGGTTTTCGCGGTTCGGCCAAGGCCGGCATCTCGGTGTTCGATGACGACTTTGGCCTGCATGCCCAGCAGGTTGCGTTCTTAATGAAGTTTCGCGATCTGGTTGAGCGCGTGCGCGATGTGTCGGGCGTGTATCTGACGGGGAGGTTGCAGTAATGGGTCGCGTTGTGGATGGCCGTGTGAACGACGCCCCGTTTGCGGGCATTGTGCTCACGGCGGGAAGCGTGCTGCGCGCCGACGATGCCGCTGGCCCCGTGCTCTCCAAAAAGATGGAGGACGCGCCTCTTGCCGGCTGGTACACCATCGATGGCGGTCAGACGCCCGAGGATGACATCATCGAGGTCAAGCGCGAGCGTCCGCCGCGTTTGGTTTTGGTCGATGCCGCCGACATGGCGCTGCCCGTCGGCGCCATCCGCTTGCTCGACAAACGTGACGTGGCCCGCAAGTCGATGTTCACCACGCATTCGCTTCCTTTGTCGATTCTGATCGAGGAAATCGAACAATCGTGTGATGATATCGTCTTCATTGGGATTCAGCCGGGCGATACGGAGTTCTATAACCCCATGTCCCCGGAGGTCTTTGAGGCCGTCGACGCTGTGTACGACGCCGTGGCCGCCAACGACTTTTCCCACTTTGTCCGCTTGGGGCAGGATCTATAGCAGCGCTTGCCCCTGCTGATTAGGAAAGAAGTGATTGACATGGCAGATTCCAAGGCAGAATATCCCGCTCCCGACTGCCTGGCGCCCGCCGCGATCGAGGCCAAGACCGAGGCCGCCGGTGTGACCAAGGCTAACCTGCCGGTCGCTAAGGCCTTTGTTTTGGCAATGATCGCCGGCGCGTTTATCGCCTTTGGCGGCCTGTTCTTTACGGTGTTTTTGAGCGACAGCACGCTGGGCTGGGGTGCCCAGCGCGTCGTGGGCGGCCTGTGCTTTTGCCTGGGCCTGGTGCTGGTGCTGGTGTGCGGCGCCGAGCTGTTTACCGGCAATTCGCTTATGGTCTGCGCGCTCAAGAGCAAAAAGATCACCCTGGTCCAGATGCTCAAGGCCTGGGTCGTCGTGTGGGTCGGCAATTTTGTCGGTGCCCTGTTCATCGTCTTTTTGGTGTACATGGCCGGCATCTATAAGCTCAACGGCGAGGCGGTCGCCAACTCCATGGTGAGCGTCGCCGCCGGCAAGGTGACGATCGACTGGGTGACGATCTTCTTCCGCGGTATCCTGTGCAACATCTTTGTGTGCCTTGCCGTGTGGATCGGTACCGCTGGCAAGACCGTGGTCGATAAGGTCGTGGGCATTCTGCTGCCCATCGCCGCCTTTGTGGCCTGCGGTTTTGAGCACTGCGTTGCCAACATGTACTTTTTGCCTATGGGCGCCGTGATGCACGCGTGCGGCTATGGTGCCAAGGTCGCTGGCGCCGATGCACTTAACGTTGCGGGCATTGCGTTTAACCTGTCCGCCGCCACGCTGGGCAACATCGTGGGCGGCGCGGTTCTGATCGCGCTCGGCTACTGGTTTGTCTACGCCAAGAAGTCCGAGGCGTAAGGTACCGTTTGTTTGACGTTGGGCCTCCCGCGGGGCGTTGCCGTGCGGGGGGCTTTTTGGGTCCGGGGCTCGTTGCCGGGCTTTTGGCCTGTTGTGTTTGGCTGATGAAAGGGGTAATCGAGATGGCATCTGCTGTGAAGCGTGACGGTCGCGCCGTGGTGACCACATGCGGGGGATGCTATGCCGATTGCGCCTTTGCGGCACGCGTTGAGGACGGTCGCGTGGTGGCCGAGCTGCCGGTGCCGGGGCATCCGTGCGCGGCGCGTGCCCTCTGCGCCCGCGGTCGGCATCGCCTAGCAATGCCGTTTGACGAGCACGACCGCATCATGCACCCCATGCGCCGACGAACTGATGGTTCGGGGTTCGATGCGATTACTTGGGACGAGGCGTTCGCGCAGATCGCTGCGCGCCTTGGGGGGATTGTTGACGGGCGTGGTCCGCGCGCGCTGGGCATGACGCTCGGCGTGCCCTCGTTCGACCGCTACTGGGCGTATCGTTTTATGCATGCGCTGGGCTCGCCCAACGTATACGGTGCCGACGGTGCCTGCGAAGTAAGCCGACTTACCGGTTGGGAGCACAGCCTGGGCTATAGTCCCGCCTCCGACCTGGCGCACACTGATTGCATCATGTACCTAGGGCGTTCCATCGTCGATTCGTCGACGACGGGGGCCGTCGATGCGCTCAACGATGCACGCCGGCGTGGGGCGAAGATTATCGTGGTCGACCCCCGGCGCAGCGGCTCGGCCGCACTTGCCGACCGCTGGCTGCGCGTGCGTCCCGGATGCGATCTGGCGTTGCTGCTGGGTATCGCCCATGTGTTGATTGCCGAGGATCTATACGATCACGAGTTTGTTGCCCGCTATACCACGGGTTTTGACGAGCTGGCACAGGCGGCGAGCGCTTGGACGCCCGAGTGGGCCGAGTCGATGTGCGACGTGCCGGCCGATGAGATTGTCGCGACGGCGCGCGATTTGGCTGCTGCGGCGCCTGCCGCCGTGGTCGATGCGGGCTTTCATGGTGGCATCGGTATCGCGTATGCCAACAGTACGCAGACGGCGCGCGCTATCTGTTTGGTCGATGTCCTGCTGGGCTGCATCGGACATGCGGGCGGTGCCCTCAACCCGCCCACACCGCTTGCGTTGGGCGATTTGGACCCTGCGCGTTTCGCGACGCCGTCGATGCCACGTGAGCCCAAGTTGGGGTCCGAACGCTATCCGCTCGTCGACACCGAGCGCGGTCTGTGCACGACCATCGGTCAATCGATTCTTGCCGGCGATTTGCGTGGGCTCATCGTCTATGCCAGTAACCCCGGTGCGGGCTATGGCAATGCGCAGGCTTGGTTGGGCATCTTGCAGCAGCTCGACTTGCTCGTGACGATTGATATTCTCTGGTCCGAGACGGCTCGCGCTTCCGACTTCGTGCTGCCCGATGTGACATATTTGGAGGCTGACCGCGGCGTGGGTACAGTCGTGGGCCGCAACGACGCGTGCGTGTTCTACCGCAACGCCGTGCTGCCGGTCTTGCATGACGACACGCGACCGGGGCGGGAGATCTTTGCCGGGTTGGCTGCTGCCTGCGGCGTGGACGAGTACTTCGACTTTTCGCCGGACGACCTTGCGGCGGCCCAGGTGGCGCCCTTTGGGATCGATCTGGACGAGCTCAAGGAGCGCGGTTGGGCCGATACGGGCGTGGCGCTGCCGTCGCGTACGGGCGAGCCTGTGATCCCCTTGAACGGCGGCAGGATCGCGCTGGCAAGCGACGTATGGGAGCGCGCCGGCATGGGTCGTGTGGCCAACTGGATCGCGCCGATGGTGGAGCCTGGCCCGGGGATGTCTCGCCTCATTAGCGGCAATCGACCCTTTGAGTCGCATACCTCGCGCAGGCTCGCGGCCCAAGGTGCCGCCGAGGCTGGATCGGACCTGGATGCCGTGCAGATGAATGCCGATGTCGCCGCTCGCATGGGTATCGCCGATGGCGAGGTCGTTGAGCTCGTGAGCGATATGGGCCGCGACCGTGTGCGCGTGGAGACGACGCCGTATCTGCATCCGGCGTGCATCTTCACCTCGGCCGCCCCCGGTGGGCGTTCGTTTGGCCGCGATGCCGGTGACGCTCAAGCCTTGGGCGTGGGCCCGCTCGACCATACGCCGTTGCGTTGGGATCCGTTGACGGGTGCCGCGCTCACCCAGGAAAACGCCGTTCGCGTGGAAAAGATCGCGGCGCGCGAGGATAATAACGAGTAATTGACTCAGCTGATGTATTCGACTGATCCACGTTTCTTTTGAAAGGCCGCACATGAGCGATAGCCAGAACATGTCCGATGAGGTACGCGCCTGCCTGCGCGCCATTCTGACGCCAGCCCTG
>URYU01000116.1 GCA_900552155.1 uncultured Collinsella sp.
ACCACATACTGCGCATTATCGACCCAAGTCTGAGTCTTGCCCTGGGCATCGCGACCAATGACGGTCACATTTGCGGCAACCTGGTCCTTAACGCCAGGGGACGAGCTACCAGCCGTATAGGCAAACTCAATCTTCTGCCCCTGGGTGAGCTTGACGCTGCTCGCGCCAACCGAGGAAGACGCGCCGTCGACGAACAGCTGCCAGAAGGCATAAGTCGTCGGATCGTAGGCAAGCGTGCGACCATCACTCGGGGATGTGATGCTTTCGAGGTAGAAACCGTATGCCGTGTTCGGTTCGTACTTCGCCTTGAAGCCCGTCTTCTCCTGCAGCTTAATGAAGGCATCCGCAGCCGTCGCGCCCTCGTCGAGCTTGAGCTGCGTAGGTGCCACCCAGGTCTGAGCCTTGCCGTCAGCATCGGTGCCGATAATCGAGAACGAGACCTCGACCTGCCTCTTGGCGACATCGCCGGTTTCTGTCGGGTTCTCTGTCTGAACGGCAGCCGCGGCGGCAGATCCCGCTTGGCCAGCGGATGCCGTCGAAGACTGCTCGCTCGTGGCAGGGCTCTCCCCCGTCGCCGAGCCTTCGTCGCCAGTTGCTGCCTCTGTTATGGCTGCACTAGCTGCAGGCGCGCCCTCGGAATCCGAAACCTCGGCGCCGCTCTGCTCAGCGGTACCGCCCGCAAGCGCTGCGTCCTCGCCCGGCGTCGCAGCCTGAGCCACAGCCTCGGCAATGCCCTCGGCGCCCTCGGCCCACAGCTGAGCCGGCGTGGTGCCAAAGGCCATCGCGAAGGCCAGGAATGCCACCAGGCCGCGCTTGGCTACGCCGCGCGCAATTGCGCCACGGCGATGCGAGACGCGCTCGCGCTCGTCCTCAAACATATCCAATTGTCCCCCATTGTCTGTACTTGGAGCGTTGCCTTGAGGCTGCCCCACGTCATCGCGCATGTTGCGCTCGAGTTCCCCCATCGGGGTCCTCCTTCCCTCCAGAGCCCTATGCACACCGGCGGCATACGCCGCGGCAACGTGCAAGATGGGAGGCGATCCGACTTAACCTTAACGGCTCAGGCGCGCCGTCCGATCTGCGACGCGAACATCCCGAGCCAAGAGGAATTACGGTTACTGGTACAGCCGGGGACTTGCACCCCGATTCTCCCAAACGCGCAGGAAAACCGCGCATTCGTGCGTCTCCGCACCACCATCTAGGCCATCGATTATTACCGTCAAAATGGTATCACGCAAAAGGGCCTCGCACGCAGGCGAAGCCCATGGTAAAAGCTATTGTTTGCGATAGGAAAATGCGGTGACGGTCGCAGACTCTAGTGCTTGCCGCCGTGGCTGTTGAGCCAGATATTGCGGCCCAGCATAAGTGCCAGCACCAGCGCGCTCACGTAGCCCATAAAGCCAATGACTGGGATACCAAACACAACCGGCTCGATGCGCGCGTAGTACACCACCGACGAACCGATAAACAGGCCGGCAATCACAATTGCCATCGACATGCGGTCGATAATTCCGCCCAGCTGTCGCAGCGCCTTATCGCTGCTCATGATCTGCGTGTTCACCTTAAGCTGGCCGCGCGTGAGCATACGCGAAGCCAAGCCCAGATACTCGGCCGCCTCGAGCGAGCCCTTCGCCGCGCGATAACTGCTCGCTGCAAAGTCGCGGCTCATCTCGCGCATGCGGGCGTAGGTGCTCTTCTCGTTTTTGATGTGCGTCTGGATGATCTGGATCATGTTGACGTTGGGCATGTACTCGGTCAACAGGCCCTCGAGCGTCACCATGCCGCGGGCGAACATCGTCACCACGCTCGGCAGCTCAACGTCATTTTTGCGCGCGAGGTTTAACAGCGAGGTCAAAAACTCGCCGATATCCAGGTCTTTAAGGTCGAGCCCGGCAAAGTCGGCAACAATAAAGTCCAAGTCGGACAAAAAGGCCGAATGGTCAAGCTCGGCCGAATCGCCGCGCGTCACGGCAAAGCGCATGAGCGAATCCTTGAGCTTGGGCACGTCACCCTCGGCCACGGCGAAAATCATATCCTTGACGATACCGCGATCGTGACTCGACATGCGTCCGACCATGCCCAAGTCGATAAAGTAGACGATGCCGTCCTTGAGAATGATGTTTCCCGCATGCGGGTCGGCATGGAAAAAACCGTCATCGAGCACCTGCGTCGAGTAGTCCTCGACAATCGCGGCACCGATCTTTTCCAAGTCATAGCCCTCGGCCACCAAGCGTTCGGGATCGGCGATCGAAATGCCGTCGACGTAGTCCATAACCACCACGTGCTCGGTGCACAGGTCCAGATAGGATTTAGGGCACGTCACGCCATGAACGCTCTTATGGAACTCGTAGAAGTCGTTGAGGTTTTTGGCCTCGGCCAAAAAGTTGGTCTCCTCGCGAAACGAGGTCCACAACTCCTCGACTACGCCGTGCAGGTCAACGAATTGATCGGTGTTGACGAACTTGGAAACAATGCGCACCACCGAGCGGATGATATCGATGTCCTGCGCCATAACCTGCTGCGCACCGGGGCGCTGCACCTTGACGGCTACGTCCTCGCCCGTCACCAGACGAGCGCGGTGCACCTGCGCGAGCGATGCGCTACCAAGCGGATTGGGGTCGATCGCATCGAACATCTCCCCCAGGCGCAGGCCGTATTCCTCTTCCAAGCAGCGGAGCACTACCTCGTACGGCACCGGCTCCACGTCGGAGCGCAAGCGGCGCAGCTCATCGCAAAAGCGTTGCGGCAGAATCTCGGACCGGTTGGCCAGAATCTGCCCCATCTTGACGAACATGGGGCCGAGCTCCTCGAGCAGGCGGCGCAAGCGAACCGGCGTGAGGTTATCCCACACACGGTACTTTTTGACCAAGCGAACAATCTGCCCAATGCGTTCGCGACGACCCGCCGGTGTGAGCTGATATTCCTCGTCCGGCGCCATCGCGTCGGGCTCCTCGGGGACCATATCGACAGCGCGCGGCTTTTTGCGAGCGCCCGAGACGGCGGCATCAACCTCATCGACAACCGCCGCCTCGTCACCCAGGGGATCTAGTTTGTTGTAATCGGTGGTGGAATCTGCCATCTGCGCTGCTACTCGGCCTCTTCGGTATCCTTCGCATTGTCGGGCTCAACGGACTCGACGGGCACCGAGGTCACGTTGTCCTCGACCGAATCGACGATGTCGCGCACGTGGGCCAGGAAGGCCGTGCGCTCGGACGCGGTCATAACGCGGACGCGAGCAAGGATGAGCTCATCGAGCACGCGCTGGGCCGCGGTCTCGCCCTGCATGCCCAGACGCTCGGTCAGATCGGAGATGGTACCGCCGGCCTGCTCGAACATGTCGGACACACTGCGGGCGATATCGGGAGCGCCGGCGTCCTTGCGAACCTGCTCGCCCTTGGTATTAAGGTCGTCGAGAACCTTCTTGCCGCCTTCGACAGCAACGGCGGCAGCGCCAAAGCCCACGTTAATGGCGCCGTTAACAAGCTGATCGAGTTTCATAACCATGGTTGTCTCCAATCACAAACAACTGCATTGGCGTTCTTGTACCCAAGATTGAGCGAAAGCGACAAAGCGTTTTAGCGCTATTCAATCGACGGGAAATCCCTACCTCACGTTGTCGTTCATCGCGAAAGAGTTCTTCATGGCGCAGCTCGTGGTGTAGAGCACCTTGCCCAGTAGAGCATCGGTCTCCACGCGAACACGCTCGGCAAAGGCCTCATTGGCGCGTGCAAGCTCGGCAGGTACCTCGGCCTCGGGCAGAGCGGCTACGGCAGCATCGACGTCATGGATCTGCTTGTGGCCCATGCCACCGACCTTCTCCTGATAGTCCTCCACAGCGCGGCCGCACTCATGGAAACGGACGTCGGCCAGGGCGCCGATCAGGCGGTTGGCCCAGTAGAAGTTTTCGGACGTCACGCGAGCCTGCGTGTCGGCATAGTACTCGGGCATGGTCTCGACGTTGGCGTACAGAGGGACCAGCGCGTTAAACGAGTTGGAGCCAAAGGCCATCCACTGCACGGCGCGATACGCCGGCTGCGCATAGGGGCGCAGCTGCAACACGGCGAGCTGGCTGTTGCGGTTGATGCCGATGGGGCGATAGGCACCACGCGTAGCGGGCGTGCCCTTGCTGCCGTAGCAGTCGTACTCCGTGCCCTGGTAGTGGCTCGAGAGCACGTACTTGATGTCCTCGATGGTCACCTTGCGCTCGGGCACGCGGCTCCAGGGGATATCGTCGCTCTCGGGCGTGTAGTCGGCGTCGGGGCCATCCCACACGTCGCTGGGGTTGAGGCAGCGCTGCATGTACCAGGCGCGCGGCGTGTTGTAGACATGGTCGCTGTCGCTGTGCGAGCCAAAGGCCTCGCGCGGGTTAAAGACGGCAGCCGGGCCGTCGCTCTCGACGCCCAGCGTCAGGTCCAGATGCCACTCGGCCATCCAGGCGCGCAGGTCGGCGGAGCACATATGGTCGGCCTGGGCGCCCTCGGCGTCATCCAGGTCAAAGCTGTCGATGCCCAGCTGGTTGGGCATGGTCACATAGGCGTCGTCAGGCACGCGCTTGGCGATCCAGTGGTGACCGCCGATGGTCTCCAGCCACCAGATCTCGTCCACGTCGCTAAAGGCGATGCCGTTGTTCTCGTAAGTGCCGTAGCGCTCGAGCAGGTCGCCCAAGATACGCACGCCGTCGCGGGCGGACTTGGCATACGGCAGCACCAGGGTCACCATGTCCTCCTCGCCCAGGCCACCGGGCTGCGCCGGCACATAGCCGTCCTCACCCTCGTTGCCCTTGGCGGGCACGTAGTCCACGAGCGGATCGGCGCCGCGGACGCGCTCGTTGGTGGTAAGCGTCTCGGTTGCGGACATGCCAACATTGAGCTCGTTGAAACCGGCCTCGGCCCAGATACCGTGGCCCGGGACAACATCGGGGACGCTCGTATAGCGCATGGGGTTATCGGGCAGCTCAACGGTCAGGTGGCTCAGGACGCTCGTGTAGACACGCGGCTGCTCGTCGGGATGCACTACGCGCATGCGCTTGGGCTCAAATACCCCGTTGGACGAGTCCTCGTTACGCGCGACCAGGGTCGACCCGTCGTAGCTTGCGTTTTTACCGACCAGAATCGTTGTGCACGGCATGCGCATCCTCCTTGAGCGAAGAAATCAAACGGCAACAGTGTATCGCTTCGGCGCAGAAAGGGCGAAACCACGGCCTCGGCAGCCCCCGTGGTCAAAAAATGCCAAATATGAGTACTGTCACAAATTTAGTGGCAGCAAATTGCACTGTTCCGGGCGCCGGGAATCCTCACCTGTCCAAAAACTGAGTCCAGTAATTCCCCATACGTCCAATAAAATTGGCTCTTTAACGATATTACTTATCGCTAAAGAACCAAAATGATCTCAAACATATGTGACTAACTTGGCAACAGTACTCATATTTGGCATTATTTGACCACGGGGTATCTAACCAACCCCCTAAACAGCCTCCAAACGCCTATTTTACCGCGCGCTCAGCCGCCTCGATCACGTGCTTGGCGAGAATTGCTGTCGTCACGGCGCCCACGCCACCCGGCACGGGGGTGATTGCGCCAACAACCGGCTCCGCGGCATCAAAATCGACGTCGCCGACCAGCTTGCCAGCGGCTTCGTCCCAATTAATGC
>URYU01000117.1 GCA_900552155.1 uncultured Collinsella sp.
CTCGTTACTATGGGATGAGCGGGGAACGTGGTCGTTACGGCAACTGAGCCCCTCCATAAATTACCCTAGGCATACTTGCGCGAAAGCCTACTGGTGCTACACTTGCAATTGCTGTTTCAGGGCGGGGTGAAATTCCCCACTGGCGGTAAATCGGGCGGTGCCAAGGGGGGTACCGTGGCGCAGGTAAAGTGCCTGCGGTCGAGCCGATGAGTCCGCGACCCGTGTGTGCGTTGGTTCGCATGCCGGCTGATCTGGTGAGATCCCAGTACCAACGGTTAGAGTCCGGATGAAAGAGGCAGGTGATCTTATGTCTGAACAGTCGCAGCATATCCATTTTGAGAACACGAATAGGTGGAGCACCAAACAGCTCGTAACCATGGCGCTTATGTGTGCCCTGGGTGCGCTCTTTATGTATGTGCAGCTGCCCATTCTTCCCTCGGCGCCGTTTTTGACGTATGACCCGTCGCTGGTGCCGGCGATGGTGTGTGGATTTGCGTATGGCCCTGCTGCCGGCACTGCAGTAGCCGCCATGGCGAACGTCATCCATGCGCTCACCACGGGCGATTGGGTCGGCGCGCTTATGAACTTGGTCGCTACGCTGGGCTTTATTCTGCCCGCGGCGATTGTCTACCAAAAGATGCACACCTACAAGGGCGCCGTGATCGGTCTGGCACTCGGCGTCATTGCCGCTACGGCGCTGTCCATGGTCGCGAACCTGACCATTGGCGTTTGGTTCTGGTATGGCTCGGGCGATGCGATTGCCCCGCTCATGATTCCTGCCGTACTGCCATTCATCCTTATCAAGACCGTGCTTAACTCGGTGTTGACGCTGGCGGTGTATAAAGCGGTCTCCAACCTCATCACGCCTAAAAAGGACCAGGTCAAAGGCCGCGCATGATTGAGTGTCGGGGCGTTTCCTTTAGCTATGACGGTGCCGCCCAGGCGCTTGACGGCATCGATCTGAGCATTAAGGACGGCGAGTTTTTCTGCATCCTCGGTGGCAATGGGTCGGGTAAGTCGACGTTTGCCAAGCATCTGAATGCGCTGCTGCAGCCCGATGCGGGCACGGTGCGCATCAACGGCATGGATGCGTCCGAGCCCGAGCTGGTCTACGACATTCGTTCGACCGCGGGCATGGTATTCCAGAATCCCGACGACCAGCTGGTGGCAACGCTTGTCGAAGATGACGTTGCGTTTGGTCCCGAAAACCTTGGCGTGCCATCGGCGCATATTGCGCAGCGCGTACGCGAGGCGCTGAAGGGCGTGGGTCTGGTGGGCTTTGAGCGCCACGAGACCCATGCGCTTTCGGGTGGCCAAAAGCAACGCGTGGCGCTTGCCGGCGTGCTTGCCATGGAACCGCGCGTTCTCATTTTGGACGAGGCTTCCTCGATGCTCGATCCGCGTGGACGTAAGGGCCTCATGAAGGCTTGCCGCGCGTTGCACGCTCGCGGTATGACCATCGTGATGATTACGCACTTTATGGAAGAAGCCGCCGAGGCCGATCGTGTCGCGGTGTTTCGGGCGGGGCACGTTGCCATGCTCGGTACGCCCGATGAGATGTTGACGCGGGCGGATGAACTCGTTCAGCTCAACCTTGACATGCCAGAGTCGTGCCGTTTGGGCATGGCACTTCGTGCGAAGGGCGTGCCCGTTTGCGCGCAGGTACGTGAGGCGGATATGGTCGCCGAGATTGCGCAGGCTTATGCCGAGCGAAGTGGGGCAGGCATCGCGGGGCAGTCTTCCGTATCCCAGTTGGAAATCGCTGACGGCACTGTTCCGGTAGACAACGAGGGCAACGCGTCGGAGCCCGTCATCGAGCTATCCCGTGTTTCGTACAGTTATTCGCTGAGCGCCCGCGAGCGCCGCCGCTGGCATAAGCGCTCGGCCACTGCGGACAAATCGAGCAAACAGGCTCTCTGGGGAAACGACCCCAGCAGCCCGTGGGCGCTGCGCGATGTATCGCTGACGGTGCGTCGCGGCGAGTTCCTGGGCTTGGCAGGTCATACCGGTTCGGGTAAGTCGACGCTGGTCCAGCATCTCAACGGTTTGATTCGCCCTCAGGAGGGATCCGTTCGCGCGCTGGGGCTCGATCTGTCAAACAAGAAAGACGCCGCCGCGGTTAAGGCCAAGGTCGGCGTGGTGTTTCAATATCCTGAGCGTCAGCTGTTTGCCGAAACCGTGGCGCAGGACGTGGCGTTTGGTCCGCATAACCTTGGCTTGCCGCAAGACGAGGTTGCGCGTCGTGTCGCATCATCGCTTACGCGCGTGGGCCTCGACCTCGCCGCGATAGGCGATAAGAGCCCCTTTGAGCTTTCGGGCGGCCAGCAGCGCCGCGTGGCGTTTGCCGGCGTGCTTGCCATGGAACCTGAGGTGCTGGTGCTCGACGAGCCCATGGCAGGCCTCGATCCGGCTGCCCGCAGGGATTTCCTAGGGCTCATCGATCGACTCCATCGCGAGGGCCTGACCGTTGTCATGGTTTCGCACAGCATGGATGACCTGGCCAATTGCTGCGACCGTATTGTCGTGATGAACGAGGGCGCGGTGTTTGCCGAGGGCACGCCCGCTCAGGTTTTTGCGCATGCGGATGAGCTTAAATCAATCGGCTTGGGTGTTCCCGCTGCCCAGCGCATGGCGCTGGCGCTTGCGAAGGCAGGCGTGCCGCTGCGTCGCGGCGGGCTCTATACGGTTGAGTCGTTGGCCGACGAGTTGGTGGACCTGCTAATCGGTCGCTCGGGCGGTCCTTCTGACGTCGCGGACATTGCTAAATCCAAGACGGTCGCGCGAGAGGAGGGCTGCTAATGGAGGCGTTTTCGTTTGGCAGCTACTATCCCGGCGATAGTGCGATCCACCGCCTGGACCCGCGAACTAAGTTGCTCTTGGGCTTTGTGTTTCTGATTACGACGCTCACAGTCAGCAGCTTCCGCGGACTGGCCCCGGTCGCAATCTTCGTTGTCCTGATCTATGCCGTGTCCCGGGTGCCGTTGCGCCGGGTCCTATCATCGCTGGCACCATTGCTGGCGATTGTCGTGGTGGTCGCAGTGCTCAACCTGTTTTCCGACCAGAGCGGGCGCATTCTGTGGCAGCTTGGCTTTTTGCAGATAAGCGAGGGCTCGCTGCGTTCTGCGGCGTTTATGGCGTGCCGCCTGACTCTGATGATGGCCGGCATGAGCGCCATTACGCTCACCACGCCCACGCTCGACCTCACCGCGGGCTTTGAGCGTCTGCTCGCACCGTTTGCGCGCGTGGGGCTCCCTGCGCATGAGCTCGGCATGATTATGGGTATCGCGCTGCGCTTTATGCCGCAGTTTGCCACCGAGATGAAGCAGACGGCGGACGCGCAAGCAAGCCGCGGTGCACGCGTGACGGGAGGCCCGCTCGGCGGCGTGCGTATGCTCGGCAGTGTGGCGATTCCGCTGTTCACGGGCGTGTTCCGTCATGCCGAGACGCTTTCGGCCGCCATGGATGCCCGTTGCTATCATGGCGAGCAGGGCCGCACACGTTTGCATGCGCTTGCATTTGGCCGCAGCGATGCGTTGGCGGCGGTGGTGACGGCGTTGCTGCTCATCTGCGTCATCGTCATCAATCTTCAACTTGTTTAGGCGCGATTCGAGCGCAAGAAAGGGGTCCCTATGACCGACAACGACTGCACGGCTCAGCTTGAGCGTGCCTGTTCGTATCTCAGGCGCATTCCGGCGTGGTATCTGGCCACGACCGATGTGGCCGACGGACATCAGCCTCGCGTGAGACCGTTTTCGTTTGCCATGGTCGATGACGGTAAGTTGTGGTTTTGCACGTCGCGCGACAAGGATGTGTGGGCGGAGCTGAGTACGAATCCCAAGTTTGAGCTCTCGGGCTGGAAGCCGGGGGAATGTTGGATCGTGTTGACCGGCGAGGCCGCACTTGAGGACGACGCAGTTGCGAGCGACAGGGTGCGTCAAGCGGGTTTTAGGCACATGGTGGGCATCGGCGAGGAACACGAGAGTGCCAACGACGGCCGCCTTGCTTTCTTTTCGATTCGCAACATTGCCGTGCGCTTCTGTGATATCGACGGCAGCGAGGAGCGCCTGGAACTCTAGCTCGCACAAACCAGGCTCCCAAACTCGCTAGTACAGGAGGAAACGTGGACGGATTGAATACGGGGCGGGAGTACCTGACGTCGGTGCCGGCGTGGTATCTGGCGACGAGCGTGGACGGGCAGCCGCATGTGCGTCCGTTTTCGTTTGCGCAGATCCAGGACGGTAAGCTGTGGTTTGTGACGGCGCGCACAATAGATGTGTGGCAGGAGCTGCTGCAAAACCAGCGCTTTGAGGCCACGAGTTGGTGGCCGGGCCATGGCTGGCTCATCTTGCGCGGGCGTGCCGGCTTGGATGACCGGGCTTTAGACGAAATGCGCGAAGCCGGGTGGAAGCATCTAGAGCGCCTGGGCGAGCACTATGAGGGGCCAAACGCCCCCACGCTCGTCTTCTTTAGCGTCGAGGATCCCGAGGCTTTTATCTGCAATCACGACGAATGGGTGCCGGTCGAGTTCTAGCCGGCTGGCTCATCCTAACAACTTGGTTTTCGCATGGGCGGGCCCCGTATTGCCCGGCGCCGTTAGGAGCGCCGGTCAATACGGGGCCCGCTCCATTTGTCAATTCCTTCAAGCGAATGTGTCGGGAATGTTTCAATGCATGAATATGCAAGCCATTTACGTATTCATGCATCTTTTGGTGCTAAAGTTTCAACCCACTTCATAACGACCGCTGCGAAATGCGCATCGGTGCATAAATCGCAGACAAGGAGTCTGATATGTCTTTGAAGGTTGGAATCGTCGGCGCGGCTGGATATGCCGGAGCCGAGCTCATTCGCCTCGTGCTCGGCCATCCCGAGTTTGAACTTGTTGCCATTACGTCCAACGCCGATGCCGGCCAGCCGCTGTCCGCGGTGTATCCGAGCTTTGCTGGCGTGAGCGATCTGGTTTTCACTACGCATGACGCCCCCGAGCTCAAGAGCTGCGATGCGGATATTCTTGCCGTGCCGCATACGGCTGCCATGGCGCAGGTGCCCGCCCTGCTTGCCGCGGGCGTCTCCTGCTTTGATCTTTCGGCCGATTACCGTCTGAGCGACGCGTCTGTCTTTGAGACGTGGTATGCCGCCGAGCATACGAGCCCCGAGTTGCTCAAGACCCGTGCCTTCGGTCTGCCCGAGCTGTTCTGCCAGGACTTGGAGACCGCCGCATCCGACCATGCCGACGGCAAACCCGTGCTGGTCGCCTGCGCCGGTTGCTATCCCACCGCAACGAGCCTTGCCGCCGCGCCCGCCGTGCGCACTGGCTGGGTTGCCCAGAGCGGCCCTGTGATCGTTGATGCCATCAGCGGTGTGACGGGTGCCGGCAAGTCTTGCAACGCCCGTACGCATTTTTGCAGTGCAGACGAGAATCTGGAGGCCTACGGCGTGGGCAAGCATCGTCACACGCCCGAAATCGAGCAAATCCTTGGTCTAACAGATCGCGTCGTCTTTACCCCGCACCTGGCACCGCTCAAGCGTGGTCTGCTCTCTACGGTGACGATGCCGCTTACGCCGCA
>URYU01000118.1 GCA_900552155.1 uncultured Collinsella sp.
TTGGGCTTCACGGCTCCAAGGTTTCAGTCGATGGTGAGTTGCTGGATGTCCTGAGACCCGAGCTTTCCCTCGCGAGCGCCGGCAAGGGGAATCGATACGGTCATCCGTCGGATGCCTGCATCGATGCCGTTCAGGAAGCGGGCGGTGCGTTCGCATGCACCATCGAACACGGTGATATCACCATCAGCCCGACCGCAAAGGGCTTTGCGATGCGATGCCAGCGACCGTGACGACGTCGATGGCGTGTGGTGGGCCCCTGGGCTAGAATGGCACGGAACGAATACGAAGGCCTGCGGGAGGGGAGCGTAATGTCCGAAACCGGTCTGCTGCCGGCATATCTGATCGTCGGTACCGACGGCGTCAAGCGCGATCACGCCGTCTCGCGTATGAAGGCGCGTCTGGAAAAGTCGGGAATGGTCGAGTTCAACCTCGACGAGCGCGACATGACCAAGGACCCCGATATCGAGTCCATTATCGGATCGCTTAACACCTTTCCGATGGGCAGCGAGTTTCGCTTGGTAATCCTTGATGGCTGCTCAAAGCTCGCTAAGGCGGTCTCGGAGCCGCTTGTCGACTATCTGGCGAGTCCCAGCCCCACGACGGTCTGCCTCATCATCGCCGACTCGCTTGCCAAGAACACGCGCCTGTATAAGGCGATCGCCAAAATCGACAAGAAGGCCGTGATCGATTGCTCCGGCACCAAGCGCTGGGAGTTACCGCGCCGCGTGCAACAGATGGCGACGCAGCACGGCAAGTCGATCTCGACGGCGGCCGCCGAGGAGCTCGTCTCGCGTTCGGGTGAAAACACTCGCATGCTCGATAACGACTTGGCTAAGCTTGCCCAGATGGTCGAGGCGCCCCAGATTGAGCTTGCCGACGTTGAGCGCTGGATTGTACGTACGGCCGAGGTTCAACCCTGGGACTTTCTCAATGCGGTCTCGGCCCGTGACATGCGCCGTTCGCTCGAGCTCTTCAATCTAATGCCCGCCAAGAGCTACGTGTGGACGTACACATTGCTGTGCGGCCGCATTCGCGAGCTTATCGTTGCCAAGGCGCTCGATGCGCGCGGACAGGGTCGTGAGCTGGCCGCAACGCTCAAACTCCAGTCCTGGCAGGTCAAGAATCACCTGACCTGGGCACGTCGCTTTTCGATGGCAGAGCGCGTCGCAGCGCTCGAGGGTGCCGTTGATGTGGAGCTCGCGCTCAAGGGTTCGGCCGATTCTCAGACCGCGCTTATGCTCTGGATTACGAACATCTTGAGAAAATCGTGATGATACCTGCCTATTTGACAAATTCGTTCTATCCCTTTGAGGGGGAGCGTGCTATAGTAGGCGCTTGCATGACCTCACCGTGTCTCAGAGGTGTCATACATTTTTTGCAAGGAACTCGAAAGGAACTCCAGAAGTGGCAAACATCAAGTCTCAGAAGAAGCGTATCCGCACCAATGAGGCAGCTCGCATGCGTAACAAGGCTGTCAAGTCCGAGCTCAAGACGCTGACCAAGCACGTCCAGTCCGCCGTCGCCGAGGGCGACGCCGAGAAGGCCCAGGCTGCCCTCAAGACCGTCACCAAGCGTCTCGACATGGCTGCCGCTAAGCATGTCATCCACAAGAACCAGGCTTCTAACCGCAAGTCCGGTCTTGCCAAGCTCGTGAACAGCATCAACGCTTAAGTTGTAAATTTCACACCACACAGATTACGCGCATAAATGGAGCCTGTTTTATGGAACAGGCTCCATTTTTTGTACCGCTCGGGTAAGATAGTCCGCATGAATACTTCAATTGACATTTCCCACATCCGTAACTTCTCGATCGTTGCGCATATCGACCATGGCAAGTCCACGATCAGTGACCGCATCCTCGAGCTCACCCATACCGTCGATGAGCGCGACATGGAGTCGCAGCTGCTCGACACCATGGACATCGAGCGCGAGCGCGGCATCACGATCAAGTCCAATGCCGTCCGCGTGTCCTATGACGCCGACGACGGCGAGACGTATCAGTTCAACCTGATCGATACGCCGGGCCACGTGGACTTCACCTACGAGGTCTCGCGTTCGCTTGCCGCTTGCGAGGGTGCGGTGCTCGTCGTGGACGCCACTCAGGGCGTCGAGGCACAGACCGTTTCCAACGCGACGCTCGCCATGAACGCCAACTTGGACATTGTTCCGGCCATCAACAAGATCGACCTTCCCTCGGCGCACCCCGACGAGGTTAAGACCGAGATCGAAGACGATCTAGCCATTCCCGCCGACGATGCCGTGTGCGTGTCGGGCAAGACCGGCGAGGGCATCCACGATCTGCTGGAGTCTATTGTCTTTTTGATCTCGCCGCCCAAGGGCGATGCAAACGCGCCGCTCAAAGCGCTCATCCTGGACTCGTATTTCGATGAGTACCGCGGCGTCGTTGCCACGGTCCGTGTCTTTGACGGCTCCATCAAGAAGGGCGATACCCTGCGCATGATGCAGGCAAAGGGCGACTTTTTGGTCGATGGCGTGGGAGTCAAGCGTCCCGCCGAGACCCCGGTCGATGCGCTGACGGTCGGCGAGGTGGGCTACGTGGTCACGGGTCTGAAGGACCCCGAGGCCGTTCGCGTGGGCGATACCCTTACGTGGGCGTCGAACCCCTGCCCCGAGCCGCTTTCCGGTTACCGCGAGGCCAAGCCCATGGTCTATACGGGCCTGTTCCCGATCGATAACAAGGACTACGAGAACCTGCGTGACGCTCTCGATAAGCTCCACGTTAACGACCCCTCGTTGGTGTGGGAGCCCGAGACGTCCGTGGCGCTCGGCTTTGGCTTCCGCGTGGGCTTCCTGGGTCTGCTGCACATGGAAGTCGTCAAGGAACGCCTGGAGCGCGAGTTCAACCTGGACCTCATTGCCACGAGTCCCTCGGTCGACTATCACGTCTACAAGACCGACGGCGAAATGATCGATGTCCGCAGCCCGCAGGACCTTCCCGAGGCCACGCGCATCGAGCGTATCGAGGAACCCTACCTCAAGGCAAAGATCATCTGCCCACCTGAGTACACGGGCGCCGTCATGCAGCTCGCCATCGAGCACCGCGGCGTTACGACCGACATGATCCACCTGACGAGCAAATCGGTCGAGATGCGCTTCGATATGCCGCTTGCCGAGCTCATCTTGGACTTCTTTGACCAGCTCAAGAGCCGCACTAAGGGCTATGCCTCGCTCGACTACGAGTTCAACGAGTATCGTCCTTCCGAGCTCGTGAAGCTCGATATCTTGCTTTCTGGCGACGAGGTGGATGCGCTGTCGTTTATCGTGCACAAGGACAAGGCCTATGGCCTGGCCCGCGGTCTGTGCGACAAGCTCAAGGAGATTATTCCGCGCCAGCTGTTCGAGGTGCCCATCCAGGGTGCTATCGGCAACAAGATCATTGCCCGCTCCACCGTCAAGGCACGTCGCAAGGACGTGCTTGCCAAGTGCTACGGCGGCGATATCTCGCGCAAGCGCAAACTGCTCGAGAAGCAGAAAGAGGGCAAGAAGCGCATGAAGGCCATCGGCTCGGTCGAGGTCCCGCAGGAGGCGTTTATGGCTATCCTCAAGGTGGACGAGTAGATCTATGGCGCTTTCCGAATATAGTCGGCGGCTGCTGGGCGCCTATGCCGAGCAGCCGTTCCTTATGGCTCCCATGGCGGGCGTGACCGACCCTGCCTACCGCGTCATGTGCCGCCGCCGCGGTGCCAACCTTGCCTACAGCGAGATGGTGAGCGTGGCGGGCCTTGCCTATGCCAGCAACAAGACCTGGCGACTGGTGCTTCCTGCCGACGAGGAACAGCAGATTTGCGTGCAGCTCTTTGGCTCCAAGCCCGATCAGTTTGCGAGTGCCGTCGCCGCTGTCGAGGAGCGTGTGGGTGATCGCCTGTCGCTCATCGATATCAATATGGCATGCCCCGCCCGCAAGGTCGTCACCAAGGGCGAGGGCTCGGCGCTTATGCGCACTCCCGATCTGGCCGAGCAGATCGTCGAGGCGGCGGTGGGCGCGGCGCATGTGCCCGTGACCGTAAAAATCCGTAAGGGCTATTACGCCGAAGACCGCAACGCCGCGACGTTTGCCCAGATGCTTGAGGGAGCAGGGGCCGCCGCGGTGGCGGTACATGGTCGCTGCGCCACGCAGCTCTATACGGGCCAGGCCGATTGGTCGGTCGTCGATGAGGTGGCCGACGCCGTCGAGATTCCCGTTATCGGTTCGGGCGATGTGTTCTCGGCAGAGGACGCTGCTGAGCATCTGCAAAGCTCGGGTGCCAGCGCGGTGTTTATCGCGCGCGGCATCTACGGCAATCCATGGGTGTTCGGCGATGCCCGAGCCCTTGCACTCGATGGCACGCCGGTTCCTTCTCGCTCCTCGGTTGAGCGCCTGGATGCCCTGCGCGAGCACCTGACGCTCACGCACGAGCTGTTGCCGCTCATGTCGCGTGCCCGCACGTACGCAAGCTGGTATCTAAAGGGCATGCCCCATGCTGCCGCCTGGCGCGCTCAGGTGGTGCGTTGCTCCACATACGAGGAGTTCATGGCACTGGTCGATGATATCGAGCACGATGTGGTGGCCTGTGAGGCCGCACTTGCCGCCGGCGAGTCGGTGCCCGCTCATCCGTTGGAGGCCTAACGGTGGTCGTTACCGCGCTGTACGTGCATGTGCCGTTTTGCGCCCAAAAATGCCGGTACTGTGACTTTGACTCACGCAGTTTTGCTCCGTGCAACATGAGCGTTGCGCTCGATACCTATTTTGAGCAGTTGTATGCGCGCCTCGATGCTTTTGGCGACGCAGGCGCGCTTGCACAGATCCGCACCGTCTATGTTGGCGGCGGCACGCCGTCGCTGGCGGGGGAGCGTTTGGTAGAATTTGCCCGGCGTATCTCTGCGTGGTGCAAGCCTGTTGAGTTTACCTGCGAGGCCAATCCCGAATCGCTGACCGCAGAGCTTGCCACTGCGCTTGCCGGGGTGGGTGTCACGCGCGTCTCTCTGGGCGTGCAAACGCTCGATAACGCCGAACTTACCGCCATCGGCCGCATTCACGATGCCGATCCGGCGCTCTCCGCCATCACGACGGGCAAGGTCTCTGGTCTTTTCGTGTCGTGCGACCTGATGTGCGGCCTTCCCGGGCAGACCGACCTAAGCTGGCAGCGCACACTCGATGGCGTGTTGGCGGCGGCGCCGCATCATGTGTCGGTGTACCCGCTCACGCTCGAGGAGGGCACGCCGCTCTATCGCATGGCGTGTCGCGACGAGTCGCTCGAGCCCGACGAGGAGTTTCAGGCTGCATGCATGGATGCGGCGCGTGAGCGCCTGAGTGCGGCCGGCTAGCACCCGTATGAGGTGGCATGCTACGCGGGCGAGGGCCATGAGTGCGCCCACAACATTGCCTATTGGACCGGACAGGGCTATCTGGGTTTGGGCCGCTCTGCCGCCGGTATGCTCGACGCCGAGGATTTCGATCGCTTGGCCGGGCTGTTTCCCGACGTGCTTGCTCGCGGCGATGCGTATCGCGTGCG
>URYU01000119.1 GCA_900552155.1 uncultured Collinsella sp.
CTGGCCGCGAGTGATCTGGCCAGAGCCGTGCTCGCGCGGGATCACGCCGACCTCGGCATCGAGCGGGCGGATCTCGTTCATCTTGCGGCCGTCAACGCGGTGACCGGCGAGCAGCCACTTCTTGACGATCTTCTTCTGCATCTTGTACTCGTGCAGCTCGTCCTCGAGCTGGCGCACGCGAGCGCGGAGCTTTTCGTTCTCGTGCTCACGCTCCTCGGCACGCTCCTTCATATCGAGGATGCGCACCACGCCGGCAAGGTTGATGCCCTCGTCGGTCAGCTGGTTGATGAGCTCCAGGCGCTCGATATCGGCACGCGAATACAGGCGCGTATTGCCACCCGAGCGCTGGGGGTTCACCAGGCCCTTGGACTCGTAGACGCGCAGAGTCTGCGGATGCATGCCGGTCAGCTCGGCCGCCACGCTGATCATGTACAGCGGTTTGTTCCTATTGTCCTCGGCCATGCTACCTGACCCCTTTCCGTCTCGTTATCGTCCATCATAAGCCCGCGGGCGCGGGCGTGCGCCGCGACCGCCCTAGTATGTCGCCTTGTAACGGTTGACCTTCTCGCGGTAGTCGCGCGTGTCGGCCTCGCGCAGCTTGGCCATGGCATCGCGCTCCTCATCGGATAGGTTCGTGGGAACCTGCACCTTGATCTCGACGAGCAGCGCGCCTGTGCGGCCACGGTGCTTAACGTCGGGCGCGCCCATCTCCTTAAAGCGGAACTTCTTGCCCGTCTGGGTACCCGCGGGCACCTTCAAACGAACCGTCGCACCGCCGGGCGTGGGCACGTCCACCGTGCAGCCGAGCGCCGCCTCGTAGACCGAGACCGGTACCTCCATGGTCACGTCGGCACCTTTACGCTTAAACAGCGGATGCTCCTCCACGTGCGTGGTCACGACCAGGTCGCCGCGCTCGCCGCCGGCAACGCCATACTCGCCGCGACGTTTATAACGCAGCTTGCCGCCGTCGACCGCGCCTGCAGGCACCGAGACCGTAATGGTCTGCTGTTCGCCCGTCGAGGGAATGCGGTAGGTGACCTTGTGCGTCACGCCGCGAAACGCGTCCTCGGCCGTCACATCAACGGTCAGCGACAGGTCGCCACCCTTGCGAGCGCGGCTGCGACCCGCGCCGGCACCGGCAGCGCCCGCAGCCCCGGCAAAGCCCGAGCCCCAATCGCTGCCCCAGGCGCCGTTGCCGCTAAAGATACTGTCGAAGATATCGCCCCAGCCGCTGGCGCCCGCGCCGGCACCGTAGCCGCCGCCATACGCGCCGCCCGCGCCCGGCATGCCGCCAAACATGAGCATCTGGTCGTACTCTTTGCGCTTCTTCTCGTCCGAAAGCGTCTCGTAGGCCTCGCTAATCTCCTTGAACTTGGCCTCGTCGCCGCCGGCATCGGGGTGATATTTTTGCGCGAGCTTGCGAAACGCGCTCTTGATCTCTTTGTCGGAGGCGCTCTTGGATACGCCCAGGATGTCATAGAAGGTTTTGCCTGCAGCCATCGTAGCTCCTCTCCTGTTACGTCCGCCGTCCATGCAGACGACGGCTCATGCTTTCTTATGGCACTAGGCCAGAAAGGGCCCCGGGTGTTGCCCCGGGGCCCTTCTCAATTACTCCTCGGTGCTCTCAGCCGTATCGGCCGCGGCATCCTCGGGCGCCGCTTCGGGCTCCGGTGCGGGGCGCTTCTCGCCACCGTAGGTCACCGTCACCATCGCGGAACGCAGGATGCGATCCGCCATGCGGTAGCCCTTCTGGTACACATCGTTGACGGTCTCGTCGTACTGCGATGCGTCCTCGACGCGACCCACAGCCTGGTGCTCGAGCGGATCGAACGCCTCGCCCTTGGGATCGATGGGCTCAACACCCTCGTGCGCAAACACGTCGAGCAGCTTGGCATGCACCGCGTCAACGCCATCGACGAACTGCTTAAAGTCGTCGGAAAGCTCTTGGCTGCGGGCATGGTCGATCGCGCGCTCGATATCGTCGATCACCGGCAACAGCGCGGTGACAAGCTTCTCGGTCGCGCGCTCGCGCTCGGCAATGCGCTCGTTGGCGGTGCGGCGACGGAAGTTCTCCCAGTCGGCCTGCAGGCGGGCGGTGCGCTCGGTGGCGTCCTTCGCCTTGTCCTCGGCGGCCTTCTGAGCCTCTGCCGCAGCATCGAGCTCGTTGCGCACGTCGGCAAGCTCTTTCTGAGCCTGCTCGAACTTGAGCTTAAAGTCGTTGTCGGCGGCTTCTTCACCGGCGCGGATAGCGGCTTCCACCATCTCGTCCTCGGTCATCGTCGCCTCCTTGTTGGAATCCTCTACCTGGTTCTCGGCAGCCTCGGCGGCCGGGGCCTCGTTGGCCTCGGTATCGTCGACGGCCTCTACGGGAATCTTCACGTCCTTCTCCTCAGAGTCAACGGGGGCGGTACCAACGGCAGCCGCCTCCGTGCGAGCTTTACGGGCGGACATGATTACTTGTCCTCGTCGTCCACAACCTCGTAGTCGGCGTCGACAACGTCATCGTCGGCAGGCTGGGCGCCGGCGGCACCGTCGGTCTGCTGCTGAGCGTCGGCGTAGACAACCTGGGCCAGCTCGTAGGCCACGGACTGCAGGGACTCGCCGGCGGCCTTGATGGCCTCGACGTCAGAGCCCTCGAGCGCCTTCTTGGCGTCGGCGATAGCTGCCTCGGCCTTGGACTTCACGTCGGCGGAAACCTTGTCACCGAGCTCGTTGAGGGTCTGCTCGGTGGAGTAGCACAGGCTGTCGGTCTGGTTGCGGACCTCGACCTCTTCCTTCTGCTTCTTGTCCTCCTCGGCATGAGCCTCGGCGTCCTTGACCATGCGATCGACTTCGTCGTCGGAAAGCGCGGTGGAGCCGGAGATGGTGATCTGCTGCTCCTTGCCGGTGCCCTTGTCCTTAGCGGAGACCTTGACGATGCCGTTGGCGATCGCTGCGCGCACCATGTCGTGGGGGATGCCCGAACTGCCGTGCAGCACCAGCGCCGCGTCGGTCGCCGCATGGAGCTGCGCCAGCCGTTCGATGTCGAGCCGCGGAGCCTGCTAGTAGATTCCGTGGGCCGAAGCGATCGCCTCGGCCAGCGCATCGACGCCGGTCGCTTCGACGAACCGTGCGGCCTCTTCGGGCGTGGTGAAGCCTCCGCCCTGCGCCTGTCCCAGTTTGGCGACGTAGCCCAGCTCCGCTTCGACGTTCACGCCGTAGGGGCGTGCCAGTTCGACGATCCGTCGGGTCGTCGAGACGTTCTCGTCGAACGGACGTTCGCTGGCATCGATCATCACCGAGTCGAATCCTGCATCGAGACACCGCTCGACCAGTTCGACCGATCCGCCGTGGTCGAGATGGATCCACCCTTCGACGCCGTAGTCGGCGATCGCCCTGCGGCCCATTCCGACGGCCTGTTCGAGCCCCATATAGTCGATCGAGCTGCGCGTGAGCTGCAACAGCACGGGAGCCTGCATTCGTTGCGCAGCCTGCATGACGGCCGTGAGGGTCTCGAAGTTATAGAAATTGGTCGCCAGCACGGCCGTCCGGTCGCGCTGGCATTTTTTCAACAGTTCTTTTACGTTCATTACAGCAGGTTGTTAAGGTCGACCAGATTGAATGCGTAGAAATACTTGTCCATATCGTGTTCGATGCGGCCGAGTACCACCTCTTCGGGGTCCATTCCCACACGGCGCAGGTTGTCGTAGAGCCGTTGGCGCGCTACGAGCGCTTCGGGTTCCTGCCAGATGTAGCGGCAGCCGGTCTTGACGAGCCACGTGCGGCGCTCGGCGCTCAGTGCGCCGAATGCCGATCCTTCCTCGGCGGGCAGCAGCCACTTCTTCCAGCGGCCCGCCGCTTCGACCAGTCGTTCGAGTGTCTCGGTGATGCGCGAACGCATGGCGATACGTCCTTCGGCCAGGAGCTTCTGTTCGGTACGTTCCAGTTCGGCCAATCCGTCGTATTCGCTCATCGTGAACTCCGGGCCGACGTTGGCGGCGCCCATGCCGCACAGCGGGTAGTCCTGCGGATTGCTTACGCCGTCGGTGTAGTGTCCCTTGATGTAGCTGCCCAGCGGACGGACTTTCGCCGTGAGGCTGCGGGCTACCTCCGTGTCGAAGAGGGTCGTGTGGAGGTCGGTTCCCACCTTGCCCACGATGAAACAGGGCCATATGTCGGAGAGACCTTCGCGCGCCAGTCCTGCTTTGTGTTCGGCGATGAAGGTGTCGAACGTCCGTTCGTCGGCCAGACCGCCGTGCACCTCCTCGGTTCCCACCTCGTAGGAGATTTCGGGCAGTCCCTTCGCACGGCGGAAGGTTTCGCAGTGCCGGATCAGCTCCACCGTGCGGGCGGCCACGAGACGGATGTCGATCGTCTGGCCGGCCGGTACGTTGATGTCCACCGTCGGATCGACGTGGATCAGCTCGTACCCCGCCAGCCGCGCCGCTTCGAACGAGCGCTTCACCCCGTCCATCGCGGCCTCGGTCGACCACTTCTCGGTGCGCTGCTTGTCTTTGAGCCACGGACCGCCGTGGTCGATGGCCACGATATAGATTCCGTCGAAGTTGACGGCGGCGGCCTCCATGCGCACGAGCTTCACGAACTCGTCGGGCCGCATCCCCGTGTACCCGCCGTCGCAGTCGATCTGATTGAGTGTCGCGGCGAAATAGATCGGCGCGTTGTTGCGCTTGGCGGCACGGTAGGCGTCCTTGATGACCGCCGTCGAATTGGGAAAGGCGGCGAAGAGGGTGCGACGGATGCCGGTTTCGCGTTCCAGCTCCGCGATGCGTTGCAACAGTTTTTCGGTTTTTGCCATAATCGTTGGGTGTTGATGGTGCCGGGTTTCGTCAGACGGGGGCGGCCGGAGACCGCTGCCTGCGGAAGTGTTGTCCGCCTCCTGCGGGCGGAAAGGGGGCTGCGACCTCCCTGCCGGTGATACTATCGGTTGATGAACATTACTTTGTTGAAGAACTCCTTGCGCTCACGCATGACGCCGAACGCCTTGTCGGCCTCCGAGAGCGGGAAGCGGTGCGAGATGAGCGGACGCACGTCGATGCGGTGCGACGCGATGGCCGCGAGCGCCGTGCGCCATTCGTTGCGGACGTCGTTGTAGCTGCTGATCCTCGTCCCTTTCAGCGTGAGCTGCAAGCGCAGAATCACCCAGTAGCCTTTCTGGGTGAGGGTCATGTCGCCGGCGGGATTGCCCATCGAGACGACCGTACCGAAACTTTTGACCGCTTTGAGGGCCTGCTCCCACGTTTGCGCCACGCCGGCTCCTTCGATGCAGGCGTCGGCGCCCCGGCCGCCGGTCTGCGTGCGGATATACTCCACCGGATCGGTCTCGCGCGAGTTCACGGCGTCGAATCCCTGTTTGCGCGCGAATTCGACTTTGGTCGGATCGATGTCGCACAGGATGACGCGGAACGCGCCGGCGGTTCGGGCCCACAGGCCCAGCATGATGCCGATCGGGCCTGCACCGAACACGGCGACGGTGTCGCCGATGCCGACCGACGCCTGCCCGATGGCGT
>URYU01000120.1 GCA_900552155.1 uncultured Collinsella sp.
ATTTGGACAATCTGACGTTCAACTTCAAGGGCGCGACCAGAAGGTCAGCGCCCTTTCGTTTCACGTCACCTTGTCTCCAATGCGGCCCGCTCGCTGCCGTTGCCAAAACATCGGCGTTGCCTTGCTTCGGGAATGCGGCAGATAGAGACGTTCCTTTTTTGCCGGCAGTTTGGGACACTCCTTACGGGGCACCCCCTCCACAGCGCCTATGCCAGCTTGTCGATTTGCCCAATCTCCCAGAGCGGAATATTGACGAGCGTGCCTTCGTCTCTATATGCCGCTAACGATGTTCTCACGCAGCGCTCGAGCTTGAACTTCTCGCAGGCAATCCTCAGGCTCTTTGCTTTGAGATTCTCTGCCGCCTTGACCTCGAGCGGAAGCACGGTCCCCGCATGGTCGACGGCAAAGTCAGTCTCTGCATTGCCGGAGGAGGATGACCAATACGCGGGGGTATTGCCTTGGAGCAAAAGCTCCTGTGCGACGTATTGCTCGGTCAGCGAGCCTTTGAACTCCGTAAAAACAGCGGGCCCGTTCAGAACAATGGCTGGCGTGAGGCCGGAGAGTGCTCCGAGGATGCCGGTGTCGATGCAGAACAGCTTGAAGCCCGAGAGATCCTCGTAGCTTGTGAGCGGTGCTCTTAGGGCGGAAACACGTGGTACCTTATGAACGATTCCATAGTCCATGAGCCACTGGAGGCTTTCCTCAAAATCGCGTGCGCGCGCCCCGGGACGAAGCGCGCCGTAGACGAACTTCTTGTTTTCCTTTGCGAGCTGGCCGGGAAGGGATTTCCAAACCAGCCTCATGCGCTCGACGATGCGGGCTGGCGCATGCTTGCCAAAATCGGATTCATAAGCTTCGATGATTTGCTGCTGAAGCCTGCGGGCCTCGATGAAATCGTGGGAGGCGGCGAAAGCGGAGACAACTTCTGGCATGCCACCGACAACGAGGTATTCCTTGAGCAGGCGCCCGAGCTTTTCGGAAACGTTCGCCAGCAGGTCCATGTCTGCGGCAAGGATGGCATCTGCGAGCGGATCGCCATCGACGGCACGAACGAACTCGACAAACCCCATGGGGCGCATGGTAAGCTGGTCGATCTTGCCGACGGGGAACGACTCGTTTTCGCGTCGGAGCGCGAGCCCCATATAGGAGCCGGCTGCCACGATATGGTATTCCGGCGCCAGCTCGTTGAAGTATTTGAGCGAGGTGATGCCGCGCGGTGCCTCTTGGATTTCGTCGAGGATGATGAGCGTGTCTGTCGGCGTTATGGTCTGGCCGCGCAGGAGCTCTATCTGGGAGATGATGCGTTTGGGGTCAAGGCTTCCGTCGAACAGCGAACGTGCGCCCGGTTCGAGCATAAAGTCAAAACGGATGACGTTTTGATACTGCTGGCCTGCGAATTCGTTGAGAAGCCAGGTTTTTCCCGTCTGGCGGGCCCCCTTAAGCAGGAGGGGCTTGCGGTTTGCCCTAGATTTCCAAGCGATGAGTTCGTCCATTAGCTGTCGCTGCATACTGCCCCCTAACGATCATGGTTAGTATAAGACCGTCTTGGTCTTTCCATCGAAAAATGTGGGAGTAAACCACGTTTTTTCATCGAATAATGTGGGAGGTAATCACGTTTATCCATCGAATAATGTGGGGTTTAGGTCGGCACCTGGGGGCGTTCCTTCTCTGCCGGCAGTTTGGAACACTCCTTGTTTTGGTGCAAATTATCTACCCTTACACCAATAAAGCGGCGCCCGTCGGCGATGTTGCCGGCGGGCGCCGTGGTCGTGTTGGCGCTATCTGTTGCGTGCGTGCGTTCGGGCCCGTGCTCTATAGCGAGTCGATGAAGCGCTGTTGGGCAGCGCGGCCGGCTTCGTCCCACTTAAAGACGCCGGCGTTGTCGAGCACGTGGCCAAACACCACGCCGACCTCCTCGTGCAGGATATCGATGGCGTTATCCGCCGTAAGCTCATCGGCGCGGCGGGCATAGACATCCTCGGCCCACGCGGCATGGCTGCGGCAAAGATCATCGCCTTCGAGCGCACCGGCAAGGTCGTAGCTGGCATCGGCCTTGGCTGCCAGCAGATGCTCGCGGACAGCGCCAAGCTCGGGAACCAGGCGCGGCGGCAGAATTGCCAGGCCCATGACCTCGATCAGGCCGATGTTCTCCTTTTTAATGTGGTGGTACTCGGCATGCGGGTGAAATACGCCCAGCGGATGCTCGTCGGTCGTGATGTTGCAGCGAAGCGCCAGGTAGGCCTCGTAGATATCGCCGCCGGCATTGCCGCGGGAGTCGACGCGGCGGATGACGGGCGTCACGGTGTTGTGGGCCACGCCATCGGCCGTGCGTGCGATAACGCCCACGGACTCATCGGTCCACTCGCGCCAGGCGAGGATAATCTTCTCGGCGGCATCGAGCAGCTGGGCGCGGTCGTGCGAGCGCAGGCGCAGCACCGAAAGCGGCCACTGCAGCACGGTACCGCTGCCCTGGTCAAAACCGGGCACGCTAAACTGCGAGACCTCGGCGGCATGCATCATGGGGAACTCGTGCGCGCCACCCTGGAAGTGGTCGTGCGACAGAATTGAGCCGCCCACGATGGGCAGGTCGGCGTTGGAGCCAATAAAGTAATGCGGGAACAGGTCCACAAAGTCGAGCAGGCAGGTCAGACCCTTGCGGTCCACGTGCATCGGGCGATGCTCGGAGCTCATCGTGATGCAGTGCTCGTTAAAGTACGCGTACGGGCTGTACTGGAAGCCCCAGCGCTCGCCGTCGAGCTGGATGGGGATAACGCGCAGATTCTGGCGGGCGGGGTGAGCACCGCCGTCGGCTGCGGCAGAGCGTCCGGGGTAGCCCTCGTTCTCGATGCACAGCTGGCAGGCGGGATACTTCTCGCCCGTGTTCTTTGCGGCGCCGGCCGCGGCAATGTCGCGCGGGTCCTTTTCGGGCTTTGACAGGTTGATGGTGATCTCGAGGTCGCCCCAGTTGGTGGGGGTGCTCCATTTGATGTTGCGCGCGATGGCGGCACGGCGCACGTAGCCGGCGTCGCAGCACAGGCCGTAGAACCAGTCGGTCGCGGCGCGGGGCTCGTTGACGCCCATGCGGCCGTTGAATTCCTCGTTTACAACCGAAGGCCTCGGCATCAGCACGCCCATGATGCGCATGGCGATGCGGTCGCGGCCCGATGCCGTGTCCTCGGCGGCACCGTTGACAACGGCGGCCTCGGAAAGCGCGGCAAGCGTGCCCTCCAGGTCAAAGTCGGGAAGGGTATCGGGGTGCAAGAGCGATAGTTTCTCGGTCTGCAGCGCCCAGGTCATGTCGAGCGCGGGGCCCGTGGCGCCGATGCACTCCAGAACGGTGTTGTAGGCCCAGATGCGATCATCCTGTCCGATCATGGATCGGTGGATGGCATACTCAATTAGGTTCTGCGTGGCCTCGCGCACGTCGGTCATTACAGCCATGCCGCGTAAGCCCCCTTGTCAGAGATGGCGTAGTGGCGGGCAGAACCCTCGCCCAGCCAGCCGTTCATCTTGGCAATGAAGGTGTCGACCAGGTCGAGCGGCACAAAGGCCTGGATGGTGCCGCCAAAGCCACCGCCGTGGATGCGGACGGCGCCGCGGCCGTCGAGCACATGCTCGGCCAGTGCCAGGGCATACATGGAAGGCTGCTCGGACCCCAGCTTGGCAACAACATTCTGCAGGTACATGGCGGAGCTGGCGCCGGACTCGCGCGTCAGGACCAGGAACTGGTCGATGTCGCCGGCGTTCAGGGCAGCCCAGCGCTTATCGACCAGGCCGTTCTCATACCAGTAGTGAACGGCGCGCAGGCAGGCGCGGTCGCCCAGCTTGGCGCGCAGCTCGGGGAGTTTGGCGTCAAAGTCGGCAACGTTTACCTCGCATAGGCGTGCCTTGCCAAACTCGGCGGCGACGTCCTGCATCTCGCGCGGAACGGCGGCGTAGTCGTCGGTGGCGGCCACGTGGTCGGCACCGACCTTAACGAGCACGAGCGCATAGCCGTGATCCTCAAAGTTGAGCTCGAGCTTCTGGGTTTTAGGCTGAGCCTGGTCCTCAAAGTCCATGTAGGCAAGGCCGCCCAGGCACACGGCGGCCTGGTCCATCAGACCGCAGGGCTTGCCGTAATAGTTGTTCTCGGTGCGCTGGCTCATCTGGGCGAGCGCGACGGGCTCGACGGCGGGTGCGCCCCAGAGGGTTTCCATGGCACGACCGTACGCGGCCTCGACGGCAGCGGAGCTGGATAGGCCGCCGCCCGAAGGGACGGAGCAGGTAAAGGCGAAGTCGAAGCCCTTGGGCTCAACACCAAGCGCTGCAATCTCGTGGGCCATACCGCGGACGAGGCTTGCGGACGTGCCCTTCTCGGACTCTTGAATATACAGCGTGTCGAGCGTGATCTCAAACGTAGGATAGCCCACGTCGGCGACGCGAACCTTGTTGGAATCGGTTGCCACGGCGAGGCCGTCGACGGCGACTTCGAGCGAGCCGGCGATAACGTGGCCACCCTCGTGGTCGGTGTGGTTGCCGCTGATCTCGGAACGGCCGGGCGCGTGCACGTAGAGCACCTGGCGGTCGCCGATGGGACCAAACTCCTCCTCAAACAGCTTGGTGAGCGTGGCAAATGTCTTATCGTCGGGGGTGGTCATGGGAGTCCTTTCCTTGGCGCGCACGGGTGAGTTTTGCGTCGTTATGAGTACGTTAACAACTTGAAGCGGCATGAACTCAGTGTTCACGATACCGCACGTTACGAGCTATGTTAACGTACTCATAACACAACGCCTGTCACTTTTTGAGAATCTGGTAATCGGTAGAAATACAGCCGTGAACGGTGCTGCCGTATGGACTTATAAAGCAGAAGAGGTGCAGATAGAAAAAGTAGAGTACGTTAACATGCGTCCGACGATAGCGGGCCTCGGCGCGGGATGTATTTCTGCCCAGGCCGGCATTCACGCTATTCAGATCTCGCAAGGGTGAAGGTGATCCTGTGGCAAGGCGCCCGTCCAACGATACAGGTACGCGTCCGGTCTCCATGGCCGACGTCGCCCGCGCTGCTGGCGTTTCGCAGCAGACAGTTTCTCGCGTCGCCAACGGCTTGCCTAACGTCAACGAGCAGACGCGCCAGCGCGTGCAAGCCGCTATGCAAGAGCTCGGCTTTCGTCCGAGTTATGCCGGTCGCTCGCTGCGCGACGGCCGTTACCATTCGGTCGGTCTGTGCGTCAACGATGTCACCAAGTTTGGCAACCTCTCAATGATCGATGGCATCGCCAGCGCTGCTCGCGAGCATAATTGCGCCATCACGCTGGTCGAGATGTCCAAGACCGAGGAGTTTTCGCTTGCCGAGGCAACGCGTCGTATGGCTGCATTGCCGGTGGACGGCATCATTATCGGCATGAGCCGTATGGCTCCCGATTTTGAGACGTTCGATCCACTGCCGGGCATCGGCACGGTTATCGTCACCATGTATGCGCACCCGCGGGTGACTACGGTCGACTCCGATCATTACGGCTGC
>URYU01000121.1 GCA_900552155.1 uncultured Collinsella sp.
GGTGTATCCTACCTTGATCCCGGTTCGTCGCAGATTGGCAAAAAGGAGTCCATTGAGGATACCGCCCGCGTGCTTGGTCGCATGTACGACGGTATCGAGTATCGTGGCTCTGACCAGTCCATTGTTGAGGAGCTTGCCGATAAAGCCGGCGTTCCCGTGTGGAATGGTCTCACCAATGAGTATCACCCGACCCAGGCTTTGGCGGATATCCTTACGATGCGCGAGGAATTCGGTGACACGCGTGGCCTCAAGCTGACCTATCTCGGCAAGGAGCAGGGCAATGTAAGCGATTCCCTCATGGTGATCTGCGCTAAGCTCGGCATCAACTTCTGCTCTTGTGGGCCGAAGGGCGATGTTGAGGGCGCTACCCACTTTGATCCCGAGCTGCTTGAGACTTGCCAGAAGATCGCCGAGGAAAATGGCTGCACCATTCAGCTTACTGACAACATCGATGAAGGCGTAAAGGATGCCGATGTTATTTACACCGATGTCTGGGTTGGCATGGGCCAGGCTGAGGAGCTCTGGAAGAGCCGTATCAAGCTGCTCTCCCCGTACCGCGTAACCTCGGAGGTCATGGCGAAGGCAAACCCCAACGCTATCTTCATGCATTGTCTCCCGAGCTTCCACGATACCAAGACCACCATCGGAGCGGAAATCGCGGAGAAGTTTGGCGTAACCGAGATGGAGGTCACCGACGAGGTCTTCGAGTCCGATAAGTCTCGCGTCTTCCAAGAGGCAGAGAACCGTATGCATACCATTAAAGCCGTGATGTACGCTACTCTTCGATAAGGAGGCACGCATGTCCAAACCCTACGGCAAGCCCGATCGTATTGTCGTCGCCCTTGGCGGCAACGCCCTCGGCAACAACCCCGTTGAGCAGATCGAGGCCGTGAGCAACACCGCTCACGCTCTTCTCGGCCTGATCGAGCAGGGCAACGAGATCATCATCACCCACGGCAACGGCCCGCAGGTCGGCATGATCCAGAACGCCTTCGCCGCCGCCCACGACGCCATCGGCACCCCCGAGATGCCGCTGCCCGAGTGCGGCGCCATGTCCCAGGGCTACATCGGCTATCACCTGCAGCAGGGCATCGGTCGCGAGATGCACAAGCGCTATAAGCGTTGGCACGCCGCAACTGTCGTCACCCAGATCGAGTGCGACCCGGACGATCCCGCGTTCAAGAACCCGACCAAGCCGATCGGCCCCTTCTACACCGAGGAGCAGGCCAAGGAGTTCATGGCCGAGGATCCCTCCAAGGTCTTCGTCGAGGATTCCGGCCGCGGCTGGCGTCGCGTCGTCGCTTCCCCCGATCCCAAGAAGATCGTCGAGGCCGACTCCATCCTCAACCTGCTCGACAACGAGTTCATCGTCATCGCCTGCGGTGGCGGCGGCATCCCCGTCGTCCGCGACTACGAGAACAAGGGCTGCTACAAGGGCGTCCCCGCCGTCATCGACAAGGACCTGGGCGGCGAGCTGCTGGCCGAGGACTGCGACGCCGACGTCCTGTTCCTGCTGACCGCCGTAGAGCACGTCGCCATCAACTTCGGCAAGCCCAACCAGGAGGAGCTCGAGGACCTCACCGCCGACGAGGCCGAGCGCCTGGCCGACGAGGGCCAGTTCGGCAAGGGTTCCATGGAGCCCAAGGTCCGCGCCGCCATCAAGTTCGCCCGTTCCCGCAAGGGCCGCACCTGCATCATTGGCGCTCTGGACAAGGCCGCCGAGACCATGGCTGGTCTCTCCGGTACCCGCATCCACGAGTAGCCTCTACTCCATTGCCTCTCTCGTGGGCGCCAGGCAAGGCGCCCACAAACTAGCCTCTCTTCATGAGCCCCGCAGTCCGCTCCGACTGCGGGGCTTTTGCTATTCACCTAGTCATTGGGGACAAACCCGGCACTTGGGGACGGTCCTTTCCTGCCGGCAGCTTGGGACAGTCCTTAATAGTCATTGGGGACGTTCTTAAACGACTAGTCAAACAAGAACGTCCCCAACGACTACTCATTTAAGTCTGTCCCCAATGACTGCGGAAAGCGCATCTCACACCGGCACATGGCTTTCGGGCCCTTTCTCCGTGCTCCCTATAAGTTCGGCTGGACTCCCCGCAACCTGTTCCGAGTTGGCGGAACGAGCGCGACGTGGAGTGTCATTCTTTACCGCGTTAGACTAGACGCAGGGAAAGGAGGAGGACATGGATGCTCGCGTCAAGCAGCTTGTAAATATGATCGAGGACGCTCAGCCTGTCGCTGTCGCGGTACTTGCCAAGCGTCTCGAGGTAAGCGAGCGCGCCGTGAGAAACTATATCCATCGCGCAAACGACAACCTTGCAGGGGTTGCACGCATCGTTGGCAGCAAGGGGCAGTATCGTATCGATGTTGCACGTGCAGATGAGCTTGCTCGCTTGCTAGACGGTGCGGCTCTGGCCCATCCGGGCATTCCTGATACGCGCGACGGCCGTGTGTCCTTCCTTCTTAACGACCTCCTCATGCGGTCCCAGTGGGTGACGATTGAGGAGTATGCGGATTTACTCTACGTTTCGGCGCGAACTCTGTCCAATGACATGCGTCTGGTAGAGCAGAAACTCGCCCAATTTGACTTAACGCTCGAAAAGCGCCCACGCTACGGAATCCGCGTTGCGGGCGGGGAGTCGCAGCGGCGCCTGTGCCTGGCCTCGCTGGTGAGGCCCGTGTTGCCCGACACCGACGATGCAAAGCTCGCCGAGCGCCTGCGGGCCATCGCCGCATGTGTGGACGATGCTCTGACGGCCTCGCCCGTCACGGTGAGCTCGCTGGCATCCCGCAATCTCATCATGCATCTTTACATTGCTCTTGGCCGCATCGAGCAGGGCTGCTATGTCCCAGCTGCAGAATCGGACGTTCAAAAACTGGAGGGAACGCGCGAATACGCCGCGGCTTTCCAGATTGCCGCAAACATCAAGGATGCCCTGGGCGTGAGCATGCCCCGAGAAGAGGTTGCCTTTATCGCAATCCATTTGCTCGGCAGGGGCACGGGCGTGCCCGAGAAGGGCTCTGCCGTTATCTCGGACGAGATGTGGGAGATTGCTTCCGAGATGGTACGTGCGGTCAACGATGAGTTTAGGTTTGACTTTAGCGGCGATCTTGAACTTCGCATGAACCTTGCTCGGCATATCGGCCCTCTGGGCTATCGCCTTGAATATCACATGCATATGGATAACCCCATGCTGTCCGATATCAAGACGAGGTTTCCGTTGGCCTATTCGATGGCAGCTGGCACCTCGCAGGTACTCGAGCGTCATTTTGGCAGGCAGCCCTCTGATGAAGAGCTCGGCTACATCGCCATGGCATTTGCCCTGGCCCTCGAGCAGCAAGCCGACCAGCCGCGTCGCAAACGCATCCTGATCGTGTGCGCCTCGGGAGCGGGAAGCGCCCGTATGCTCGAGCACCAGTACCGCAAGCAGTTTGGCATGTATATCGATTCGATTGAGACCTGCGATGTCGCCCGCGTGGGAACGTTCGATTTTTCGCATATCGACTACGTGTTCACAACGGTGCCGCTCAACGTCAAGTTGCCCGTGCCCGTCCGCGAGGCCGATTTCTTCTTGGAGACGAGCGATGTCAACGCTATCCGCAAGGTGCTGAGCGACGACACTGCGCAATCGGACTCCGTGAGCTCTTTCTTTAGCCGTGCCCTGTTCTTCAACCGCGTTGAGGCGTCGTCGAAGCAGGCCGTTCTCCGATATCTCTCCGAGCGCGCCGTCGAGAGCGGCCGTGTCGATGCCCAGTTTGCCCAAGAGGTCGCCGAGCGCGAGAGCGCGAGCGCCACCTCGTTTGGCAATGGGGTAGCCATGCCCCATGGGATGCATCCCTTGAGCGCCGAGGCCTTTGTTACCGTGGGCCTGCTCGAACATCCCATTCTTTGGGACGAATACGGCCATGAGGTCGATATCGTCTTTATGGTGTCGTTTGCCCGGTCGGGCGGCGATGAGGCGCGGATCTTGAGCTCACTGCTCGCCGAGATCTTTATGGACCGCCAGGGGGTCGAGCGCCTACGCGAGCGCCGGTCCTGGCATGAGCTGATGGCGCTTGTGCAAGCGCATACGGCTTAAGACTTCTTTTGTCGATGACCCTGTCAGTCTACCTGCAATAAACCTCGAGGATTGCGGGCGGGAGATAGGCGTTTCGAATATTCAAGTACAAACCAAACATCACGGGAGAGGAGACCGTTATGGACGATCAGGGAACCGAGATGGTTTCGTTTCAGCTGGTCGCTGCAGCGGGAGAGGCACGCAGCCTTGCCTTCGAAGCCCTTGAAAAGGCAAAAGCGGGGGATTTTGACGCCGCCGCCAAACTCATGAAGCAGTCAAAGGATGCGGGAATCAAGGCTCACCACATCCAAACGCAGCTGCTTTCGACTGAGGCAGCGGGCGAGCATCTGTCGGTGGATGTGTTGCTGGTCCATGCTCAGGACCACCTCATGTGCTCCATGCTTGCTCAGGAGCTCGTGCAGGAGCTGATCTGCCTGTATGAGTGCACTGCAACCAAGAACGCCTAGCGGCGTGCGGTGACTATTCAACCAATCAATGCGAAGGGAATCCCTTATGAAGATCCTTCTTGTTTGCGCAGCTGGTCTGTCTACAAGCATTCTGATGAAGAAACTCGAGAAATATGCGGAGCAAAACGGCATCGAGCTCGATATCGATGCGGTGGGTATCGGCGAGTATCAGGAGACGTGCGCCAATTATGACGTGCTGCTCTTGGGGCCGCAGGTGTCCTACCAGCTCAACACCGTCAAGCAGGGGAGCGGTAAGCCGACCGCGGTCATCCCCGCACAGGACTACGGCATGGGCAACGCTGCCAACGTGCTGGCACTCGCCCAGTCGCTGTTGGGTTAGGAGGCGACCATGGAGAAGTTCATGACCCTGCTTCAGGAAAAACTGACCCCTATCGCCAATTTCTGCGGCACCGAGCGCCACTTTGCCTCCATGCAAAAGGGCTTTATGAGCGCGATCAGCTTCATCTTGGTATCTGCCGTCTTTATGATCCTCGCCAACCCGCCGGTCACGGCCGACCTGGTGGCGCAGGGCGGGTTCTGGTCCGTCTTTGGCCCTTGGCTCGATTTTGCGACGGCCAATAAGCTCACGCTGCTCATCCCCTTCAATATGACGATGGGCATACTGTCGGTGATCGTGACGTTCGCAATCGCCTATAACCTGGCGGGCACCTACAAGATGCCCAAGCTTAACGCCGGCATGACCTCGCTGGTGATGTTCCTGATCGCCGCGGCGCCGTCGTCCTACTACCAGCTTGCTGACGAGTCCGTGCTCCAGGCGGTCCCCTGCACCTATCTGGGTGCGCAGGGCCTGTTTACCGCCATCATCGTTGCCTTGGTCTCCGTCGCGGTCACGCGCTTCTGCA
>URYU01000122.1 GCA_900552155.1 uncultured Collinsella sp.
CAATTCATGGCCTGCGCAACAAGCGCGGCCCCTACCGGCGCGTTTTGCCCTGTCACTTCTTTACTAGTCAAGTTCAAATCTACGTCCCTGTCCTCAGGGATCCCCCAATCGATGAATTCAAATTGCGATTGAATTTCCAGTGCGACGTCTCCTTACGTCTTACTGGGCACGTCCAACGGAAGCAGCTCCCTAAAAGCGGAGTCGCCTTCGCCCACGTCTACCAGGCACAAGCGCTTATGACGGTCGATCTTCTTTACTCGGGCCTCTTGCCCCACCAAGGGCCCTTGCTCTATATGCAGCACGCCGTCTTCTATGCGGGCCACGCTGTTGCGAACCACGCCGTCGTCGTCGAGCACGCTGCGGTACCAGTCCTGCGCATCGTCCGGCATGGGCGCATAGGCCCGCTCCCTGCTGCCGGCAATGCGGCAGCCAAAGCTCAACTGGGCCAAAGCCTTGTCCAGCAGGGCGGCATCGCGCGTGGCGACGAAGAAGTATTCCTTGTACATGGGTTTGGTTTGGAGCGACCAAGCGCCGTCCCGCTTAAACCAGAACTCCTTTTGCATCACAAAAGCGTCCTGTATCAGCTCGTGCGGGATAATGCGGCGGACCTTTTCGCAGGTCTCGCGCTCTTTACCGTTGGGGGTGTGGACCAGATACCAGCGGACGCGGCCGTGCTGACAGTTGGTAGTGGAGCCGCTAAAGGCACCGGGCAGCTGCTCTTGGCGCCGCATTGTCTGTTCCATCTCTCGCCCCCTTTTCTTGTCTCCGCGACACACGCGGATGCAAGGGCGTTAAGAACAGGCTTCTCGCTCGCAGCTAGGCGCAGTCGCAAAAGTACAGGTTTTTGTAGAGGGGTATGGAGATGCACCCATTCGCGGCGCATTTTGTGCAATCTGGGAAAACGCGAGCAGTTTGCTCGTATAATGAACTCCGTCGAAAGATACAAAAACCTGTACCTTTTTGCACAACAAAAAAGCCGCTCTAACCAGCGGCTTTTCTTCTTTAGACAACAAAAAGGCGACCGCCCTTTGTGGACGGTCGCCTTTGTTAATTGTTGTGAAGCTTGCCTTAGGCGCGGGTCTTGATCTCCTCGGTCACCTTGGCAACAAACTCGTCAACGCTCATCTGAACGGTCTCGTTGGAGCGATCGCGGACGGAGATGTTGCCGGCCTCGACCTCCTTCTCGCCCAGGATGAGCATGTAGGGCACACGGTCGATGCTGCGGGCCTCGCGGATCTTGTAGCCGATCTTCTCGTCGCGGTCGTCGCAGCCCACGCGAATGCCGGGCTCCTCCGGCTTGGCGCGCGCCTCATGTGCGTAGTCGCGACTCTTCTCAGAGACGGGAAGTACCTTGACCTGCACGGGAGCCAGCCAAGTGGGGAACTTACCCGCAAAGTGCTCAATCAGAATACCGATGAAGCGCTCGATGGAGCCAAAGCACACGCGATGCAGCATGATGGGGCGCTTCTTGGTGCCGTCGGCGTCCACGTACTCCAGATCAAAGTTGAGCGGCATCTGGAAGTCGAGCTGCACGGTACCGCACTGCCAGGTGCGGCCGAGCGAGTCCTCCAGGTGGAAGTCGATCTTCGGGCCGTAGAAGGCGCCGTCGCCCTCGTTGACCTCGTAGTCCATGCCCAGCTTCTCCAGAGCGGTGCGCAGGCCCTCCTCGGCACGAGCCCAGTCCTCGTCCGAACCCATGGAGTCCTCGGGGCGGGTGGAAAGCTCAACGTGATACTTAAAGCCAAACTTCTGGTACACGGAGTCGATGAGGTTGACCACACCCACGATCTCGTCGGTCAGCTGGTCGGGACGCACAAACAGGTGGGCGTCGTCCTGGTTAAAGCAGCGCACGCGGAACAGGCCGTGCAGGGCGCCGCGCAGCTCGTGGCGGTGCACCAGGCCAATCTCGCCGGCGCGAATGGGCAGCTCGCGGTAGGAGTGCGGCTTGGAGGCATACACCAGCACGCCGCCCGGGCAGTTCATGGGCTTAATGCAGTACTCTTCGTCGTCGATGACGGTGGAGTACATGTTGTCCTTGTAGTGGTCCCAGTGGCCCGAGGTCTTCCACAGCTGCTTGTTCATGATGAGCGGCGTGGAGATCTCCACGTAGCCGGCCTTGTGGTGAATCTCGCGCCAGTAGTCCAGCAGCGTATTCTTAAGGATCATGCCGTTGGGCAGGAAGAACGGGAAGCCGGGGGCCTCGTCGCGCATCATAAAGAGGTCCATCTCGCGGCCAATCTTGCGGTGGTCGCGCTTCTTGGCCTCCTCCAGCATGTGCATGTGCTCGTCGAGCTCTTCCTTGGTGGCAAAGGCGACGCCGTTGATGCGGGTGAGCATCTTGTTGTCCTTGTCGCCCTTCCAGTAAGCGCCCGAGACGCCGGTGAGCTTAAAGGCCTTCAGGGCCTTGGTGTAGCAGATGTGGGGGCCGACACACATGTCGATGTAGTCGCCCTGCTGGTAGAAGGTGATGCGGGCGTCGTCGTCCAGGTCGCCGATGTGCTCGACCTTGTACTTCTCGCCGCGCTCCTCCATAAGAGCGATGGCCTCGGCGCGGGGCTTCTCGTACACGGAGAACTTGAGGTTCTCCTTGACGATCTTCTTCATCTCGGCCTCGATCGCGGGGAAGTCGTCCTCGCTGATCTTAACGCCCTCGGGCAGGTCGACGTCGTAGTAAAAGCCGTTGTCGGTCGCGGGGCCGTAGGCAAAGTCGGCCTCGGGATAGAGGCGCTTGATGGCCTGCGCCATGATGTGCGCGGCGGAGTGGCGGATGACGTGCGTGACCTCGTCCTGCGGGAGCTCGGCCACCGAACCGTCATTGTAGAGTGCCTTCATGGGTATGTTTTCTCCTCTCGGATGCCTGATGCAAGTGCGTGCGATGCGCTCGGCGTTTTTGACTTGCATCATTATAGGCAGGTTGCCTTGGTATACAAGCGCCCGCCGCACCTTAATGGCACGGCGGGCGATTTTCTACGCATGCTTCATCGTGTGGGGCGGGTTGCGTGTGTGGCTTGCGCGGGACGCGCGGTGCCCGTGACATGCGGTGTGCCCGTGGCTTGCGGCCGGCCCGGCGATGGATGCGTTACTGGATGCGAGTTCGGCAGTAGGGGCAGACCTTCCAGTGCGCATCGAGCGGGCGATGGCAGCTGGGGCAGACGTTGCGAACCTGGGTATCGCACACCGGGCAGACGACGAAGTCCTTCTCGATGGGCGCGCCGCACTGCGGGCAGGTGCCGTACTGGGCAAGCTGGCGCTCGCGCAGGGCCATGTCCAGCTCCTGCTCCTCGCGGTCGGAGGCGTAGGAGTGCGGGCGCAGGACCAGGTAGGCAATGAGGCCCACAAACGGGATGAGGGCAATGATGCCCCATGCCACGTAGGCGCTGGCGCCGCGGCGGCGAGCGTCGATGAACACATAGACGACCGACAGCACATACAGGGCGATGATAAAGCCAACGAAGGCATAGACGACGCCCATAAGCTGCGGCGACATGAGCTCGGAGATGTACTTGGACATTACGGGTACCTTTCGGAATATTAACAGTCCGGTCAAGTTTACCACGGGGTTTGTTTATATGGGACTACGGCTGGGTACGGGGCTGGCGCGGACACAAACATCTCAATCTGTAACAGATACTCGGAAAATACGGGGCTAGGTGTTACAGATCGAGACAAACGGAGGACCCGCATGGCAAATGTCTCAATCTGAAACAACTGGGACCCAAATCCTCGTCTAACTGTTACAGATCGAGACGAACGGTTGCCGTAGTTGTCGGCAGACGAGGTTGTCGACGTTGCCGGGTCTCCCCTCGTCTGCCGTTGGCGGGTGTTGCGGGGCTGTTCGCCGCATTGCCGCCGCACTGGGGGTGTGCGGACCGTAGGATAGTCTTATTGACGGCCTGTCAACTCGTCTGGGAGGCACTGTGACAGAAACGTTTGATATCGCGATTGTCGGCGCGGGCATCACCGGATGCGCCATCGCGCGGCAGCTCGCGCGCTATGACCTATCCATTTGCGTGGTCGAGGCGGCTAACGATATCGCGCTAGGGGCTTCGAAGGCCAACGGCGGTCTGGTGCACGCCGGCTATGATCCGGCGCCGGGCACGGTAAAGGCGCAGGTCAATGCCCGTGGCTGCGAGTTGTACGGTACGTGGGCGCAGGAGCTGGGCTTTCTGTTCCGCCGCACCGGGTCGATGGTGTTGGGCTTTAACGACGAGGACCGCGCGCATCTGGAACAGCTGCGCAGCAACGGCAGTATCAACGGCGTGCCCGAGCTGTCGATCGTCGGACCCGACCGCATCCACGAATTAGAGCCGCGCGCCAGTGCCGATGCAACGTGCGCGTTGTGGTGCCCCTCGACTGGGTTTGTCGACCCGTTTGAGGTTGCCATCGCCGCGCTGGAGAACGCCGTGGCCAACGGGGTGACGTTTATGCGCTCCGCATCGGTGGAAGCGATTGAAGTCGCGGGCTCGGGCGACGACACGTGCTTTACGCTGGCGACCTCCGCTGGCAACGTGCGCTGCCGCTACCTGATCAACGCTGCGGGCAACGGCGCCGCCGACATCTCGCATATGGCGGGCGCCGAGGAGTTCCAGATGGTCTGGCGTCAGGGCAACATCGTGGTGCTGGACAAGGAGCCGCGCACACTCATGCCGCTCTACCCCGTGCCGACGCCGGTGTCGAAGGGCGTTATCGTGACGGGCACCGTGCACGGCAACACCGTGATCACCGCCACGGCCGCCGTGCGCGAGCCGGGCGACACACAGACCTATGCGAGCGATGTGAACACGCTGCTGACCGGCGCGCGCAAGCTGGTGCCCGATCTGGACACGCGCCGCGTGGTGCGCGCATTTGCCGGCGGGCGTCCGGTCATTCAGGGAACGAACGACTTCTTTATTGGACAGTCGGCCGTGGTGCCGGGGCTGTTCCAGGCGGCGGGCATTCAGTCGCCGGGCGTGGCAAGCGCGCCGGCCATTGCCGAGTGCATGGAGCTTGTGATGCGTGAGGCGGGCGTGGAGCTGCACGAGCGGGCGGACTGGAACCCAATTCGCCACGCACCGGACGACTTTGACCGCGCACCGCTGGCGCGCAAGGAGGAACTGATCGAGTCCGACCCCGCGTGGGGACAGATTGTCTGCCGCTGCGAGACGGTGCCCGAGGCCGAGATTGTGGCCGCGGTTCGACGCCAGCCGGGCGCGGTTTCAGTCGAGGGCGTCAAGCGGCGCTGCCGTGCCGGCATGGGACGGTGCCAGAGCGGATTTTGCCAGAGCCGCGTGTTGGCAATCCTGGCGCGCGAGTTGGGCTGCGACCCTAGCAAGGTGCTGTTA
>URYU01000123.1 GCA_900552155.1 uncultured Collinsella sp.
ATCGGAGGCGTCGCCGAGCTTCTTGCCGCAGCGGGCCTCGAGGTCCGACTCGGCAGCAACGATCTCATCGAGTGCGCCCCCGGGCCACACGTTGCCGGCACCGGAGTACTCGATGCAAGTCTGGCAGGTAATGGTAAAGCCACCGGGAACTGGCAGGCCGATGCGGCTCATCTCGGCAAGGTTTGCGCCCTTGCCGCCAAGCACGAAGTTCATGGACTTGTCGCCCTCAGTGACACAGGTGCCCTGGGCGTCGGTTCCAAAACGGTAAACCCTCTTGCAATCGCTCACGATACTTCCCCTTCCATGCACTTACACGCACGACCGTGGTAACGAATCGACCCACCGGATGCGGGCCGTGAGGGAACTATACGGCGCGTTTTGGGCAGGCTTGAGCAGAGGGTGCGCGGTTTGGTAAACGTGCTAAAACTGGCGGTAAACGGTAGATAAAGGTGGTTACCTTATGAAGATACCACTACAATAAAAAAGCAGGTCAGATGCGATGTTTTTGCTAAATCGCTTTATCAGAATGCTACTAATATTAGGCGCGGCGGGCGGCGCGGCGGGCGCGGGCTTCTTGGATTTCCTCCAAGTGGCTAATGATCTCGGCAGCGCTTTCCTCGATGGCTTTGCCGTCGGTACGCACCACAAAGCAGCCTAGGCGCTTCATGAGGGCACGAGCTTCCTCGAGCTCGCTGCGCACGCTCTCGGGCTCGGCATAGGAGCCGGCAACGGCACGAGCGTAGTCATCGCCCAAGCGGCTATCGCGAATCTCAGAAATAACGTCGACGGTCGAAATTAGGCCGAACAGGCGCATCGGGTCGACCTCGTAAATCGACTTCGGCGGCTCCACGCCATGGGCCAACGGAACATTGGCAACCTTGTAACCCTGATAGGCCAAATACATCGACAGCGGCGTCTTGGACGTGCGCGATACGCCCAGCAGCACGATATCGGCACCCGACAGATCGTCGCAGCCGCGCCCGTCATCGTGCTCAACGAAATACTCCATGGCCTCGATACGATGGAAATAGCGGCCATCGGTCCTGTGAATCACGCCCGCAACACCTTTGGGCGGCACACCGATGAGCGACGACAGCACGGCAAGCGTCGGGCCGATCAGGTCGACCGAGCGAATGTGCAGCATGCCCAAGTAGTCGAGCACACGAGCACGAAGGGCCGGATCGACAATGGTGTGGAACACGGCGACATCGCGATGGTCGGCATCGACGCGCGGCCCCACAAATGACTTGACCTGCTCCACGGAGGTCACCTTGGACAGACGCAAAACGCGAAAAGCCCCTTCATCAAATTGCCCGGACGCCGCAAGCACCACCTCACAAGCGGTATCACCGAGCGAGTCGGAGATAACGATAACGGTGGGACGAGCGGTGACCGGGCAATCCATGCGGGGCTCCTTTTGCGCTTACGCGCAGGCTGGCTTACTTTTTGCGGGCAAGCTCACCGATGTTGGCGATGCCGGAGAAAACGGCCTCGAAGCGGTTGAGCAGCTTAAGGCGATTATCGCGAAGCTGCTCGTCCTTGTCCATGACCATGACCTCGTCGAAGAAGCGGTCGATGGGGGCACGCAGGGCGGCGAGGGCGGCAAATGCGGCCGGGTAATCCTGGGCAGCAAGGGCGGCATCGACAGCGGTCTGAGCAGCCTCGGAGGCATCGGCAAGCGCGAGCTCGGCCTCGCCCATCAGGCTGCGGTCGTACTCCGCACCCAGCTCGGGCTTGGAGATGTGTGCGGCGCGGGCATAGGCGGTCGCAAGGTTGTCGAACGTCTCGGCGGCGTTCTTGCGGGCCTCGTCGAGGGCGGCGCAGCGGGCGAAGAAGACGGACGGGGCGATGATGTGCACCGCGGAGACGGCGGCAACGGTATCGGCCGGGTTCTTTTCGTCGCGGGCCATGCTCACCAAGCGACCATGGAAGAAGTCGCGAACCTGCTGGGCGACCTCGGCGGCGTCGAACTCACTGCCCTGCTCACTGTAGGGCTCGAGGGCGAAGTCGATGAGCGACGTGGGGTCGATCGGTAGGCGATCGCGCAGGATGTTGATGATGCCGATAGCGGCACGACGCAGCGCGTAGGGGTCCGAAGAGCCGGTCGGGGGCTCGCCGATGGCAAAGATACCGGCGATGGTATCGAGCTTGTCGGCGCAGGCCACGATGCAGCCAGCGGTGCCCTCGGGCAGCTCGTCACCGGCAAAGCGGGGACGATAATGATCGCGAATGGCGCGGGCGACCTCGTCGTTCTCCCCCATCGCGGTCGCGTAATAACCGCCCATCACGCCCTGCTGGCTCGTGAACTCGACAACGGCGTTGGATACCAGGTCGGCCTTGCACAGGTGCGCGGCGCGAGCAGAGTCAGCGGCAAGATGAGCGCCCAGATGAGCCTCGCGGGCAATAGCGAGCGCGAGCTGCTCGATGCGCTCGGACTTGGCGAGCACGCTACCGAGCTTCTCCTGGAAGGCAACCTTGGCCAGGCGCTCACGGAACTCGTCGAGGGAGATCTTCAGGTCCTCCTCGTAGAAGAACTTTGCGTCGTCCAGACGGGCGCGCACAACGCGCTCGTTGCCGTCGATCACGCGCTCGGCGTTCTCGGGCTTGCTGTTGGAGACGACCACGAACTCACGCGTCAGCTTGCCCTCGCCGTCATAGATCGGGAAGTAGCGCTGGTTGGTGAGCATGGACTCGCAGATAATCTCGTGCGGGACCTTGAGGAACTCCTCATCGAAGGTACCGACGAGCACTGTCGGCCACTCGCAGAGGTTGATAACCTCCTCGAAGACCTTCTTGGGCGTATCGACATGGCAGCCGGGGCGAGCGGCCTCGACCTCGGCGATACCGGCAAGGATGGCCTCGCGACGACGCTCGGCAGAAAGCACGCCGGCGTCCTCGAGCACCTGCTCGTAGACGGCGGGGCTGGCAACCACATGGTCGCCAGGGCCAAGTACACGATGACCGCGCGTGGTGTTACCGCTCGTCACGTCGGCAAACGACACGGGCACGACATCCTCGCCCAAAAGGCAGCAGATCCAGCGGACCGGACGAACAAAGGTCGCATGCTCGTGACCCCAGCGCTGGCTGCGGTAGTTGGGCCACTGCAGGCCGGCGATGGTCTTCTCGCACAGAGCGGTCAGAATCGGCGTAGCCGGTGCGGAGGGAATGTTCTTCTCGGCGAACACATACTCGCGACCGTCAGTGTCCTCGCGACGGACCAGGTCCTCGGCAGCCACACCGCACTTGCGGGCAAAGCCCTGGGCGGCCTTGGTGGCGTTACCGTCGGCATCGAAGGCAATGTTGGCCGCGGGGCCACGCTTGACCTCGTGAACCTCATCGGTCGCGGTGGCGACGTCGGCAACGAGTGCAGCCAGGCGACGCGGACTCGAGATCACGCGGACCTCGCCGTGGGCCAGACCGGCCTCGTCGAGACCCTCGGCGATCATGGTGCCAAGCTGCTTGACGGCATTGTTCAGCGGTGCAGAGGGCATTTCCTCCGTACCGATCTCAAACAGGAAATCCTTAGCGTCTGCCATGGCTTACGCCACCTCGCCTTCCTGGTCGGCATTCTCGTTGACTCCGGCGACCTCGGCCATGTAGGCCTCGCAGCACGCCTTGGCGACGGCGCGGACGCGCAGGATGTAGTTGGCACGCTCGACCGCGGACAGCGCGCCACGGGCATCGAGCAGGTTGAAGGCGTGGCTGCACTTCATGACGCAGTCGTACGCCGGCAGCGGCAGCTTGCGCTCCAGACAGGAGTGGCACTCGGCCTCGTAGTCGTCAAACTTCTGACGCATCATCTCGACGTTGGCAACCTCAAAGTTGTAGGCGCTGAACTCGCGCTCGTTCTCCAGGAACACGTCGCCATAGGTCATGGGCGTGCCGTCAGGCAGGTAGCTCCACACCAGGTCGTAGACCGAGTTGACGCCCTGGGCGTACATGGCGATACGCTCCAGGCCATAGGTGATCTCGACGGGCACGGGGTCGACCTCGATGCCGCCCACCTGCTGGAAGTACGTAAACTGCGTGACCTCCATGCCGTTGAGCCAGACCTCCCAGCCAAGGCCCCAGGCGCCAAGGGTCGGGCTCTCCCAGTCGTCCTCGACAAAGCGGACGGCATGGTCGTTGGGGTCCAGGCCAATGGCGGCCAGCGAACCCAGGTAGAGCTCCTGGGCGTTGACCGGCGACGGCTTGATGAGCACCTGGAACTGATAGTAGTGCTGCATGCGGTTGGGGTTCTCGCCGTAGCGGCCGTCGGCGGGACGGCGGCAAGGCTGCGCATAGCAGGTGCGCCACTCGGCGGGACCGAGCGAGCGCAGCGTGGTCGCGGTATGGAAGGTACCGGCACCGACCTCGGAGTCATAGGGCTGCATAATGACGCAGCCCTGCTCGCCCCAGTACTGCTGGAGGCGCAGGATGATGTCTTGGAAGGAAAGCGATGAAGCGTTCATGCCTCTAATATCCCCTCGTCGAAACGATTACACGGTTAGGTACTGTACTATAGCGGTTTTTAGTCGATAGCGCCGATGCGGTTGAGCGGCCAGTAGCGCACAAGCGCCACAGCGATCAAATCAGAGCGATCGACGGGACCAAAGTAGCGTGAGTCGGCAGAGATTTCGCGGGTGTCGCCCATCACCCACACGCACCCGTCGGGAACGGTGTAGGGATAGCTTACCTGAGCGCCGGGCGCTTGGACCGAAAGTGGCCAGCTCATGCCCGTCGTATAATCCTCGTCGAGCGCCTGGCCGTCAACGACCACCTTGCCGTCCTGCAGGTCAACCGTCTGGCCGGCCGTGGCAATAACGCGCTTGACAAGAACATCATGCTCGGAGGTGCCATCGGGGTTGTGAAACACCACGATATCGCCCTGCTTGACGGGCTGACCGAGCTCGAGGCTCACCTTTTGCGCCAGGATCTGATCGCCAATCTCGATCGTGTCCTCCATAGAACCGGTGGGCACCACAAAGGGCTCGACCACAAAGGTACGGATCAGGAACGTGGCCACGAGCGCGATCGCGATGACCGCGATCCACTCAAAAGCGCCCCTCAACGCGGAATGCTGCGATGGAACCAAACTCACTCCTCGCTCTGCGAATACGACGCGTCCAAAATCACCTGCGCGTAAGCGCGCTCCTCGGGCGTGAGCCGCGCCGTCTCGATCAAGTCGGGACGCCAGCGACAGGTGCGCTCGATGGCATTCTTGCGACGCCAGGCATCGACCTTGGCGTGATCGCCACTCACGAGCACAGGAGGCACGCCCTCGCCGTTGAACTCGGCGGGGCGGGTGTACTGCGCGTACT
>URYU01000124.1 GCA_900552155.1 uncultured Collinsella sp.
GTGGCGGCGGCTCGCCTAGAGGGCTTGCCGCTCGTTGAGTGCATGGCCGCGGGCGCTCGCGCCTCGGCAGTGACGGTGTCGCGCCTGGGCGCTCAGCAATCGATTCCCACGCGCGCCGAAGTTGAACATTGGTTTGGTTAAACGATAAAGACGGAGAAGCGGAGTAGAACAATGGCAATCAAGAAGCTGATCCTTGATCTGGATATGGGTGTGGACGATGCGATGGCGCTGGCCTATGCCATCGCGAGCCCCGAGGTGGAGCTCGTGGGCATCACCACGTGCTTTGGCAACGTGCGCGTCGAGCAATCGGCGCACAATTGCCTGGCGGTGCTCGATCTGCTGGGTCGCCCCGAGGTTCCGGTGTACCTGGGTGCCGACCGTCCTCTGCAGGCAACTGAGCCTTATACGCCGCCGGCGTCCACCGCGCTCATTCACGGCAAGAACGGCATCGGCGGCGCGAGCGTGCCCGCGTCGCCCTACGAGCCGGTGGGGGCGACCTCGGCCGACGGCAACGCTGCGGTCGATTATCTGATCGATGCCGCGCGCACCTATGGTCCCGATCTGGTCTACGTAGCGACTGGCCCGCTCTCCAACCTGGCGCTCGCCCTGGAGCGCGATGCGGCGGCAATGATGTCCATCGGCCGCGTGGTCGTGATGGGCGGCGCCCTTACCGTGCCCGGTAACGTGAGCGCGGGCGCCGAGGCCAACATGGCGAGCGACCCCGAGGCAGCCGACGCGGTGCTGCGCTCGGGCCGTAAGCTCACCATGGTGGGTCTGGATGTGACGCATCGCGTGGTGCTCACACGCCGCGACATTGCCGGCTGGACGGGCTCGGGCACCATGGCGGGCTGCGCATTTGCGAGCATGGTCGAGCACTACATTGGCTCGTACGAGATGAACGCACCCTACCTGGGTGGTTGTGCGCTGCACGATCCGCTGGCCGTTGCCGTGGCGATCGACCCCACGCTCGTAGGTGCGCTCGGCTGCAACCTGCGTGTTGATCTACTGGGCGAGTACCGCGGTCGCACCATCTGCGATGAGCGCCGCCTGTCCGATCCGGACAAGAGCGCACTCGTGGCGCTGACCGTCGACGCCCCGCGCTTCCTGTCCGAGTTCAAGGCGCGCATGGCCCGCGTCCTGGGCTAAGTTGTCTTTTTGGGACGGGCTTTTTTGACTGGTATGATTGGTGCGACCATTCGAACCAGCTAAAAAAGCCCCGTCCCAATTTGACTATCGAGAGGATCTGCCATGGAGCGCATCGCGAGCTTTTCCGTTGACCATCTGCTGCTTGAGCCCGGCGTGTACGTGAGCCGCATCGACCGCGATCCGGCGACCGCCGCCGCCGTCACCACCTTTGACCTACGCCTGACCACGCCCAATAAGGAGCCGGTCATGAACACGGCCGAGTGCCACACCATCGAGCACCTGGGCGCGACGTTCCTTCGCAATCATGCCGAGTGGTCGAGCCGCATTGTCTACTTTGGCCCCATGGGCTGCCGCACGGGCTTTTACCTGGTTGTCTTTGGCGAGCTGACGAGCGAGAAGATCTTGCCGCTCGTCCGCGAGCTGTTTGAGTTTGTCGCCGGCTTCGAGGGCGATGTCCCCGGTGCCGCTCCCGAGGAGTGCGGTAATTACCTGGACCAGAACCTCCCCATGGCCAACTGGCTCGCACGCCGTTACCTCGACCGCGACCTGGCCGATATCGACGAGAAGCACCTGCACTATCAGCAGGCGTAAGAGCTTTATCGCCCAAAACGCGCGCATTGGGCGCCTTCGCTTATGTGGGGGCGCCTTTTTGTTGATTGGTCGGGACGAGCGTTCAAAATCGCTCATGTTTGTTCTAGAATGTTCGTATCGTCACATTTACGAACAGGAGTGAACATGCATATCTACTCTGTCAACGATCCCGAGTTCAAATCCTATGGCAACGTTTGGGATGACGTTTCGTCCGAGCTCACGTCGCCCGTGCTCGAGGCGCTCTCTGCCACGCCCATTCCCGAGGGCAGCAAGTACGTAGCAAGTGCGCCGGAGCTCGAGGGCGCCAAGGATGCCGACAAGCTGGGCTTTCTCATGTTTGGTGGCCGTCCCTTCCAGCTCGGCTGGTGCAACGGCCACAACACGCGTCTCAACTGCCTGGAGTACCACCGCGCCAGCGAGTTTAACCTGGGCGCCCGCGATTTTATTCTGCTCGTGGCGCATCGCTGGGAGATCGAGGACGGCAAGCTCGACACCGCGTGCGTCAAGGCGTTCCGCGTGCCGGCGGGTACGGTTGTTGAGGTCTTCAACACCACGCTCCACTATACGCCCTGCATGGTCGACGAAGGCGGCTTCCAGGTGATGGTGGCGCTGCCGGCGGGCACCAACGGCCCGCGCCCCGAGGCCGCAGCCGACATGCCTGCCACCGGTGACAGCTACTGCTACTGGAAGGCCGACAAGTGGGTCCTCTGCCACGCCGACAGCCCCAAGGCTGCCGAGGGCGGCTACGTAGGTCTCATCGGCAAAAACCTCGACATCGCCTGCGACTAGAATCTTCTGTCTCGATCTGTAACATCTAGCGGGCTAAATCGTCTCTACCTGTTACAGATTTAGACAAACCGTAGGGGACAGGCCTAACAATCTCGATCTGTAACACCAGGCCCGGTTTTGGCGGCCTAACTGTTACAGATCGAGACAAACCGCCCCAAACCACCACCATGGTGCCTGTCCCTTTTGTGGTGGTTTGGGGCGGCGGTATCAGAAAGTGTCAGGCGGGGGCGGCTGCTGGGCCGCCGTGTGCGAAAAGAAGTATCGGCCCGTGCCGTTGCCGTTGAGCGACGCGTTGTTTGCAGGGATACTGAACCTATGACAACAGCGTGCGAAGGGGTTGATACATGGCTTTCCGTAATGACTTCCTGTGGGGCGGCGCAACGGCTGCCAACCAGTGCGAGGGCGCCTACGACGTGGACGGCCGCGGCCTTGCCAACGTGGACGTGGCTCCGCACGGCCCCGAGCGCTATGCGGTGGTCTCCGGCCAGCGCAAGATGCTCGACTTCGAGGACGGCTATTACTATCCCGCGCAGACCGGCATCGATTTCTATCACCACTACAAGGAGGACATCGCCCTCTTTGCCGAGATGGGCTTTAAGACCTTCCGTATGAGCCTGGCGTGGACCCGCATCTTCCCCACCGGTGACGAGACCGCGCCCAACGCGGCCGGCTTGGCCTTCTACGAGGACGTGTTCCGCGAGTGTCAGGCGCACGGTATCGAGCCGCTCGTGACTATCACGCACTTCGATTGCCCGATTCATCTCATCAAGGAGTACGGCGGCTGGCGCAACCGCAAGCTCATCGACTTCTACAAGAACCTCGCGACCACGATCTTTACCCGCTACAAGGGGCTGGTGAAGTACTGGCTCACCTTCAACGAGATCAATATGATCCTGCACCTGCCGTTTATGGGTGCCGGCTTGGTCTTTGAGGAGGGCGAGAACAAGGAGGGTGTCGAGTACCTGGCCGCCCACAACGAACTCGTCGCCAGCGCTTGGGCAACCAAGATCGCTCACGAGATCGACCCCGAGATCAAGATCGGCTGCATGCTTGCCGCAGGTAGCTACTATCCCTACAGCTGCCGTCCGGGCGATGTGCGCCAGGCGCAGATTGACAACCAGAGCAACTATTTCTTCGTCGACGTCCAGAGCCGTGGCTACTACCCGGCCTATGCCGTCAAGAAGCTCGAGCGCCTGGGCATCGATGTGGGCATGACGGACGAGGACCGCGAGATCCTGGCCGCTAACACCGTCGACTTCATCAGCTTTAGCTATTACAGCACCCGTTGCTCTGCCGGTGCCGATAACCCCGATGTCGAGCGCACCCAGGGCAATGCCTTCGCCGGCGCCAAGAACCCCTACCTGCAGGAGAGCCAGTGGGGCTGGGCCATCGATCCGCTGGGCTTCCGCATCACCCTTAACGACCTGTACGACCGTTATCAGAAGCCGCTGTTTGTGGTCGAGAACGGTCTGGGCGCCAAGGATGTTGTCGAGGAGGATGGTTCCATCAACGACGACTACCGTATCGACTACCTGCGCCAGCACATCCAGACCATGCGCGACGCGGTGACCGAGGACGGCGTTGACCTGTTGGGCTACACCACCTGGGGCCCGATTGACCTGGTGTCTGCCGGCACGGGCGAGATGTCCAAGCGCTACGGCTTTATCTATGTGGACCGCGATGATGCGGGCAACGGCACCCTCAAGCGCTCCAAGAAGAAGAGCTTCGACTGGTACAAGAAGGTTATTGCTTCTAATGGTGAGGACCTGTCCTAAGGAAGCTGAGACACTCGACTTCAGAGTCTCCTGACCAAGGCGCCCGGCGAGTATGTGCTCGCCGGGCGCCTTGCCGTCTGCGGATTTTGGGACATGCGGCCCGCTTTTTCGACCCATCTGTCGGTACACTAAAAGCACTATGGGTACCCGCGAGCGACATATCGGCCACGCGGCCGCCCGATCCGCTCCCGTGGCGGATCCCAGGGGCGGCAGGCTCTTCGCCATGCCGCGATTCCTTGTTGGCATAACACATCAGGTGTACCGCCACCGCGTCTTTGCTATCGCCGGTGTCATCACCGCGCTGTTCCTCATGCTTTTGGCAGTCTTGCCGGCGCTGTTCGCCTTCGACCCCAAACTTTCTAACGCCGTGCCCGCCTATAGCGAGGTGTCCGAAGAGGTCGTGGATGCGCTCGTCCATTCGAGCTCTCTCCCGCTGCTTGTCGCCGCAATTATATTTTCGATCTGGGGCGTATCGGTCTATCTGCGCTGTTTGGACTATGTGTTGCGCCGCCGCCTTGTTGCCATCGCCTCCATCTGCGCCCTGTGGATGATCGAAGTCATTCTCAAGTACAAGTCGTTCACGCCGTTCTATGCCACCGTGCTGTGGTACCTGTACTACGTGCCCATGACGCTCATTCCGCTGCTCTACCAGTTGTGCGGTCTGCGCCTTGCGGGCCTGGAGCAACACCGCCTGGGTCGCCGCTACTGCGCTGCGCTGTGGATTGTGGCCATCCTGCTTATCGGATTTGTGCTCACCAACGATTTTCACCAGCAGGTCTTCCGCTTTGACCGTACGAGCGACACCTGGAGCAACGATTACACGTACGGCTGGGGTTATTTCGCCGTCCTCGTGTGGACGGCCTTTGACTTCGTGGCCTTTTTTATCCTGGTTGGTCGGTCCTCGTCCTTTCGCATCCAGCGTTTCTCGGGCACGGCGGC
>URYU01000125.1 GCA_900552155.1 uncultured Collinsella sp.
CCAAGCGCGAGCTGGCATCGGCCATCGAGTGGCGTGCGCATCGCTCCGCGCTGCCGAGCTTGCGTCCAGCCGTCAACGCCACGGGTGTTGTTATCCATACCAATCTGGGTCGCGCCCCGCTCGCGGAATCGGCCGCCAAGGCCGTGGCCGAGGTCGCGCGCGGGTACAGTACGCTCGAGTACAGCGTGGACACCTGCTCGCGCGGGTCGCGCAAGGAGCATGCCGCGCAGCGCATTCTTTCGCTTACCGGTGCCGAGGATGCGCTGGTCGTCAACAATAACGCGGCCGCCGTACTGCTGGTGCTTGCCGCCCATGCCGCGGGCAAAGAGGTCATCGTGAGCCGTGGCGAGCTTGTCGAGATCGGTGGCAGCTTCCGTATTCCCGACGTCATGGCGGCCTCGGGCGCCAAACTCGTCGAGGTCGGCGCCACCAACCGCACGCATCTGGGCGACTACGAGCGCGCCATCACGCCCGAAACGGCCATGATCTTGAAGGTTCATCCTTCCAACTATCGCATCGAGGGTTTTCACGAGGAGGTGAGCTCAAAGGAGCTTGCGGCGCTTGCTCACAAGCATGGCCTGCTGTTCTACGAGGACCAGGGCTCGGGGGCGCTGTTGCCTGACGACATCCTGGTTCGCGGCGGCGAAGAAACCACGCCGGCTTCGGTCGCGGCGGGGCTCGATATCGTGTCGTGCTCGGGCGATAAGCTGCTGGGCGCCGCGCAGGCGGGCATTATCATGGGCCGTCGCGATCTAGTCCAGACCTGCGGGTCGCATCCGCTTATGCGTGCCCTGCGCCCGGGCAAGCTCGCGCTGGCGGCGCTCGAGGCTACACTGCGTATTTACATGGATGGGGCGGATGTTGCCCATCGCGAGGTGCCGGTGCTCAACATGCTCACGCTCCCGCAGGCTCATCTGGAGGGTCGTGCCCGCAAGCTGCGCGATCGGATGGTCGCCGGGCTCGATAAGGCTGGCTGCCCGTGTGCCGTGCAGGTGGAAATCGTCGAGGAGTCGTCGACTCCCGGTGGCGGCTCGCTGCCTACCGTCGAGCTGCCCACGATGTGCGTGGCCGCGCGTCTTGTTGACACGCGCCTGACGGTCGATGTGCTCAAACGCTCGCTTGTCCAGGACTTCGACACGCCGGTCGTCACGCGAACCTCGCACGATCGCATTTTGTTTGACGTCCGTACGCTCGTGGGCGACCGCGATATCGAGACGGCGGCGTCGACGCTAGCCGCATGCGTTGAGAAGGCGATTGCTCGATGAGTGAGGTTCAGGCGCTGGTGGAGTGTCCCGTTATCGTTGGCACGGCGGGCCACGTCGACCACGGTAAGTCGGCACTGATCGAGGCGCTGACCGGCAAGAATCCCGACCGTCTGGAGGTCGAGCGCCGTCGCGGCATGACGGTGGATCTGGGCTTTGGCGAGCTGGCGCTGCCGAGCGGCAAGATCGGCGGCCTGGTCGATGTGCCGGGGCATGCCCATTATCTGCGCGCCATGGTGCAGGGTGCGACAGGCATCGACGTTGCCGTGCTGGTGGTCTCTGCCGTTGAGGGTGTGATGCCGCAGACCCGCGAGCACGTGCACGTGCTGGAGCTGCTGGGCGTCACGCATATGGTGGTGGCGCTGACGATGTGTGACCTGGCCGATGCCGAGATGACCGGGCTTGCCGAGCTCGATGTCGATGACTTTTTGTCGGGTACCGTGTTTGCGGGCGCGCCGATTGTGCCCGTGTCGTCTAAGACGGGCGAGGGGGTCGACGGGCTGCTTGCGGTGCTCGACGAGCAGGTAAGTGCCTGCCGCGCCGCGCCTGCCGATTGACCGCTGCTTTACGATTAAGGGCGTCGGCACTGTCGTAACGGGAACGCTGCACGATGCGCCGGTTGCGGTGGGCGACGAGCTGATGGCTTTGCCGTCGCGTACGGTCTGTCGCGTGCGCGGGATTCAGGTGCATGGCGATACGCCGCGCGCGCTGCCTGGTCAGCGTGTGGCGCTCAACCTAGTTGGTGACGGTGTCGCGGCGCTTGACCGTGGCGAGATGCTGGGCGTGGCGGACCGCTTTGGCCAGACGTTGCGCTTTATGATGACGTTCACCTACCTGGGCCGCGAGGGCACCAAGCCGCGCGTGCTCGAGTCGGGCGCGCGTGTGCATGTGATGGCCGGCACGGCCGAGGTCGTCGGCCGCATCATGCTTTTGGAGGGCGAGGCCCCCATGGCGGTGGGCGAGACCCGTACCGTGCAGGTGCGCCTGGAGGACCCGCTGCCGCTGTGTGCCGGAGACCATGCAGAGGAGCTGACGTATTCGCCCGTTATGCTAATTGGCGGCGGGCGCGTGCTGCTTTCGCGCTGCCGTCGCTCGCGCGAGCTTTCTGCCGGCGAGCGCGCACTATTTGCGGCGCTTGAGTCCGGCGATACCGCGGGCGGTGTGGGCGCTTGGCTGGCGCTGCAGATGCTGCCGGTTACGGCGGTTGATGTTGCCGACGCTTTGGATCTTGGTGTCGGCGAGGTCGATGCCGCACTGCGCGGGTTGGTGTCGCAGGGCTCTGCTTGCGTGCTTGCTGGCTCGGATGGCTCGCTGTATGCGGATTCTTCCGCGCTCGACGCCGCGATGGATGCACTGGCGGCGACCCTGTCGGCCATGCACGCGGCGTCTCCCAAGGAGACGGGCTTTACGCCCGGCGCCGTTACCCATGCTGCGTGGCCTGCCGCTGATGATGGCGTTGCCGCGGCTCTGATTGCCGAGGGCTGCTCGCGTGGCGTGTGTGCCGCCGAGGGTGCCGAGGTATTCGACCCGCATTCCGCTGCCGCCGCGGCGCGTGTGGTGCGCGAGGCCTGCGAACGTATCGTTGCCTTGCTGGACGAAGCCGGCCTCGATGCACCGACGTTGCCCGAAGTGGGCGAGCAGTTGCAGCTCGATCGCGACACCATGACGCGTGCCCTGCGCGAGCTTTCGCTCAACCGCTCGATCGTTAAGGTCGAGCGCGACGTTGCCCTGTCCGCTGCCGCCGAGGCCCATGCGCGCGAGCTTGTTGCCGCTGCCATTGAGGCAGCCGGCGGCGCTGCCACCACGAGCGTGCTGCGCGAGGCCCTGGGTGTGTCGCGCAAACGTGCCATCAGCATCTTGGAGCACCTGGATGCCGTACGCTTTACGGTGCTCGACAAGGAAGCCGGCGGCCTGAGGTCCCTGCGCTAGGCCACCCTTATCAGTTGCGGTGAAATAGTTCCTGTTTTTGGGGTCTTGCAGCCTAAGCAGGAACTATTCCACCGCAACTTCTTGCTCGTCTTTTTGGGATAGAGCCGTTTCGGTTTGGTAAAATACCGCCGCACTTGGGAACGGATGGGCTCCGGTGGGCTCCGCGGTCCTCAAAACCGTTGCGAGGCGTGCAAAACGTCTTGGATGTGTTCGATTCACATACGTTCCCGCCATACGCTACCAGCGCTTTTGTGCTCGCGGTCTTGCTGCGTGCCGCAAAGGCGCTGTTTTGTTTTTGCGTGGGTTTGCCGTGCCGCCCGCTTTATCGGCGACGGTATCTGGCTTCGTGTGTCGGGTTTCGAGCATGTCGATGGAGGTGTTTTGCCGTATGACTACCGTAAGACGGGCCGATCTTTCTTGCGTCGTCCAAGCGGGCGGGCTGTCCTCACGCATGGGCTGCGATAAGGCGCGCATGACGTTTTGCGGCGAACCGCTCATCGAGCGCGTGCTGGGTCGGCTGGCGCCAGTTGCCGGCGAGTTGGTCGTGACGACTTCGCGTCCCAGCGAGCTTGCCTATCTTGAGGAGCACGCGTTTGGCGGCCTGGTGCCGCGAATAGTGCCGGACCTTGAGGGGTCGGCGGGTGCCATGCGCGGCATCGCGAGCTCGTTGGCTGCGGCCCGATTGCCGCTCGTGGCGATCGTCGCCTGCGATATGCCGTTTGTCTCGCCGGAACTCATCGGCGCGCTTGCAGATCGTTTTGAGCCGTCTGGCGCCGTGACGCTTGTGCGCCGGTTGCCCAAGAGCTGCTTGCCTGCGACCGACAGCGCATTCGCTGCCTGATCAATCGCGTTCAGGCCGGTTATATGGATGAGCCGCAGATTGTTAAGGCCGCGGGCTCGACGCTCTGCTTCGAAAACGTCAATACGCCCGAGGAGTTTGCGGCGGCCGAGTTACTCGCCTAGACGATTGGAGTTGCCATGTCTCACGATATTTGTCCCGACACGGGAGAGCCTTGCACTTGCGATGGTTCCGAGCCCTGTACCTGCGGCTGCGGTGGCTGTGGACATACTGCGGAAGAGGAAGCGGCTGCCGCGGCGTATCGTGAGGCACACCGCGAAGGCCCATCCGGTGATGCCCTCGACCACGAGCGCAAGATTATCGTTTCGTTCGATAGCACCTTCGATGTGATGGAATGCGAACAGCTGTGTCTTGCCGCCGGTGTGCCCGGGCGCATCATGCCACTGCCCGGCTCCATTACCGCAGGCTGCGGGCTGTGCTGGGCCATGCCATTCTCGGGCGATGCGCTCGCCGCCTTCCGCGCCGCCACCGAGGGCCGCATAGCCCCTGCCGACTCCCATCAGCTCGTCCTCTAGCCACCACACCCCCGCAAAGGTGCCTGTCCCCAATGTGGTGGTTTGGAACATGTGGACGAAACAGCTTCGAAACACGCGATTTGCGCGTTGGGCACTCAAAAACGCTTCTACCTGCATCGTAATCAAAACGAAACATCTGCTCGTCGGCTTATGCGAAACTTTGCTGCAACAGTGCGATATTATCCATACTCGATAAAGCTCGCGGCGCATGGGGCGCCTCGAACGACACTTTTCTTTTCCATCAATTGGAGGAAGCATGAGCTACACGCAGAAAGTTCTCGACGAGCTCAAGGCCCGCTATCCCGAGCAGCCTGAGTTCATCCAGGCCGCGACCGAGATTCTCGGCACCATCCAGCCGGCGCTCGACGCCCATCCCGAGTACGAGGAGGCCGCCCTGCTTGAGCGCCTCGTCGAGCCCGAGCGCATCGTCATGTTCCGTGTTCCCTGGGTCGACGACCAAGGCAAGGTTCAGGTCAACCGCGGTTACCGCGTCGAGTTCAACTCTGCCATTGGACCCTACAAGGGCGGCCTGCGCTTTAACCCGACGGTCACCCAGGGTATGCACAAGTACCTGAGACAGAAGCAGATCCTCAAGCACAGCCTGACCACCCTACCCATAGGCGGCGGCAAGAGCGGCTCC
>URYU01000126.1 GCA_900552155.1 uncultured Collinsella sp.
ATGACCTCACGCCGTCCATGACCGCCACGATCGATAAGGCCCACGTTGACGGTATCGTCACCGAGACCGGTGGCCGCACGTCGCACTCCGCGATCATCGCGCGTGCCCTCGAGATCCCGGCTGTCCTTTCGGTTTCCAACAGCTGCACCGCGCTGCGCAACGGTATGACCGTTGTCGTCGACGGTGGCAAGGGTATCGTCGAGGCCGATCCCGACGAGGAGACGCTCGCTGCCTACACCGCCAAGGCCGAGGCCTTCGCTGCCGAGAAGGCAGCCCTCGAGGCCTTCCGTGGCAAGCCGTCCGTGACTGCCGATGGCATCAAAAAGATCATCGCCTGCAACATCGGTAACCCTGATGACGTGCCCAACGCGCTCGATCACGATGCCGAGGCCATCGGTCTGTTCCGCTCCGAGTTCCTGTTCATGGACTCTGCCGAGCTTCCTTCCGAGGAGGAGCAGTTCAACGCCTACCGTAAGGTTGCCAGCGCGCTCAAGGGTGCTCCGGTCATCATCCGCACGCTCGATGTGGGTGGCGACAAGGAGATTCCGTATCTGCATATGGTCAAGGAAGACAACCCCTTCATGGGCTTCCGCGCCGTGCGTTACTGCCTGGCCAATCCCGACCAGTACAAGGTCCAGCTCCGCGCTCTGCTGCGCGCTAGCGCCTTCGGTGACGTCAAGATCATGATCCCGCTCGTCACCTGCGTCGAGGAGGTCTTGGCTGTAAAGGAGCTCGTCGAGCAGTGCAAGGCCGAGCTGACCGAAGAGGGTCGCAAGTTCAACGAGAACATCGAGGTCGGCATCATGGTCGAGACGCCCGCCGCTTCGCTGCTCGCAGACCGTCTTGCCGAGGTTGCCGACTTCTTCTCCATCGGCACCAACGACCTGATCGGCTACACCATGTGCGCCGACCGTGGTAACGACACCATCTCCAACCTGTACCAGGTTTACTATCCCGCCGTGCTCCGCTCGCTCAAGAACATCATCGAGAGCGGCGTGAAGGCCGGCATCATGGTCGGTATGTGCGGCGAGGCCGCTGCCGATCCGCTGCTCGAGCCGCTGCTGATCAGCTGGGGCCTGGAGGAGTTCTCGATGAGCGCTCCGTCGATCCTGCGCGCCCGCAAGACCATCAGCCAGTGGACCAAGGCCGAGTGCGACGAGCTCGCCGAGAAGGCACTCGCCTGCAACACCGCCGCCGAGGTCAAGGCACTGCTCGAGTCCGCAGCTCGCTAATTTGGTATCAGAGGTAACCGCGTGGTTGGAATGGGCCGGCCACGCGGCCCTCACATATACAGGGGGTACTGTAAATGTTCTACACGCTAACCGCTAACCCGGCTGTCGACATGACGGTTTCGAGCTCTCCGCTCGAGCCCGACGAGAACGTCCGCACCGGCTCGGCCAGCTACACGGCTAACGGCAAGGGCCTCGACGTGTCCTTCGCCTTTAAGAAGATGGGCGTCGACACCGTCGCGCTCGGCTTCTTCGCTGGCTTCACGGGCAAGTTCATCGTCGAGGAGGTCATGAACCTGGGTTGCCTCTGCCGCCCGGTCTGGACCGACGGTATCACGCGCATTAACACCTACGTCAACGATGGCCAGCACGAGTACGGCATCCTGAACCCGGGTGCTCCGATCACGCCGCAGCACCAGGAGGAGCTCTACAACATCCTGGACACCGCGGGCGATCTCGAGTGCCTGATCGTTTCCGGCTCCGTGCCTCCCAAAGCTACGCCCGACTTCCTGGCTCAGGTCATGGAGCACGCTCAGGCTCGTGGCGCCGACGTCGTCCTGGACCTGTCCTCCGACAAGCTCAAGGAGCTCGCTCACAAGAAGCCGCTGCTCATTAAGCCGAACCATCACGAGATGAAGGCCATCTTCGGCGTGCCGGTCGACACCGACGACGAGGTCCGCGTTGCCATGAAGATGGCTCACGACGCTGGCGTTCAGAACGTGCTGCTCACCCGCGGTAGCCGCGGCGACGCTTACTTCTCCAACGGCGAGGACATCTGGTACGCCAAGCGTGAGTTCAACATCAAGCTGGTTTCTTCCGTCTGCGCCGGCGACTGCACCCTCGCTGCGTTCCTGCACAAGTGGTACAGGGATCGCGACAACGTCGAGGAGGCCATGAAGCTCGCTATGGCCACCGGCGCCAACGTTGCCGAGTCCGTCGGCATTGGCGACTTTGGTCACGTCGACGAGTACAGCAAGCGCGTTGCTGTCCGCAAGCTCGATCGTCAGTAATCGAAACGCGACATATTCGTGCGCATGTGGCGCCCCGGTTTCGGCTGGGGCGCCTTTTTGTTCCGCCACGGGGGAGAGGTGTCCCGCCGTACTTCATCGCTCCCACACCGTTCACCGAGTTGTCCTAGCCTTTTACCGATGCGTGGAATATACTTTCATTAACACGTTGCTTCGTGAAAGGAACATTCATGATTTACACGCTCACTGCAAATCCCGCCATTGACTACAACATCGCCTGCGACGGCCTTACTGCCAATACCGTCACGCGTACCCGCAATGCCGTCTACACGCCCAACGGCAAGGGCCTCAACGTCTCGTTTACGCTTGACCACTATGGTGTCGACACCACGATCCTGGGGTTCTTCGCCGGCTTCTCGGGTGAGTTTATCGTTAAGGGCGCCGAGGCCCTGGGCGTGCCCGTCAAGCCCGTGTGGACCGACGGTATTACGCGCGTCAATGTGTTCCTCAACGCCGGTCCCGACACCGAGTACAACATGGTCAATGCCGGTGCCGCCATCAATGAGGCCAACGAGCAGGAGATGTTTGAACTTATCGATTCGCTCGATGACATGACCTGCCTGGTCATCAGCGGCTCGCTGCCTCCCAACACTTCCGAGGGCTTCTTGGCCGAGGTCCTGCGCCGTGTCAAGGCCAAGGGGGCCGAGTTCGTCCTCGACATCTCGAGCCATCAGCTGGCAGACCTCATTGCTCTGGAGCCACTGCTGATCAAGCCCAATGACGACGAGCTGCTTGACATCTTTGGCATCAAGGTGAGCGGTGGCGACGACGAGTCCGTCAAGGGCGCTATGGCCGAGCTGCACGCCAAGGGCGCCAAGAACGTGCTCCTGACCCATGGTGGCGCCGGTGCGTACTTCTCCAACGGCGAGCATATCTGGTTTGCCAACCGCACCTTCGACGTCAAGCTGTTGTCGACGGTGTGCGCCGGCGATTCCTCGCTCGCTGCCTTCCTGTCCGTGTGGCACGACGCCCCTGAGCGTGTTGAGGATGCCTTGCGTCTTTCGATGGCCACCGGCGCCAACGTGGTCGAGTGCCCCGGTCTGGGCGATTTTGCCAAGGTGGACGAATATAAGAAGCACATCGAGGTTCGCCAGGTCTGCTAGCCGCATCGAAAAATCGCTGCCGAACACCCGCTTTGGATCTCCGAGGCGGGTGTTTTTTGCTCGCTGAACGTATGTGGCGTCTGCTGTCTCGTTTTATCTAATCGACGACGCGATTGCGTGTGCGCGCTTTCTCGTTTCTTGTTAGACTTCTTGAGAACCATCGATTAACGCTCACAAGCGCAGGAGGCCATAGGCATGTGCAATGTTTCGCTCAACGGTACTCAACCGTCCGATGCGTCCCTGCGCGTCCTGCGCGCGCTTGAGGCGGCTGGTCTTGAGGCTTGGTACGTGGGCGGTTGGGTGCGCGACGCCCTGATGGGTTGCCCCAGCCACGATGTTGATATGTGCTGTAGCGGCCTGTGGCAGGAGTCCAAGGCGGCGCTCGAGGCCGCTGATATCGCGGTTGTGGAGTCGGGCATTAAATTTGGCGGAATCACGGCTATTTCCGATGGTGAGCGTATCGAGGTCACCACGTACCGTCTGGATGGCTTTTACACCGATGGTCGCCATCCCCAGAGTGTGGAGCGTGCCGCCTCGCGCGAGGACGATCTGGCTCTCCGCGACGTTACCGGCAACGCTATGGCCTGGCATCCCGAGCGCGGGCTTGTCGACCGCTACGACGGCCAGGGTGACTTGGAGTGCAAACTGATTCGCGCTGTCGGCGATCCCACGCGTCGCTTTAACGAGGACGCCCTGCGCATGTTGCGTGCGGTGCGCTTTGCCTGCCGCCTGGACTTTATGATTGAGCCCGAGACTAAGCGCGCGCTTGCCGAGTGCGCGCCGCTGCTCGACGCCGTGGCGCGCGAGCGTGTGGGTATTGAGCTTGAGGGCATTCTTTCGACCGGTCATGGGGGAGACGCGATGCTGCGCTACCCCGAGCTCATCTGTGCCTCTGTGCCTGAGCTGGCAGCGGGTCGCGGCTTTGATCAGCGAAGTGTCTATCATGCGTTTAACGTTTACGAGCATATCGCCCGTGTGCTGACGGTGGCAGGGGAGCTTGCGCTGTGCGACGGCGTCGCGCCCTCGTCGAGCCTTATGTGGGCGGCGTTTTTGCACGATGTGTCCAAGCCCGATTGTTTCACGGTCGATCACGCCGGCAGCGGACACTTCTACGGTCATCCCGAGCTCGGCGCCAAGAAAGCGCGCGTCATTATGGATCGCCTGGCGCTCTCGCACGACCTGGTGCGCGACGTGTGCCTGCTCATCAAATATCACGACAAGCCGCTGCGCCCCGAGCGCTCCTGCCTGCTCAATATGATGCGCACGCTTTCGGGCGAGGGCGTCGACACGCCGCGTTTGATGGACGAGCTCATGGATCTTAAGCGTGCCGACACGCTCGGCAAGGCCCCGTCGTGCTTCTATTACGTTGAGACGATTGAGGAGATGCGCGCGATGGCGCACGAGCTGCTGAAGGCGGGGGAGCCCTATACGCTCAAGATGCTCGCCATCAACGGCGGCGACCTGATCCGTGCCGGAGTCAAGCCCGGGCCGGAACTGGGGCAGCTACTCAACTCCGCCCTCGACGCCGTGATCGAAGACAACATCCCCAACGAGCGCGAAGCTCTTTTGGTCCATCTCAACTTGAATTAGCTACCCAGTTTACCTGTGTGTTCCATAACCTGCCGACAATTTTTCGGCAATTTGGAATTTCTTCTTGCGCTGATGTTTTTTGTCCCGTAATATGTTTTCTCGCAGCACGGCAGTGCAGATGTCATGTGGCCCGTTCGTCTAGCGGTTTAGGACGCCGCCCTCTCAAGGCGGAGATCACCAGTTCGAATCTGGTACGGGCTACC